>JADLAC010000036.1 GCA_020848435.1 Burkholderiales bacterium | reverse complement strand
GCTGGATGCACGCAACCCTCGATGCCCATCTCGCGCGCGGCGACCCCGACGATCTCGGCGCGCCCCCGCCGCGAATCGGCTATGCGCTGGCCAGCCTCGGCGCCGAGGCCCTACACCTCGCCCCCGCACGCTCGATCGGGCTGCGCGATCGCGCGAGCCTCGAGCTGCGTGTGTTCGAGGGACTCAGCGAGGGGATCGCGAGGTTGGGCTGAAGCGCCAGGTTCGAGACGTATCGCTCGGCCTGCGGACTGTCGCGTTGGCCGAGCGATCACGATGGGCGACCGGCGAAAAGCCCGTGTCGCCCCAATGTCGACTTCTTCGCTTGTTACTGGCGCGGCCCCTGCGCCTCCGAGCGCGTGCCACGATTGGACGTTCCGGCCGGCATCGTCAGCGACATCGCATACCGGTCAACCTCGCTGATCCATGCGTTTTGCGACAAGTTCGCCTTCGGCCAGTCGCGGCGGTCGATACCCGGCGCGTTGGCAATGGCCTCGCGCGAGACATTGACGCGAAGCTGACCTTGATCGTTCACGACAAAAGCTTTGAGAGGCACAGCCACCAAGCGCTCATCCATCGACCATGGCTTATCAAAGGCGACCACAGCGTAGCGCACCGTACCGTTATTCACATTCACGACCAACTCGCTCAAGTCGCCGACATCCTTGCCTTGCGTATCGCGCACGTCGGCGCCTAGATAGCTGCTCGCTCGGACGAGGCGCCTGCTGGTACCCGCGTCGGAAGACGGCGTGATGCCGAAATACTGGTCGATTTCCTTGGAGCGTGCGTGCCAGTTCGGCCACTGATCGGACGAAAACGCCGGCGCCGCCGAGAGCTTGCCCTTGTCGACGGCGAGAACCATGAACTCGCCGTCACCGGAGGGCTTGAACGCCGTCAACGGATAGACGAAAAGCTTCTTGCTGACGAAGACGTCGCCCGCGAACTCCAGCACGGCGTAATGCACGCGCGAGCTGCCCAGGTCCACGATGAGATCCTTGATCTGGCCCAGCTTCTCGTTGGCCGAGTTTCGAACGAACATGCCGATCAAGCGGCTGGCGCGCACGTCGTTGTATTGGCGCTCGGTTTCCGAGGGATCGGCGGTTCGGTGATTCACCAGCGGGCCCACCAATTGAGCGACCAGGCGCTGGTCAGCCCGCGCGGGTTCGGCGCTGGCCGGCGCCGCCAGTGCGAGCATCACTGAGTAACTTAGCGCGAGCATCACGGCTCGGCTCGGCGTTGCGGCATGCATGGGAAACCTCCTGAATTCGAATAGTCGGCTAAGGCGTGAACCGCAAAGCACGTGCCTCCGCTACCCCCGCGCGGGTAGCAGCCAGCGCCAACGTAGGGGCGCTCGTTTGCCGGCGTGGGCGTGGCGTCCGCTCTCGGGATGGCCTTGGTTCCTAGCCCCACCGCGCTTGAAACCCTTCGCCCCATCCATTACTTTGAGGGCGTTTCCAAGGAGCATCGCGCCGCAGCCCCTTCATCCCCTGTACGTCAAGGAGATTTGAGCGATGAACGATCGCGCTGAGATCGGCGCCGGCGCTGCCGCATCCGGGCCCTCGGACCTCGCCGGCGCTACCCGCGTGCTCGGCCGTTTCGTGGCCGAGCTGCGCTATGAGCGTTTGCCCGAAGCCGTCGTTGCCCGCGCGCGGCTTGCGCTGCTCGATTGGATCGGATCGGCCTGGGCGGGCGTCGCAGCGGATTCCGCGCGCCGACTCGGCCAGGTCATGGTCGAGCTCGGCGGCGCCCCGGAGTGCACGGTCGTGGGCGAGCGCCTGCGGCTGCCGCTGCTGCACGCAGCGCTGCTCAACGGCGTCGAAGCGGCCGTGTACGAAGTCGACGACGTGCATCTCGACTGCCGCATCCATCCGGGATTGCCGGTCATCAGCGCTGCCTTCGCGCTTGCCGAGCGCGAAGGCTTAGGCGGCCGCCGCCTGATCGAGGCCATCGTCGCGGGCTACGAAGTCATCGTGAGAACGGCGATCGCGCTCGGGGTCAAGCACAACGAGTGCTGGCACTCGACCGGCACGGCCGGCGCCATCGGCGCTGCGGCAGCGGCTGCCAAGCTCCTCGGCCTGAACGCCGAGCAGTGCGCGGGCGCGATCGGGCTTGGCGCCACCCAAGGGGCGGGGCTGATCGATGGCACGGAAGGCCAAGCGCTCGCGGCAAAGCACTTGCATGGCGCCAAGGCGGCACACAACGGCATCCTGGCAGCCTTGCTCGCACGCCGGGAGTTCCTCGGCAGCCGCACCGCGCTTGAGGGCGAATGGGGATTCGTACGCGCGTTCGGCCGCGGCACCGAGGGCGAGCGCCGCGCCCTGCTGGATAGGCTCGGCGAGCATTGGTACATCCTTCGCACGATCTCCAAGCCGTTTGCTTGCTGCCTGAGCGCCCATGCCGGCATCATCGCGCTGCTCGACCTCGTTCGCCGCCATGATCTGGGCGCCGAGCGGATCGAATCGATCGAAGCCTACGTCCCGCCGAGCGCGTATTACATGATCAAGAACCCGGACCCGCGCGATGAGCTACAGGCGAAGTTCAGCCTTCCTTTCTGCCTCGCCGTTGCCGCCGTGCAGCGCGAGCTGGGCTACCGCGCCTTCGAAGACGCGACCCTGTTCGATCCGAAGATACGCGCATTGATGTCGCGGGTGAGCCTGGAGACGCGCGACACGATCGGTCGCATCGAAACGCTGGTGCGCGTGCGCACCAAGAGCGGTGAGGCGCTCGAACATCTGGCCGTTCGCGAGAGCCTCGATGCCGATGGCATCGTGCGCAAGGTTCGCGGCCTGCTGTTGGAAACGATGGACAGCGCACGGGTCCAGGCCATCGTCGAGGCGGTGAGCGCCGTGGACGACTGCGCGGACCTGCGCGCGCTCGGGCCGATCTTCTCGGGTCCAGCCGGACCGTCCAGCGGATCGGCTACCCGCATGGACAACGCTCGGAGATGAAGCCGTTTCGACCGCAGCGCTGCGCGGCGATCGCGCTCGTTGCCACGTCAATCCACTTTCAGCGTGGCGCGTCGTTGGTCGTCGCCGTGACCGGCGCGCTCGGGCGTTGAACCGTTCGAGTTATCGTCGCCGGCGATCGCGGACCTTGCGCGTCAATCCACTTTCAGCTTGACCGACTTGATCAGCTTGCCATAGCGGGCGAACTCCGACTGGATGTGCGCGGCCAACTGCTCGGGCGTGCCCACGGCCGGATCGATGCTCTGCTTGCGCAGCCGCTCGACCACGTCCGGCGCCGCGAAGCCGCTCACGATCGCGCCGTTGAGACGCCGGATGACGGCGGGCGGGGTATTCTTCGGTACCACGATGCAGTTCCAGCCGCTTACCTGGTAGCCCACCATGCCGCTCTCGGTGAAGGTCGGCACCTCGGGCAGCGTGGCCGAGCGGCGAGCGGCCGCGACCGCCACCGTGCGCAGCTTCTTCGATGCTGCGTGCGGGTAGAGCGACGAGATGCTGCCGAGCATGTAGGCGATCTGGCCGCTGATGAGATCGACGATGGCCGGTCCGTTGCCCTTGTAAGGGATGTGCACGCTATCGATGCCGGCCGCCTGCTTGAACATCTCGCCGGCGAGATGGTTGGCGCTGCCGGCGCCCGCCGAGCCGAAGCCGAGCTTGCCCGGATTCGCTTTGGCGTGGGCGATGAGCTGCGACACGGACTGCACCGGCAGCGTGTTGGTCACGGCCAGCACGTAGGGCTGGGTGGTGAGCAGCGAGACCGGCGCGAAGTCGCGCTCCGGGTGATAGGGCAGCCTCTCCTTGAGCGCGGGCGTCACTGCGAAGGTCGTCTCCGAGGACACCAGCACCGTGTAGCCGTCGGCGGGCGCGCGCGCCGCCATCTCGGCGCCGATCGCGGTGGCCGCACCGCCGCGATTGTCGACGATGACGTTCTGGCCGAGGCCGCGTTGCAGCACTTCGGCGGTCAGGCGCCCCATGATGTCGGTGGGCCCCCCGGGCGGATAGGGAACGATCATGCGGATGGGACGTTGCGGAAACTCCTGTTGCGCCCACGCAGGGAAGACCAGGACGGCGACGGTGCCGATGGCGATGGTGCCGAGGTAGCGCGGCCTTGCGCGATCGGTGGCGTGCGTGCAGGGGAGTTGCATTCGGAACCCTCCGCCCTCAGCCATTGCGATGCGCGAGCAGTGCCAGCGTGCGCGCCATCTCGTTGGTCTGGATCATCAGCGCTTCGTCGGCGCCCAGTCCCGGCTTGGAGAGCATGAAGTCCGGCTGGCACGCGAGCCCCATATGGCAGGAGATCCGCGTCGAGTGATCGGTCTCGTTGGCCGTGCCACCGAGGCAGGCACCCATGCCGGCTTGCTTGCAGTAGAGCACCGCTTCGATGGTGTTGTGGATGCTGCCCAGGTCGGGGGTCTTGATCTGCACGAAGTCGGAAGCGCCCGCTCCCGCGAACAGGCGGATGTCCTCCAGCGTATTGCACCACTCATCGGCGATGATGCCCACGTCGATGCCTTTCGTCTTCAGCCCGTCGCGCATGGCGCGGAACTTCGCGATTTGCTCTGGCTGCGTCTTCGCGATCATGGGCGATTCCACCAGCAGCCGGTAGGGAGCCGATTCCTCGCGCAGCCTGCCGAGATAGTCGACGAGCGGCTCCACTTGCATCGAGAACAGCTCTCCCAGCGTGCCGTAGAGATCGACATGGATGCGCGGGTCATAGTCGGGATCGCCGATCTCCTGGCAGCGCTTCGCGACGTTGCGCACGAAGGCAGCGAGCTTCTCGCCTCGCAGGCCGACGTGCTCGGCGACGATCTGGAATGAAGCGTGCGGCAAAAGCTCCACGCGCTTCAAGATGACGCGGTCGAGCTGGCCGGGGTCGTCCTTGTGGCAGGACGCAAGAATGGGGATGGGTTGGGTCGAGATCGTGCTGCCGTACTCGGCGGCGATGATCTCGGCCATGGTTTTCTTGTGCGCGAGCGCGGTAGCGTGCAGCAGCGCCTGGCTCACGCCGTAGCGCACCGCGGTGTGTAAACGCTCGCCGCCGCGTCTGAAGGCGTCCATGCGCTCGGCATTGGCGCGGAAGCGCGCCACGTCCAGGCCACGCAGCGCGTCCGCAACCTCGGTGCGCAAATAGTCGATATGGCCCTCAGCGTTGAACGCGGGATCGCGCCCCGCGACTCCGGCAAGAATCACGTCGGCACAGTCGCCGAAGGCGACCTGCCCGTCCTCGAGCAATAGCATCACCGACACGATGCTCGCCGGCTCGATGATGCGCGTGAAGCCGGGTGACAGCGGCGCGCCTTCGTACAGGCTGCCGTTGGGCTTGGCCTTGCCGGACTTGATGGCCGCGAGGTCTCGATGCATGTAGCCCGAGCGGCCCGACGCACAAACCACGTCCTTGATCTTCATGCTTGCAGCTCTCCTCGAGGTCATTTCGATCGATCGTCGCGAGCTCCCGGGATATGGCGCCGATCGGGGTGGGGCGAGGATACCCCAGCGACCGACCAGTGCCCGCTTGCGCTCATGCCGCCTTCGTTCGCAAGCAAACTGGCAAGTGCGATCGGATGGTCGATATACGGCGGCGCATGCGCATCCTTGCGCCGTTGGTTGCGATGCTTGTGAGCGGCGAAAGCACCGCCTTCACGAACACGCCAAGTCCATCTGCTCGCATCGTTCGGCTCGAAGTGCATCTCAAGCACAGCGGCTTCCTCGATCGAGCGTACCACCACCTCGATGACCGCGTAGAGCCTCCACACGCTGGCCGGTGTCACGCTGCTCGGCGATCAAGTGCCGCCGTCGACCCGCCCTCCGGAGAGCGCTGAAAACGCTTGCCGTCGATCCAGCGAAGGCTGGATGTCCTATCTACAACGGCCGCGACGACTCGTCCACAGCCGCCAGCGCTTCCATCGCGTGGCCGAACTGGAGGTGCTGGCGCAGCATCATCTTGAGCGGCGCAGTGAGCAGCGCGCGCGTGTAGCGCAGCGTATAGGGGTTGTTCTGGATCAGCTCCTCGGCCAGCTCCCAGGCGCGCGGCAGCAGGCGCTCGCGCGGCATCACTTCGTTCACCATCCCGATTTCCTTCAGCTCCGCGGCGCCGAGCGTCTGCCCGGTGAGGTGGAAGTAGCGCGCCCGATTGATGCCCATCATGTAGGGAAAGAGCACCGCGATGCCGTCGCCCGGCACCACGCGGTTGCGGAAATGCGCGGAGTCCTGGATGAACGCGTCGTCCGCGGCGAGCACGATGTCGGCGACGAACGGGATCTCCGCGTGACGGTAGGCGGGCCCGTTGAGACAACTGATCACCGGTGCGGGAATGTCGAGCAGGTCCATCATGGTGTGGTTGCCGAGGAACTGCACGCGGTCCCAGTGCTTCACGTCGCCGCGCGACATCGTGTTACGGCTCGCGGGCGGGCCGGAGAACTGATCGCCCGTGCCGGTGAGGATCACGACGCGGTTTTCGAGATCGCGCGCGATTGCGGACGCTGCATCCGCCAGCTCCTGGTGCGAAAGTCCCGCTTTCTCGCCGCGCGCGCGGGCATCCCACACCCACGGCCCGCCTTGGGTGTGCAACGTCACTTGCAGGATGCCGCTCGGCGTGCGCTCGAGCTTGATCGTTTCAAAGGCATCTTTGTAGTCGGCGAAATTCGACATGGCGAGGCCCCGCTGTGAGAGAGTGAGAGCGTGCCCAAAGCTGCCACGCGCACCCGTCCCCGCACCTTGATTCACATCAAAGCTCGCCGGACAGCGCTCCTCTAAAAAAGGCAAGCGTAACGCCATCCCGAGGAGCGCCGGTGTCGATCACGTTCGCCTTCAAGCTGAACGTCCACGGGCAGCACGTGGACACGCCGTTCGAGCGGTATCTCGAGCTTGCCCGCAGGGCGGAAGCCGCAGGGTTTTCGGCGATCTACGTGATCGATCACCTGCTCCTGCCGGCGCCGCGCCTCATCGGTATCACGAGCGCGGACTCCGAGCGCCCGTACTTCCTCGACTGCTGGTGCACGCTCGCGGCGCTCGCGCAAGCAACCAAGCGCGTGCGCATCGGCCCGCAGGTGACCCCGATCGGACTGCGCCATCCCGTATTCATCGCCAAATGGGGCGCGACCGTGGATCGCATCTCCAACGGCCGGCTTTCCCTCGGCGTGGGCCTCGGCCACCAGGAAGTCGAGTACGTCTCGCACGGCTTTCCCTACCCGCCGTTCAAGGAACGCTTCGAGCGCATGACCGAGGGCGTCGAGATCATCCGCCGTCTCTGGTCGCAGGCCTCGCCCGTCACCTACGAAGGCAAGCACTATACCGTGCGCGACGTCAACTTCTGGCCCAAGCCGGTGCAGTCGATCCCGCCGATCTTCTACGGCGGCACGTCGCCTTCGATCCGCCGCGGGGTCGCGCGCCTGGGCGACGGCTGGTCGCCGGCGGCACCGCAGCTCGGCGGCTTCACGCCGGCGTTCTACCAAGAAAGCCTCGCCGCCATCCGCGCCGATGCCGCGGCCCAAGGACGCACCAGCCACATCCGCGCGGGCGCCCTCTTCTTGACGAT
This sequence comes from Burkholderiales bacterium, assembly GCA_020848435.1. Classification (GTDB taxonomy): domain Bacteria; phylum Pseudomonadota; class Gammaproteobacteria; order Burkholderiales; family WYBJ01; genus WYBJ01. The sequence goes on along the minus strand of JADLAC010000036.1, from coordinate 21,988 downwards.
GATCTCCGAAGACCCACAGGAAATCGACCGCGTCGCGACGCTGCTGCGCCAGCGCTCGAGCTACGCGGGTCTGTCGGTGGACGAGATCAACAGCCGCGGCGTGACCATGATGGGCACGCCCGACCAGGTGTGCCGCGCGCTCGAACCGTACGCCAGAGCGGGCGTCGAGGAGTTCACGGTTTCTTTCGTGCCCATGGACGATCTCGACCTCATCCGCCGCGGCATCGATCTGTACGCGCGCAAGGTGATGCCGCGGTTCGCGTAACGCCGCGGCAGGGCGCACGCGAAGATCCGATAGGAAGGAGTCCGGTGATGTGGCGGCGTGGTGCGGGGTTGGCGATGGTTCTGGCCGCGATCGCACCGGCGCTCGCGCAGGAGTACCCGGCGCGACCGATCCGCATGGTGGTGGGTTTTCCACCGGGCGGCGGCGCGGATGCGGCCGGCCGGCTGGTCGCGCAGAAGCTGCAAGAATCGTGGGGCCATCCGGTGGTGGTCGACAACCGCGCCGGCGCCGGCGGCAATGTCGCGGCCGAGATCGTCGCGAAATCCAGCCCGGATGGTTACACGCTGCTCTTGACCAGCCCCGGACCGGTCGCGATCAATCCGAGCATCATCCCGAAGCTCGCGTACGATCCGGGCCGGGATTTCGCGCCGCTCACGCTGATCGCGTTTGGGCCGAACGTGCTCGTCGTAGCTCCGGCCTCGCCGGCGACGAGCCTCAAGGACGTGATCGCGGCTGCCCGCGGCAGCGCAAAGCGGCTCGCCTATGCGTCATCGGGCGTGGGATCGACGCCGCACCTGTCCGCCGAGCTGCTGAAGATGATGGCGAAGATCGACCTGGTGCACGTGCCGTACAAAGGCGCGGGACCGGCGGTGATCGACGTCATGGGCGCTCGCGTCGATCTCATCATCGTATCGGCGCCCACGGTGTTGCCAGGCATCCGCGCGCAACGCCTGCGCGCGCTCGCGGTGACCTCGCTCACGCGGCTGCCGGCGCTGGCCGACGTACCCACGTTCGACGAAGCCGGCGTGCCGGGCTACGAAGCGGGCGCCTGGTGGGGACTGCTCGCGCCCGCAGCCACGCCCGCCCCTATAATCGAGCGGCTGCACCAGGCGATCGCCGCGATTCTCCATGCGCCCGACGCTCGCGCGCGCATCTCCGCCAATGGCGCCGAAGTCGTGGGCAACGCACCGCGGGCGTTTCGCGAGTTCATCCAGAAGGAAACGGCGAAATGGGCCGCGGTGGTGAAAGCCGCCGGGATCAAGCCCGAGTGAGAGGGGTTGCAGCGCTGCCGATGGAGTAGCCGGCCGTCGGACTTGATCGGCTCGATCCAAACAACCCCGTGGGACCCAGGGCGGAGGTTGGAAATGCCAGTTCGACAAGTGCTCACCGAGCGGCGCGTGCCGGTCAAGATCTGGACCGACGATGTCGACGACCGATCGAAGGAGCAACTGGTCAATATTGCCGGGCTGCCCTTTGTGCACCACCACGTCGCGGCGATGCCCGACGTGCACCTCGGCATCGGCGCCACCATCGGTTCGGTGATCGCCACCCACAAGGCCATCATTCCGGCGGCCGTCGGCGTGGACATCGGTTGCGGCATGGTGGCGACCCGGCTGTCGATCACGGCCAACGATCTGGACGAGAAGGCCTTGACGAAGGTCTTCGACCAGATTACCCGCGATGTGCCCGTGGGGCGCGGCCAGCACGCGGATGACCGCGTCCTGGTGGATGTTGCGCGGCCCTTCGAGCCCGGCTTGAAGGTACTCACCCAGCGTCACCCGCAACTGTTGCAGAGCTTCGGCAAGTTCTCCAAGTGGACCAACCAGATGGGCACCCTGGGCGGCGGCAATCATTTCATCGAGGTTTGCCTAGACGAGTCGAACCAGGTTTGGGTGATGTTGCACTCAGGCAGCCGCGGGATCGGCAACGCGATTGCCGATTACTTCATCAAGTTGGCCCGCAAGGATATGGAGCGCTGGATGATCCAGTTGCCCGACCGTGACCTCGCCTATTACCCGGAAGGGACCGAGCACTTCGATGACTACGTCGAGGCGGTTCATTGGGCGCAGGAGTACGCGATGGCCAACCGTCAGGCCATGCTGGACCTGGTCATGGCGGCGCTCGCGCGCCATCTGCCGCCGTTCACCGTCACGACCGAGGTCGTGAATTGCCATCACAACTACGTGGCCAAAGAACATCACTACGGTGCTGATGTCTGGGTGACGCGCAAAGGCGCAATTCGCGCCCGTGAAGGTGATCTAGGCATCGTTCCGGGCAGCATGGGCGCGCGCAGCTACATCGTCCGTGGCAAGGGCAACGCCGAGAGCTTCTGCTCCAGCGCCCACGGTGCCGGCCGCCGCATGAGCCGCACGGCAGCCGAAAAGCATTTCACCGAGGCCGACCTGCAGGCTCAAACCGCCGGCGTCATCTGCCGCAAGGACAAAGGTGTGCTCGATGAGATTCCAGGTGCGTACAAGGACATCGATCAGGTGATGGCAAACCAGTGCGATCTGACCGAAATCCTGCATACCCTCAAGCAGGTCTTGTGCGTGAAGGGCTGACCGGCGAGAGGGCGCCGGCCACCGGGCACGCTAGGCAATCACGGCAACCGCTTTGACCTGCGCCCACACTGCCTTTTGCGGCACGAGCTGCAAGCTGTGGGTCGCGCGTTTGGTGACCCTGGCCAGCAGAGGAGCGCCACCGCAACGCAGGCGTATCAGCGCCTGCGAGGGGTCGTGGCCCTCAGCGATCGATTCGACCACGGCCGGCAAATGGTTCTGGATGCTGGTCTGTGCGGGCTCCTGCAACTGGATGCTGACGTCCCGGGCCAGTACCCGCAGGCGCACCTGCGTACCGAGGGACTGTCCGCCATCCCTGACCCAAAAGCTGCCACCGGGAAATTCCGCCCTTACGAGATGCCATGAGGCGTCGCGTTCGATGATCCGCGCGTTCACCAGGGTGCCTGCGTCCTCCCCGACGACGACCGGGCTCTCGACGGACGCCAGCACATCGGCCACCGGGCCGTCAGCGCGGATGCGCCCGGCGTCGAGGACGACGAGGTGATCCGCCAGCCGGGCGACCTCGTCGGAGGAGTGCGTGACGTACAGCATCGGGATGCTCAGCTCGTCTCGCATCCTTTCCAGCCACGGCAGGATCTCCTGCCGACGCGCGAAGTCAAGCGACGCCATCGGCTCGTCGAGCAAGAGCAGGCGGGGCTGCGTGGCCAGTGCGCGGGCGATTGCCACCCGTTGCCGTTCGCCGCCGGACAGATTCGCCACCGAGCGGGTCATCAAGGACTCGATGCCGAGCAGCCGCACCGCAGACTTCAAGCCTGACCCAGCGCCGTTTCGCCCGGCGCGGCGCAAGCCGTACTCCAGGTTGCGACGAACGTCCAGATGCTCGAACAGGCTCGCCTCCTGAAAGACGTAACCCAAGTCGCGCTGCCACGCCGGCAACCGGATTCCTGCCGCGTGGTCCTGCCAGATCTCGGTGCCGATACGCACGACTCCCCGTGCCGCCGTTTCCAATCCGGCGACACACCGAAGGACCGTGGTCTTGCCGGAACCGGACGGGCCGAACAGCACCGAAATGCCTTGGTCGGGCAGAGCCAGATCTACCGCCAACTCGAATCCCGGCCGCAGCAAGCTGAGCTTGATGTGCATTGCGCCGCTCATGGCAGGACCCTATCCGACCGACGCTTCATGAGCGACAGGCTAAGCAGGACGGCAAAGGAGAAGGCCAGCATTGCGCCAGCGAGCCAATGCGCCTGGGCGTACTCCATCGCTTCCACGTGCCCGTAGATCTGCGTCGAGACGACACGCGTCTTTCCAGGGATGTTGCCGCCGATCATCAGCACGACACCGAATTCGCCGACGGTGTGCGCGAAGCTGAGAATCGCTGCCGTGACGATTCCCGGGCGCGCGAGCGGCAAGGCGACGGTGAAGAACGCATCCAGGGGACGCGCACGCAGCGTTGCCGCCACTTCCATCGGCCGACTGCCGATGGCCTCAAAAGCGTGTTGGATCGGCTGAACGGCAAACGGCAGGGAGAAGATGATCGACCCGATCAGCAGACCCGTGAAGGTGAAGGACAGAACGCCCCAGCCCATGGCTTGCGTGATCTGCCCGAGCGGCCCGTGCGGCCCCATCGCCACCAGCAGGTAGAAGCCGAGCACAGACGGCGGCAAGACGAGCGGCAAGGTGACGAACGCGACGATAGGCGCTCGCCAACGAGACCTGGTCTGCGAAAGCCACCAAGCCAGCGGCGTTGCCACCACCAGCAACAGTACGGTGGTCAAGGCCGCCAACTCCAGCGTCAGGCGGATCGCCTGCAGCGATTCATGGGACAGAGGCATGGCCATCCGCCATCAGCGCCCCATCCGATCATCGGAACGGGTGTGCTGCAGATTCTCGATGCGACCGGCGTACCAGCCCGTTCGGGAGGTTTCCCTGTGGTCGAACTCGGGAACGAACGGTTTGATGTCCGGTACCGGCGTCTGATCAAGCATGTCGTTGGCGCGGAAACAGACGCAGGCCTTCCCGGCGCTGCAGGCGGACGATGGACAAGCCCAGCCGTGCATGCCGTCACAACTCGTAGCCGTAGGAACGAATCACCGCTCGCGCCTTTTCGCCCTTGAGGAACGTGAGCAGTGCGGCCGCAGCGAGGTTGTCCTTCCCGGTGGTGAGAAGCACTGCGTCCTGCCGGATTGGCGCATGGAGATGCTCGGGAACGATCCAGGCCGAGCCCTGCAAAATCTTGCCGTCTGAGATCACCTGCGACAACGCGACGAAGCCCAACTGCGCGTTCTCGGTGGCGATGAACTGGTAGGTCTGCGCGATGTTGTTGCCTTGCACGATCTTCGGCTGAACATCGGCCAGCACACCCATCTTGGTCATCGTCTCGATGGCAGCGGCACCGTAGGGGGCGAGCTTGGGATTGGCGACAGCAATGCGCTCGAACTTGCCGGAGCGCAGGATCGTGCCCTTGTCATCGACCAGTGCCGGCCGCTTGCTCCACAGGACCAGTTTGCCCCTCGCGTAGGTGAATCGAGAACCGGCGACGCCCAAACCCTCGCTCTCGATCTTTGCCGGTGCCACGTCGTCGGCGGCCAGCAGCACCTGGAACGGCGCTGCGTTCTTGATCTGCGCGTAGAAGGCGCCCGTCGCGCCGAACGACAGGACGGCCTTGTGCCCGGTGTCGTGCTCGAAGGCTTGCGCGATGTTCTGCATCGGCGCGGTGAAATTGGCTGCCACTGCCACGCTGACTTCGGCCGCCTGGGCGTGAGCAAGCCAGGCCAGCGAAGCCAACACGACAGCAAGAAGTCCGGACATCCGGCCGCCTCGCTGTTCAAAATGAGAATAGCGAGTGTAGCAGACGCTATTCTTTGCGAGAATAGCGGTGCGACTCCAGGACCTTGAGACCATGAAGCGAACGACGCTCGACCTGTCCCATGCCCTTGCTCAGGTGACGACGGACAAGCGCCTCGACATCCTGCGCAGGATCGGCGAGGTGGGCTCCATCTCGGAAGCGGCGCGCGGCGCAGGGGTGAGCTACAAGGCCGCTTGGCAGGCCGTCGAGACTCTTGGCAATCTTGCCGGGCAGGATCTCGTCGAGAAGGTGGTCGGAGGCAGCGGCGGCGGCGGCGCGCGACTGACCGATGCCGGCCGGCGCCTGCTCCGCGCCGCGGAGGAACTTGCCAGGGCCCGGGTGGCGGTTCTCGCGCGAATCAGCGAGGAGATGGATGAGCTTGGCACGTCAGGTCTGGCCGGCCTGGGGCTGCGGACAAGCATCCGGAATCAGATTCCTTGCACAGTCCGGGGGCTGGAGCGCTCCGCAGGCGTCGTGACGGTCGAACTCGCGCTAGCGGACGGGGCCACGCTTCGATCCCGGATCACTGTCGAGAGCGCTGAGCTGCTGGGCTTGCAACCGGGCACGGCCGTGCTCGCCTTGTGCAAGGCAACCGCTGTGTCTGTCGCAGAAAGGTGGCGGTCGAGAGCCGGTGTCAACCAACTGCGCGGCGTGGTCAACCGAGCCTCGGAATCCAAAGCCGACAAGGAGGTTTCCCTGCGCTTGGCGTCCGGAGCGCAACTGGTCGGCTTCACCCCGGCAGCGGTCACGCTACACGTCGGGCAGCCTGCCGTGGCCCTCGTGGAGGACTCCGCGATTGCGATCGCTCTGGGCGCCTAGCTAGTGCACAGTTCGTTCAGCTTACCGGCATGATGCGGCGAATGGCCTCAGCAATCTCCGCGTTTTGCGCAGTAAATCGGTTGCGCCTGCGGAGAATCCTATCCACAATCACCGCATGAATAGCGGCGATTACCTCTACGTCTGGCAGGCACCAGAATGGCCCAACTGGCGCTACGACCTGGCCACCCTTGCCGTTCCCCTTGCCGGGGTGAGCCGCGCACAGGGCCTACTGCTGGGGCGCTTGTCCGACGTCGGCCTGGATCTGCGAGCGCAGGCAAGCCTGTCGGCGCTGACCGACGATGTGGTGAAGACCAGCGAGATCGAAGGCGAACATCTCAACGTCGAATCGGTGCGATCTTCCATCGCCCGCCGCCTGGGTGTGGACATCGGCGCACTGGCGCCGGTGGATCGGCATGCCGAGGGCGTGGTCGAAATGGTGCTCGACGCCACCAGCAACTGCAGTGCGCCGTTCACGCGGGAGCGCCTCTTTGGCTGGCATGCGGCGCTCTTTCCGACTGGTTATTCCGGCCTTACGAAGATCCGAGTGGGCGCGTGGCGTGACGATGCCGGTGGCCCGATGCAAATCGTGTCCGGGCCTCTGACTCGCCGGAAGGTGCATTTCGAAGCGCCGCCGGCGGATCGCCTGGAGAAGGAGACGGGGCAATTTCTCGATTGGGTCAATGGTGAGTCGCGCGATCCGCCGTTGATCAAGGCCGGTCTTGCTCATCTGTGGTTCGTGACGTTGCACCCGTTCGACGACGGCAATGGCCGCATCGCCCGGGCCATCGGCGACCTGCTGCTCGCCCGTGCCGATGGGAGCCCGCAGCGCTTCTACAGTCTTTCGGCGCAGATTCAGCGGGACCGCAAGGCTTACTACGACATCCTGGAGCAAACCCAGAAGGGCACGCCCGATGTGACGGCGTGGCTAGTGTGGTTCCTCGAGACCTTGCATCGCGCCGTCGATCAAGCGCAACACACCCTCGATGGCGTGCTCGCCAAAGTGCGATTCTGGCAGCGCTTCGCCGGTACACTAATGAATGAGCGTCAGGTGAAATTGCTCAATCGATTGCTTGACGGCTTTGAAGGCAAACTCGCGACCAGTAGGTGGGCCAAGATTGCCAAGTGCTCACCAGATACAGCGCTCCGCGACATCAACGAATTGCTCACGCATGGCGTGCTGCGCAAGACCGCAGCGGGCGGGCGCAGTACGCACTATGAGTTGAATGAATCGTCGCCGCAGGATCGTCCGTAAGTAGAGGACCTCGAAATGGCTACTCCACCGTCACGTGGATTACCGCACTATTCGATGCCAGAAGCGCGACATACCCGCGTCCATCGTCGGCGTCTTCGTCGAGCACGCTGCCGAAGTTTCCGGTCACCGTCGCAGCTCCTAGGAAGCTGAACGTCTGATCGATTGCGGGCAGGAATCCGTTCACCAGCTTAACAGCGAGGGCACCGTTGAGACTCGCGCTGCCACTGACGTTGACTTGCCCGAACTGCCCGGTCGAAGTGCCACCGAGGAGGACTCGCACCGTTCCAGTAGCGTCGTTTGCAAAGTTGCCGCTGATATTGATCGAGCCGCCGAGGCCGGCTTCGATGATGCCGAGGTTGGGTGCAAGGTTCGAGAGTGCCAGCGTGCCGCCAGCCGACTGCAGCATTCCACCTGCGCCGTTGGAAGTCACTGCCGCATCCAAACTCAACGTTCCGCCTAAGGCTTCAACACGACCGAGATTCGTGAAGCTCGTGCCGAAGATCCCGAACACGCCACCCCCGGACACCAAGCGCCCCGCCGTGTCGTTCAACGCGCTCGGCGTCGAGATCCCGATCTGCCCCCCCGCCGACTCCACGACCCCACGGTTCACGAAGCTCGTCGGCTGCACCGAGATGTAACGCCCGCTCACGTCCGCACGGATCGCCCCTTCGTTGATCAACGCCATTGCCGCGCCGTAGTTGAAGCCACCGCCCAATACCCCGAACCCGCCGCGCACCAGCACCTGATCGCCCAAGGTCAGTGTCCCCGCCTCGACCATCTCGAGCCAGCCTTCCTCCCCCGCGCGCGTGGATGTGAACACCACCGTCGCCGCACCCCCCAAACGTTGCGTGCCTTCAAACCCCATCGAGGCAAAATGTCCAAGCGTCGCCGTGCCGCTGAGCACCAGGTCCTTCACCAGCACGCGCGAGCGCACGCCGGACAAATCCAAATCGCCGTTCACCGTCACACCTACCAAGCGGTTGGCTGCGTGGTTGGTCACGATGAACCTCTTGGCTGCATCAAGCGTGACCCGTGCATTGGTCAGCGTCCCGCCGACAAGCGTTACGTTCTCGTGAGTTTCCAAGGTACCGTCGACTTCCAACGTCCCACCGCCGAGTACCAACGCATTGAACAGCTTGATGCCCTGCACCCTTGCGTTGCCGCCGGAGAAATTGATGATCGATGCGGGTGCGGCATCGATCAGAACGACATCCAACTCGTTTGGGAGTCGACCAGCATCCCAATTCGACGGATCGTTCCAGTCGCCGCCGGACGAACGTGTCCACTCGATGGTCGCCTCGGCAATCTCGAACTCGCGGACCGTGGTTGCACCAACTGCGATGCCGTTGCCCGCCCGGTCCGTCACGGCATCGCCTTGCAAGACCACTCGATAGCGGCCCACCGCCAGCGCTGGAACGGTCATGTTGACGGTGAATCCGTCTGCGCTGAGGCTTGCATCGACAGCTCGTATGACTTCACCAGCCTCGTTGAGCAGCCAGAAGTTGTCCCGGATCGTCGACGTGGGATCCATCGCCTCGCTGAAGGAAAGACGGATGGTGCGAAACGACTGCGCATGGCGGGTACCGGGTTCGACGTTGCTGGTGGCGACCGTAGGCGCGGTGGTGTCCGCAATCAGTTCAAGGGCGAGACTGTCCGAGAGACCTACATTGCCGCCCGTGTCGGTTGCTCTCGCCTGCACCGTTACCGTGGTCGCCCCTTCGGCGATCCTGGGTAGGGCAACGCGCGCATCCCAAGGAAACGAAACGTCGTTGGAGACCACTTCCCCGTTCACGAGCAGTTCGACGTTGCGGACCTGACGGTCGTCATTCACATCGAGGTCGATGAGCAGATCGCTCCCTTCTGCAGCCTGAAACCCGGGCGACGCAGGATCGAGATCGGCGATCGAGGGTGCGATCGACACCTTCGGTGGCACGCCGAGATTGTCGAATGCCTGGTAGTTCACAACCGTCAGGCCAGCACCACCATTCGCGACGAACGCAATCCCCGCCCCGATGGCGACGTCGAAGGCATCCTGCGGAAGGTCGAAGCTGGTGACGAAATTCGCGGTGTTCGCGGGATCGCGCACGTCGAGCACGTGCAACTGCTGAAACTTCGGTCCGATTCCTCCACGCACCGTGCCGACACTCACGGCGAGCCCCGAGCCGTTCGCGGCGATCGCACGTCCTTGAATGTTGATCGCGTCGACGCCGCTAATGAGCGCAAGTGCATCGGGATCAGAAACGTCTGCCGTCACGAACCCGCCATCCGTTCCAGTGCCCGCACCGATGTAGGCGATGTCATCGCCCACGAAAATTTTCCCGCCAGACTGAGGGAGCGCAAGCGAACCGCGCGCGATCATTCTGACTCCGCTTATATCGACAGCTTGGAGTGTTCTCGAAGCATCGACCGAATAGAGCATGTCGCCGTCGAGCGCCAATGTTGTGATGCTTGAGCTGCCGAGCGGCAACACTTGCAAGAGCTCACCCGTGAGCACACTGTAGGATTCGATGCCGTTGCCAGCGGCGACGTAGGCGATGCCGTTGGTGACCTCGACTTGGGTTGCCGGAATACTGACGGTTCGCTGCAGCACCGCGTTGGCGGAATCCGAGATATCGACGAAGTGGAGACCAGTCGTTCCAGCGACGACCGCGACCCCCAATCGCGAATCGATGGACACGTCGGCCGCGTCGCCAGCCAGGTCGAGCTGACTCAGCACGATCGGACGCTGGAAACGCGAGGCATCGACGATGGCCAGGCCGTAGTCGCCGGTGGCGATGTAGGCGGTCTGAGTTTCAGCGCTGGTGGTTGAGCCTTCGAGGATGACGGCCTTGGTTTGGCCTTGAAGGGCGAGGAAGGCGACGATGCCGGTGGGAAGAAATCGGCCGCCAAGGGGGTCTGATCCGATTGCCAGCTCTGCGGCATCCGTCAACCCGTCCCGGTCCGAATCCATCAAGTCCGGATTCGTGCCAATTGCAATCTCGCCTAAGTCCGGAACGCCATCACCATCAATATCTATGGCGGTAGCACCGCCGGCTAACAGATCAATGATTTCTGACCAACCGCCACTAGACCCACTTTCACCGCTAAATAGCTGCAATAAACCAACCGAGGGCTGATACGCAATGAGCTTAAATTGCGTGTTTGGAGGCAGGGCCGCATCGAACGCCTGAAACGGCGATGCCTTACCATGAATGCTAATCTGAGAACCATTCGGATCATCAAAAGAAATCTGATAATAAATGACATCCGAGCTCCCAATTTTCGATATCGAAGTGACCCGGTCCTGATCAAAATTCCCGAGCGCATTACCGTTTCCTAATTGACTAGCCAGGAGAGACGGAGTCAATGCCTGACTAAGAGTTGGGCGTTGACCAGTATCAACGTGCACGTGAGTCGCATAAGAGAACAAGTCTTCAAGCGATCCTTGCCCCTCAATGGCACCTTCAAACACTATTGGCTCATTAACATCGATTCTTCCCCCTCGCCCGTTCGACGTTATGGTGTCAGCAACCTTAAAATCAACACCATGGTATGACAAAGTCAGATTCGAGGAAGGATTGCCAGTGACTGAGCCGACTCTATCGGCAATGCCATCACCATCGGAGTCGGATAGCGATACTGAGGCCCCCGAAAAATTGAAAGTTTGATTAGAAGGAAGTAATGGCCAGCCCTCGGGTAGAAGCTGCGTTCCAGATCGCTCTAATATGACTCGCTCAAGTAGACTATCGGTGCGTTCCGTTGATATCGCTGCGCCGTACAGCTTCCACATCGTGGCAGCGTTGCGAGTGCTCGGTTGTATATCTGCCGCACCTCCACTCATATGAATGCTTGTTGGGCTTGCTCCATGAGTGGAGATTAGTATCCGATTTCGTTGCGGGTTCCGATACGAAGAATTGACCGAAATAGGGTCACGGTACTGCTGACTGATGGCCTCAACGATGTGAGTTGCTCCGGTATCTAGCGCCCAAGGAGCGTAAGCAATTCCGCGCGCATAATCGGGCAACATTGCAAATTCTCTTAGAGCAGGCACTCTGAGTACAGCTCTGTTGTATTCGAGATATTCTTGCCGTATCAGCGTTGGTGCGCCAGACTGCGTAACGGTCCTGTGAATTGTTCTCGATTCCGTTGTGGTGTCACCGTTAGCATCAACAATCTCACGTGTTGCCGTTATGTCAACGCTATATGTCAGTACAGGATTCCTGTCATTTGAACCTGCCGTTCTCGAGGTTGGCAGGTTTTCAGCGCTGAATGAGAATGACGTGCCAGTGCCCGACGAGTTTATTACCTCTCCACTGCTTGGAAATGCCCATACGATCCACGCGACAGATGCCTGCGGGTCTGTATCTATACGAACATTCACGAAACGTCCGTTTCCGATTAAGAACTCAGTGAATGCTGGAGAATTGACATAAACATCGGGTGCGTCGGAATTGCTGAACACCACTTCAAGGAGGAATGGGTTACCACCACCACCACCGCCTCCACCACCGCCTCCACCACCGCCTCCTCCTCCACCACCTCCTCCACCTCCTCCTCCACCCCCACCCCAGGAACCGCCACCGAAACCGCCGCCTGGGAAGCGTCCGAAAAATCTCCAAGAGAATTCGGTCAGTCCGTGCCAACCTGGCTTGGTAATCCCCGTGCCTGGATCCGTCGTAACGGATGTCCCATCTTCCGACACCGTCGCCGTTCCTTCGATCACCAGCCTTCCCGTGGTGTGATCGAACGAGAGGAAGTTGAGCTTCGTCCCCGGCGCTGCGTTGAACACATTCGGGAAACTGATCTGCAGCGGCTCGCTGAACGCCGCCACCCCTGGCGCCTGGATAGTGATGTCGAAGGTGTGCTGCAATACCCCTGCGGGTAGCATGTCGCGCACGAGTTCCGGGGGCACCGTGCTGATCCCGATCTGAGCGCCGGTCAGCGGCTGGCCGTTTTCGCCAATAAGGCTACCAGGCTGGAATTCGAGTTTGAGTTGAGCGACCTGTTCAGGTGTGAGGTCGGTGGTCGAGGCGGGGTCGAGCGTGATCGTCGCCGTCTGGTCGTTGGCCACCGACTGCAGGATCGCGCTTTTCAGCCGTGGCAGGTAGACCTCGGTGCGCTCCTCGTTGGCCGCCATCTCTTCGCGCGTGCCCATCGAGCCCATCACGGTGTTGGGCAGTCCGGCTTCGAGCGTGAGGTCCAGCGTCATCTCGGGCCAGTAGTGGCCTGCTGGGGCGTTGGTCGCGGTGTTGCCGTTGAGCACCAGCTTGACGTTGCCGGCCGGCAGGTCCGCCAGCTCGAAGCGGCCGTCGGCATCGGTGAAGGTGCTGAGGTCGGGGCGCCCGAGCACGAAGACATGCGCATGGGCGATTGGGTTGAGGAAGACGTCGTCTGCGGTGTGCGGGATGCCGTCTGGCCCGCGACGGACGTCGTCGAAGGTCATCGGCTCGAAGTCGGGTCCGGGATCGAGCAGCGTGCCGTTGAGCGTCGTGCCCGGTATCGAGGCAAGGCTCACGGTACTAAAGCGCCAGGTGTAGTCGGCCTCCGGCGTGCCGTCGCCATCGGCGTCCAGCGCCTGGCCGTCGCCGGCGGCGCGGATGTCGGTGGCCTTCAGGTGCACCGTGATCGTCGATGCGCCGGGCATCGAGCCTTGGAAAAACAACCACGCGAAGCGCCCGCCGTCGCCGGTGACGATGGTCGCGGGCAGCTTCGCGCCGGTGGTGTCGGTGGCGTAGAAGGTGTCGGCGGTGAGCGTGGTCGAGTCGACCGGGCGAGAGAAGAAGACTTGCGGGCGGAAGGTGGTACCGACGTCGTCCGAGCCTGGCTCGGGGCTCGTGCGGACGACGGTGAGCGGCACCGGTTGCGCGAGCGTCAGGTTCAAGGTCGAAGTAGCCTGTTTGCCTGCGGCGTCGCGTGCGGTGATCGTGAGCTGATGGGCGCCGGTGCCCAGACGCGAGAGATCCAAGGCCTCGTCGAAGCTGCCGCTGCTGGCGTCGAAGATCAGCGGCACCGTAACGCCGCCATCGAAGGCGTAGCCGAGCGTTGCAAGGTCAGCACCGGTGGGGTCCGCTTTGCCGCTGGCGCGTGAGCCGGCGCCGAGCTGGCCGCCGTCGGTGAGGCTCGTGATCGTGATCGCGGGTGCCTGGGTGTCGAGGGTGAAACGCAGCAGCGGTGCTGTCGATTCGTTACCCGCAGCGTCGCGCGCGGCGAACACCAATCGGTGCGCGCCGTCCGCGCTGCCGTCGAGCGCGAAGCTCGTAGCAAAGCTGAACCGGCCCTGGGCGTCTAAACCGACCGGCACGATCTGCGGCATCGGGGTTCGCCTTCGCCCTCGAAGTCGTCGATCGGGTCGATCTCGACTTGCAGACTGGCCACGCCGGCGAGGTTGTCGACCACCTGGCCTCTGATCGTGAGGTTGTAGTTGCTCACCTCGGGCACGGCTTCGAGCGCGATGGCGGGGCCCTGGGTGTCTTCATCGAGTGCGAACCGCGCCAGCACCGCCCCGGCCACTTCGCGCCCGAGCTGCTGCCCGGCCTGGTTGGTGAACTCGTAGTGGATGCCGCCGTAGATGCGGCTGCGCCCAGCCTCCTGCGCGGCCTGCTCGAAGCTCGCGAAGTGGCGCGTGACACCGGGCAAGCCCGGCGAGGTGGTGTCGAACGCGAAGCTCTCCCCGAACACGCTTTCAAGCACCGCAGCGGCCACCGCACTGTAGGTCGAATGCCCGGAGACGTATTCTGGATGGTTGGGGGTGATCAGCCGCGGGCGCCAGTTCGCCTCGAACTCGGTCGCGTCGTTGGCATCGAGATCCGCATTGGCGATTGCGGTCTCGGGGCGCCACAGGCTGTAGAAGTACTTCGCGTCCCACGCCGCCACGCCGGCATCGGCGAGCGCGACGTTCAGTTGCGCGAACAGCCGCGCCTTCGCTCCGGCGCTCAGGCCCTGCTGCTGGGCGATCTCACCGGCGATCTGGTTCCAGTGTCCGCCGGGTGTCGTGGTGCCGGGGCCGTCAGCCCAGAAGTGCACGGTCTCGGTCTGATCCTGCGTGCGGTCGACGGAGCTGGCGCTACCGAGGCGACGCACTTCCTCGACATCCCTGCCGTAGTCGGCAGAGTCCAGCGCGGGCGGCGCGGCCGGGCGCAGTGCGCTGGCACTGTTCAACACGAAGGGCGTGACATCGGCCCATTGCGGGAGTGCAGCCAGCTCGAAGGTGGGACCCGTCGGACGCCAGGCGCCCAGTGCGGTGCTACCCGGATAGTCGACGAAGTCCTTGTAGCCATCGTTGGCGCGCGTGGCAAGCACGGCATCAGCCAGCGCCTGACCGAAGGCCAGACCGTCGCTCTTCGATTGGCCATCGGTGATGGCGGCAAGCGCATTGGTAAGGCGTTCGTCGAGTGCCTGGCGCTGTGCGGGATAGAGGCTCGTCAGCACGCGATGTGCGGCACCGGCAATCGCCGCATCGAGGCTGGCGCCAACCGGGGCGGTCATCTTCACCGCGAACGAGGGCGTGCCCTCGAAGGCGTTGATGACATCCAGCACCGCAAGCGATTCCATCGCCAGTGTGCGCGCTACCGCCGGCGGATCCTCGGCATCGCGCACGACGGTAGCGAGGGTTTCGCTGTGCCAAGTAGAAACCGCGTCGGCGGCGAGCACGCCTTCCCGGGTGAAGACCTGCACCGCGGGCAAGCTCACGTTGCCGGCCGCATCGGTCGCGGTGAGGCTGAAGGCGTTTTCGCCATCGGCCAAGGCAACGTTGGCGAACTGGAATACGCCGCCGGCACCGGCAAGCGCCTGCAGATTGGCCGGGGCCAGGGTGAGTTGCGTGCCTGCTTCCGCTGCCCCGACCAGAGTCACCATTGCGGCGCTGGTGATTCCATCGCGAAGAATGCCGGAGTCGGAGCTGAAGGCGAGGTTGAAGTCGGGCGCGACTGGGGCGCTGGTATCCAGAGTGAACGAGAGATCGAAGAAACTCGAAGCGTTGCCGGCCCTATCGCGCGCTTGCAGGCGCAGCGTGTGATCGCCGTCGGCGAGCGCACCGCCGGCAAGCGCGTCGAGCTGGGCGCGCGTGAGCGTGAAGCCGCCGTCAGCAGCAAGCACACTGGACAGGTCGGTAAGCAAGCCACCAGCGGCGGGATCGAGCGCGGCCAAGAGTCGGTCGACACCGCCCAGATCGCTCGCCTGGCCGGAGACGGTGACATCGGCGGTGATCCGGTCGCTGGACGAGTTGCCAGTGTCATTGGCGAGCGCCGCGGTGATCGTGGGGGCCACGCGGTCTTGAGGTCGAGTCGTGAGCTGCGGGATCTGGCTTGAGTTGACGCTTTGCTGGTCGACGAGCGTAATGACCGGCAGGAGTTTGGAAGCAATCGAAGAGAGTTGACTGATCAATCCGCCGACAGCGATCTCGCGTATCTGTCCATCCGGACCGGGCGCAAGTCGATCGTTGCCGTTATCCAAGATGCCATCGACAGGATCGATGCCGACCCAGATGCGGCTATCGATCATCGATCCGGCGATGCGAAGCCGTGGCAGATTGCCGGAGGTGAAAACATCCGCGTCTTCACCGATTCCGCCGAGGACGCCGTCGGCCCCGAGATTCGCGCCAATCATGATGCGCGCGGTGACGAGATCGCCGCCCGCTTGCAGAACACCAAGCGAGGGCGTCGCAATCTGTCCGCGCAATGTCGACGTCGTGATGATCGAGGACACCGGTGCGGTGAAGCTCGCCTGCCAATCGGGTGAGGTGGTTCCCGCGGATATCTGTCCGGCACGTCCTTGAACGTTCCAGTGGCTTGCGCCAATTGCGCCGCCGATCTGCGCGTTCGCTAGGGCGAGCGGTACGTTCGCGTTGCCGGTGAGATGCAGGTCGGCATCGAAGTCCTGTTGTACCGAGAGGCGCTGCAGTGATGGGGCCGTGATCATGTCCGGGATGGCGTCGGTATCGTCCCAGCGAACCACCTGCAACAGATTGATGGGGGATGCCGAGGTCAGCACCAGATCGGTGACCTGTCCGGCGGCAATCGAGGTGCCCGCTATGGCCGCTGCACCGATCGTGATTACGTGCGGTGCGGCGATGTCGCCAAGCGTGAGGGACTGAATCGCACCGCTGATCGCGACGTTGCCGGAGAGGTCACTCGTCGGGGCCACTAACACGTTAAGCGAGCCGATGACGCTGATGTCGTGTAGCGTTGTGCGGCCGTCGCCGCCGGTCACAGCGATCGTTACGGTCGATGCGAGATCGGTGTCGGTGAGGGTGAGGTCAAACCCGGTCGTGGTCGGTGTGACCTCGCCCCGGCCGTTGCCGCTTAGCGTAAAGGTGACGTATGAGCCGTCTGCGTCCAGTACCGTCAGCGGGATCTTGCCGTTGTGATTCGGCACCTGACCGAAGCGCCAGGCGACATCGAACGTCGTGGTGGTATAGAAAACGTTGTCGTCTTCATTACCTTCGGCGAGCAGATTCGTCGCATCGGCTCGAGCGATGAGGGCGTAGGTTCCCGACGTTAAGTCATCGAGTGCGAGATCGCCTGCGACGGTGCGGGACTCGCCCGCGGGAATGATTTCCGTGGTCACAAAGGATGCAAGCTTGCGATCGCCGGCGCCGAGGCTGAGGTCGACCGACGCATACATGTCGATGACGATGCCGGCGGGCGCAGCCTCGTCGCCGTTATTGGCGATCGTCACCTCTTGGTGGATCGAATCGCTCGGCAGCAGCCGATCGCTATGAATAGTCTCGGGGATCGAAGCGTTCACATCCGCGCTCAGCAGGATGCGCGGCTCGAGTGCCTCGAGAAGAACACGGTCCCGAGCAGGACGGGCGTCGTCGAATCTACGGGCGCGCCACGACCGCGCGATGGCGCGGCACGCGAGCTCGACGAATCCGGCTAAGTTCGGGCGCCGAGGTGTAGGGCGCAAAAACCGTTCGTCATGCCGACAGATCATGGTGTGACCTCCTCCCACGTCGGAATGCATGTGAAACACGCAAATTCGGAATGCGGTGTACGCCGATCGCACGAGGGCGTGCGTTAGTGGCGGCGGGTCCGAGGGCGCAGGCGCGCAAGCAGGATGAGAAGCCCAATCCCCATGAGCACGTAGTTCTCCGGCTCAGGGATCGGTGCAGTCGTGCCGCTTGCCACCAATCCAAACATGTCGTCGAGGACATTGAATGACTGCGCCCCCGGCGACCCTGGACCGTTCCAAATGAAAGTCACGTCAAAAGGTGCAGCCAGTGAGGGCGCGCTCTTCAGTGCCATCGCCGTGTAGAGCCCAGCGGCCGGGACACCCGGCAAGGGCTGGATCGTCGAGACCGACCAGTCGGCGTTCGGTGCGACAGGATTCCCGGTGAGGGACGCAACCTTCGGTGTTTCGAAAAGGATCTCGAAGCCGAAGAACTGCGGGAAGTTACCGGAAACGGAGTAGCTGTAGCGCCATAGGTCTTGCCCTGGAATCGAGTCCGCGAGATCGCTGACTTGATAGGAAATTCTAGTTGCCGCGTTTACGGAGAAACAAGCGCAAACGGACAGGGCGAACAGCGCGCGCGAAATTGATGCGATCTGCATGTGAGCTCCTCGCATGCGCCGCGCGCATCCCCCAGCGCCTCGCGCGACGCCGTGTGGCTTGGTTTGGATCGACCCTGCGCGGAGTCGAACATTATGATCACATGTTCGGCCAGGACATTGGGCTAGTCAATGGGAATCGTCATGGGCCGAGTACTTCGCCAACGGGACAGCTCATCCTGTAATGCCAGCACGACCCGACCAACTTCAGGGTGACTTCAGGGGCGACTTCCCTTGGTGGGCGGATGTGTGTTGGACCATGGGAATTGAACTCAAGCCAGCCCAAAATAGCGCTCGAAGAATGCGACAAGCTTGTCCAGTACCGTCTGTTTCTTCGCCGCGTGGCCGTTGTTCTTGGCAAACCTTGAAACCGGCGGCAGTATCTTCGTGATGGCAGTGCCGGTCACCGGGATCGCACCATCTCGGAAGGCATTGTCCATGAATGCTTTGGTCTCATCGGCGTTCAAGCCTTCATCGGCGATAATTCGGCCCAGATCCTCCACCTTCCTCTTCGCCACGAATGCCTGCCATTGCGCATCCACCTTGGCCTTCGTCGAAACGGAATCCACGAACTGCTCGATGAGGTCTTTCTTGTTGCGCAAGCTGGGGCTAGCATTGATCGCGCGCTCGATGGTGGCGCGTATCTCCTTGTCTTGCCCGCTGCCCTTGGCCTTCAGGTACCTCTCGACCAGGATCAGGATGTAATCGACGTTGATTTCAACCTGCTTGATCAGCTCGATCTCGAACACCACGTCATCATTGATCGACTCCTTGTCCGCATCCGACGTACTGCGGAATTCGGCGTAGAGATTCAGATACAGGCTCTGGTAATCCTGGAAATCGCGCTCGCTGAGGAGTTCGTTGCCGGCAAAATCATCAAAGGCCGTAAGGATGTTCTTCAGCCGCAGGATCGAACCGAACAGCTTGATGAACGCCTTCTGGGCAGCTTCGCCGATGATCGCGCGGCCTAACGGGAAACTGGCGACGAGTTCCTCAATCCGCTTCTGGTATTCCTTGTAGTATTCGGCGTAAGGCTTGAGCAACACGATGCCCTTCGCGTCCTTATTGCCGAACAGCGCCAGGGCGTCGTTGGTTTCCTGTTCCAGATCGCGGAAGGAAACGATGTTGCCGTAGGTCTTGACCGAGTTGAGGATGCGGTTGGTGCGTGAATAGGCCTGGATCAGTCCATGCGCACGCAGGTTCTTGTCCGCCCACAGGGTACTCAGCGTCGTGGCGTCGAAACCGGTCAGGAACATATTGACCACGATCACCAAGTCGAGCTCACGTTTCTTCAGACGCTGCGACAAATCCTTGTAGTAGTTCTGGAACTTGTCGGCAGACGTGTCGAAACTGGTGCCGAACAGGGCGTTGTAGTCGCCGATGGCCGCATCCAGAAAATCGCGCGAGCTTTGATCCAGATCCTCCGTCTCGAACTCTTCCTCGCCCAGCAGACCGTCGGATTCCTCCTCGTTGGCGGCAAAGCTGTAGATCAGACCAAGCTTGAGGCGCTGAGGCTCAGGCAAGTCCTTCTGCTGTGCCGCAAATTCGGCGTAGAAGCGTTTTGCCGCGTCGATGGACGCCGTGGCAAACAGCGAATTGAATCCGGCCAGCCTCTTGCCATCGTGATGATAGCTGGCACTGCGTTTGGTCTTCTGGTCGAAGTGCTCGCGGATATAGCCCACGATCTGCCTGATGCGCTCCGGTGCCAGCAGCGCCCGCTCCGTGTCGATGGCCGACACCTTTTTGTCGTGGATAGCGGGCGAAGCCTTGATCGTGTTGATGTAGTCGATACGGAACGGCAGTACATTCTTGTCGTTGATGGCATCGACAATCGTGTAGGTGTGAAGCTTGTCGCCAAACGCTTGTTCCGTGGTGCGCCGCAGCGGATTGCCGCTGGTGCCCGCGTTGTCGGCAAAGATCGGCGTGCCGGTGAAACCGAACAGGTGGTAACGCTTGAACACCCGGATGATTTCGGCATGCATGTCGCCGAACTGGCTGCGATGGCATTCGTCGAAAATCACCACCACATGCTGATCATAGACCGGATGCTTCTTGCTCTTGGCCACGAAGCGGGAAAGCTTCTGAATGGTGGTGATGATGATGCGAGCATTCTGGTCTTCCAACTGCCGTTGCAGCACCTCCGTCGAGGTATTGGAATTGGCCGCCCCCTTCTCGAAGCGTTCGTACTCCTTCATGGTCTGGTAATCCAGATCCTTGCGATCCACCACGAACAGCACTTTGTCGATCTCCGGCAGGCCCCGCACCAGCTGTGCTGCCTTGAAGCTGGTCAGCGTCTTGCCGCTGCCGGTGGTGTGCCAGATGTAGCCTCCCGCGGCGACGGTGCCCAACTGCTTGTGGTTGGTGGCCGTGCCGATGCGTTGCAGGATGCGTTCTGCCGCGACAATCTGATAGGGCCGCATCACCAGCAGTTTGCGATCCACGTCGAAAACGCAGTAACGGGTCAGGACGTTGAGCAGCGAGTGCTTGGCGAAAAAGGTCTTGGTGAAACCGGCCAGCTCCGTGATCGGCTGATTCTTCGCGTCTGCCCACCAGCTGGTGAAGGAAAAGCTGTTCGAGGTCTTGCTCTTGCTGCGTTTGCTGCGCTGTTCCGCCAGATGGCCGTCGCGCACGGTGTTGCTGTAATACTTGGTCAGTGTGCCGTTGCTGATAATGAACAACTGAACGTATTCGAACAGGCCCGAGCCTGCCCAGAAACTGTCGCGCTGATAGCGGTTGATCTGGTTGAATGCCTCGCGGATGTCCACGCCCCGGCGCTTCAGCTCCACATGCACCATCGGCAGGCCATTGACCAACACCGTCACGTCGTAGCGATTTGCCCGCGCAGCGCCTTGAACGCCTTGGGGGACTTCGTACTGGTTGATGACTTGCAAGCTGTTGTTGTGGATATGTAGCTTGTCGATCAGGCAAATGTTCTTGATGCTGCTGTCGTCGCGCTTGAGTACCTGGATATGGTCTTCCTGGATGCGCGCGGTTTTTTCGATGATGCCATCGTTGCTGCTGGCAATGCAGGTACCGAAGAAACGTTCCCATTCGGCGTCGGAGAACTGCAGCTTGTTCAGTTTTTCCAACTGGCGGCGCAGGTTAACGATCAGCTCGGCTTCCGAGGTAATGGGCAGGTACTCATAGGCCTGTACCTGCAACTGCTTGATGAAGGCCTTTTCCAGTTCGGCCTCGGATTGATAGACGGCTTCCCGAACGCCAAGAAATTCGGGAAGAAATTCGGCGACGACAGTGCTCTCGTTGGACAGCGCAATCGGTTCATAGCGACAGGACTTGAGGTCTTCGCTCATGCCGCCTGCCGAAAGGTGAGCAGCCGGTCGCGGTAATGCTCGTACTGCTGCCGGCGAGCCTTGATCTCGGCGGGCAGGCCACTGGCGAGGTCGTTCACCAGCGCATCGAATTTGTCGAGGATGGCGACGATGCGTTCCTGCTCATTGAGCGAAGGCACAGGAATCGGGTATGCCTTGATGATTCCAATGTTCAGGTCAGAACGGTTCCCATGGCCGTGAGAACGCAGATCGTTGTATTGCTTGACGAGCCAGTGGTAAACGAATCTGTAATGCGCCTGCGCGCGGTCGATTTCCATATTGCAGCAATGCTGATTCGTCGTAAGCGGAATCTTACTTACCGCGACACGACCTCGCGTGACACCGGCTCCCGAGATCGCAACAATGACGCTATTTGCCGGCACCCACTTGGCCGATGAATTGTGTAAGCCTGCCTCCGTGATCGTGACGGCGGTCGAATGAATATCCGTGTAATCGACTTCCTGCGTGCGCAGCCAAGGAATATTACCGTCGTAGTAATCGCGGCGAGTTGAAAGAGGGGTGCCTCCCGACGAAATGTGGGAACTTATATCACCCAACGTCATCCACCTTGCTTGCTTGCTTGCTTGCTTGCTTGCTTGCTTGCTTGCTTGCTTGCTTGCTTGCTTGCTTGCTTGCTTGCTTGCTTGCTTGCTTGCTTGCTTGCTTGCTTGCTTGCTTGCTTGCTTGCTTG
>JADLAC010000035.1 GCA_020848435.1 Burkholderiales bacterium | reverse complement strand
TACTTGCTAAACTCTTTCATGACCTGCCCCCTCAATTGCGGCTCTGCGCCGCCGGTTGAACAAACCCCAAGCGTAACCCGCGTCAACTTGAGGTGCGGCAGGTCAATACATGCACATGATGTCTAGATCGCCGCTTCGGAAGCGAGATACGCACGCGCGATCTCCTCTCCCGTGGCGAGCCACACGCCGTCGTGATCGCAGATATAGCGCAGCGCAGCGTCGAGACCCGCGATCCGATGCGGCACCCCGATCATGAAAGGATGCAGGCAGATCGCCATGACGCGCGCCGATTGCGCGCCTTCGCGATACAGCACATCGAAGCTGCGCTTGATGATGGTCTCGAAGTCGTCGCTCGACCCGAACCGGTAGTTGATCTGGTTGGAGTCGTTCACTTCGTAGGAATACGGCACGTAGACGATCTCACGCGAATTCACCTTCATACGATAAGGCTGGTCGTCGTTGACCCAGTCGGACACGTACAGGCAGCCTTCCTCGATGAGAAAGTCGAGCGTGTGCCAGGTTTCGGCCAGCGCCGAGCCGAGCCAGCCGACGGGGCGCTTGCCGGTCGCCTG
The DNA here is from genome assembly GCA_020848435.1 of Burkholderiales bacterium. Taxonomy (GTDB): domain Bacteria; phylum Pseudomonadota; class Gammaproteobacteria; order Burkholderiales; family WYBJ01; genus WYBJ01. Next base: position 28,334 of record JADLAC010000035.1, on the reverse strand, counting down.
CTGGAGCTTGTCGAGGCAGTAGCGGATGAGTGCACGCTCCTCGTCCGGGCCGAGCGCGGTCAGCCGCGTGCTGTTGGTCTTGTTATGCCCCATGAATTCCCAGCCGAGCTTGACCGCGTCCTCGATGATCTGCGGGTGGAAGTCGCAGATATCGGCATTGGTGGTCGCCGTGGCGCGTATGCCGTGCTTGCTCAGGACCTCCATGAGTCGGAATACGCCCACGCGGTTGCCGTAATCGCGCTGCCCCCAGGCGCGCACGGTCGGCGCCTTGTACTCGGAGGCCTTCTCGAAGGGATGGCCGGCGAGCGGGGTCCCGAGATGAAAGAATTCCAGGTTGGGGATGACCCAGAGCGCGAGCCGCGCGCCGTTGGGCCACTTCCACGGCTTGCGCCGGTTGATCGGAACATAGGGAAAGGGACCGTAGCTCGACGGCTCCATGAGGGAGATCTCCTGGGAGGATGTGTTCGAAGGGACTTGCTTGATCGCGGTAAATTCTACGCCGATTTTTCCGCCCGCCGTCGCTGCTTGAGCCCGCAGGCACTGCGCTGAGGCCGTGCGCACCGCTTGTAGGTGCGGGCCGACTCGTGTCAGGATTAGGCGTAACCATCCGAGGGGGTAGACGATGATTCGAGCCGTCATGGCCGCGGCGTGCGTAGCGCTGGCCGCAATCGATCCCGCAGGCGCGCAGTCCTATCCCGCCAAGCCGGTGCGCTTCATCGTCCCGTTCAGCAGCGGGGGCACGACCGACATCGTCGCGCGCCTGTACGCACAGCGGCTCACCGAAGCGCTGGGGGTGCAGTTCATCGTCGACAATCGGGCCGGTGCCGGCGGCACCATCGGCACCGAGGCGGCCGCGCGTTCGGCCCCCGACGGCTACAACCTCGCCTTCAGCTCCACCAGCGCCACCGCGGTGAGCCCCGGCCTGTATCCGAAACTGTCGTTCAATATCGTGCGCGATTTCGCGCCGGTCGCGCAGGTCGCGACGGCATCGATCGTGCTGGCAGCCCATCCGACGCTGCCGGCGCGCAACATCAAGGAGCTGGTCGCGCTCGCGAAGGCGCGTCCGGGAGAGATCATCTACGCATCATCGGGCAGCGGCAGCTCACTGCACCTGTGCGCCGAATACCTCAAGTACGTCGCCAAGATCGATCTGCTGCACGTGCCCTACAAGGGCGTGGGGCCGGCGATGCCCGACTTGCTGGCCGGCCACGTCCAGCTGCTGTTCTCGGACATGCCGCCCTTCGTTCCCTACGTCAAGAGCGGCAAGCTGCGTGCGCTCGGCGTGACGACAGCCAAGCGCTCGCCGCTGCTGCCCGATATTCCGGCGATCGCTGAAACGGTGCCCGGTTACGATCTTGCCGGCTGGTACGGCGTGCTCGCCCCCGCGGGCACGCCGGCGGAGATCGTCACGCGTTTGCACGCCGAGATACAGAAGATCATGGCAAGCGCGCAAATGCGCGAGCGCTATGTCGCGCTGGCGATCGAGCCGGTCGACAAGACACCGGCGCAGTTCGGCGACTACGTCAAGTCCGAGCTGGATAAGTGGGGCCGGATCATCCAGGTTTCGGGCGCCAAGATTCAATGAAACTGAACGCGCTCACCGCGTGCGACCTGGCGGCGAAGCTCGCGCGCCGCGAGGTCACCTGCGAAGCCGTGGTGCGCGACTGCCTGGAGCGGATCGCGCTGCGCGAGCCGCAGGTGGCTGCCTGGGTTTGCCTCGATGCGGAACAGGTGATCGCGCGCGCGCGCCTGCTGGATCAGTCGTCCAGCATGGGCTTGCTGCACGGCCTGCCGATCGGCGTGAAAGACATCATCGACACGGCCGATGCGCCCACCGAGTACGGTTCGCCGATCTATCGGCGCCATCGCCCGGCCGCCGATGCCGCGTGTGTCGCCATGACGCGGCGCGCCGGCGCGCTCATCCTCGGCAAGACGGTCACCACCGAGTTCGCGACCTCGACGCCGCGCGGCACCCGCAACCCGCACAACCCCGCTCACACGCCCGGCGGCTCGTCCAGCGGCTCGGCGGCGGCGGTTGCCGATTTCATGGTGCCGTTGGCCTTCGGCACGCAGACCGGCGGCTCGACCTTGCGCCCGGCGAGCTATTGCGGCGTGGTGGGCTACAAGCCCACCTTCGGCCTGATCAACCGGACAGGTATCAAGCCGCTGTCGGATTCGCTCGATACCGTCGGCCTGATCGCGCGCACGGTGCAGGATGCCGGCCTGCTGGCGGCGGGAGCCAGCGGCTGCGCCGAGCTGGCTGATATCGCCGTCCTGCCGCGCCCGCGCGTGGGACTGTGGCGCGGACCCGAATGGCGTCATGCCGAGCCGGCAACGATGGCGGCCGTCGATGCCGCGGCAGGCGCCCTGGAGCGCGCCGGGGCGAAGGTGAGCGATGCAGACGTGCCGGCGGAGCTCGCGAGCCTCGCAGAGGCTCATCACGACATCGAGTACTTCGAAATGGCACGCGGATTCGCGTGGGAGCTCGACCATCATCGCAGCCACTTGAGCGCAGCCTTTCTCGCCCGCTTGGAGCAAGGGGCGCGCTGTTCGCTCGATCGGTACGACACGGCACGCCAACACGCCGTGCGCTGCCGCGGCTTGCTCGCGGCGGTCATGGCCGAGCACGATGTGCTGCTGTGTCCAGCGGCGCCCGGTGAAGCGCCCGAGGGACTCGCTAGCACCGGCAGCGCGGTGTTCAACAGTACGTGGACCTTGTTGCACGCCGCCTGCATCAGTGTCCCCGGCTATACCGGGCCGCGCGGCTTGCCGGTCGGCGTGCAGCTCGTCGCCGAGGGGTGCGCCGACCGGCGGCTGTTGGCGGCGGCGGCGTTCACATCCGGCCATTTGCATTGAATCGACCCCGGTCCGACCCTGGCCCGGTGGGGATGACGTGATTCCACCGCAACGACGCATCGACTATCTGCCGTTCAACGATCGGCCGGTGATTCGCTGGCCCAACGGCGCCCGGCTGGCGTTCTGGGTGGTTCCGAACGTCGAGTACTACGAGTACGTACCGCCCGCGGGCACGAGCGGCATGCGCCGCGGCCATGACAATCCGGATTTTCCGGCGCCCAATGTGCCCGTCATGGTCCGGCGCGACTACGGCAATCGCGTCGGTTTCTGGCGCATGCTCAAGGCGATGGACAAGTTCGGCATCCGCTGCACCGTGAACATCAATCTCGCGCTCCTGCATCATTTTCCGGAACAGCGCGATGCCATGGTCGAGCGCGGCTGGGACTTCTGCTGCCACGGGATGTACAACACCCGTTCGGCCCCCAAGGGCATGAGCGTCGACCAGCAACGTCGCTTCGTCACCGAGAGCATCGCGCTGCTGGCGCAGCAGACCGGCAAGCGGCTCAAGGGCTTCAACGTCCTCGGACGCGCCACCGAGGAGCTGCCGGATATCCTGGCCGAGCACGGCATCATCTATCACGCCGATTACTTCCACGACGACCAACCCACGCCGATCAACGTCAGCCGCGGCAAGCTGGTCTCGATTCCGTACGGTGCGGAAATCAACGATTCGGTGCTGACGTCGCGCAACCGGCCGTGGGAGTCGGACACGCTGTTCGAGATGGCGAAGGATGCTTTCGACCGGCTGTACGCGGAAGGCGAACGCAGCGGCATGGTGCTGTGCCTGCCGCTGCACCCGTGGTGCTCGGGCTATCCGTATCGCATCCGCTACCTGGAGCGGATCTTCGACTACGTCATGAGCCACGATGGCGTCTGGCAGACGACCGCCGATGAGATCGCCGAGCATTACATCGCCCATCATTACGACGCGGTGCTGGCGCACATCGCTCGGCGGCGGGCGGCACAGCCGCCTCGACCGGCCACGGGCTAGCGCACGCGGCGATCGGCATGTCGCACGAGCTCGGCTACGGCATGGACCATCCGTATTGGGATTGGTCTCCGATCGTACGCCGAGCACCGCTCGCGTGGCCGAACGGGGCGCGGCTCGCGGTATGCCTGCTGGTGGATCTCGGTCATTACGAGTGGCAGCCGCCGCCGGGCGCGTTCGATCCGCCCACGCATACGCCGCCGCACAGCCTCAACCCCTATCCCGATTACGTCACGGTCACGTTCCGGGAGTATGGCCATAGGATCGGCATCTTCCGCGTGATGGACGCGCTCGACGCGCATGCCGTGAAAGCGACCGTGCCGATGGACGCTTACACCGCGGCGCATTATCCAAGCCTGGTCGACGAATGCGAGCGGCGCGGCTGGGAAATCATCGCCCACGGGCTGACCCAGCGCCAGGCGATCACCAGCCTGATGTCCGAGGCCGAAGAGCGCCGCTATATCGGCGCGAGCATCGATGGGCTCGAACGCGCGCTCGGGCGGCGTCCCGCCGGCTGGCTCGGGCCGGAGCATTCGCAGTCGGCGCGCACACCGGCCATACTCGCCGAGATGGGCATCCGCTACTGTTGCGACTTTCCGAACGACGAGCAGCCCTATCGCATCCACACCCCGCGCGGGGAGCTTTACGCCCTGCCCTGCATGATCGAGCTGGGAGACGTCATGGGCCACTACAATCGCAAGCTGCCGCTGCGACGCTGGGTAGCCATGGTACAAGAGGCGTTCGACGTCATGTACGAAGATGCCGCGTCGAGCGGCTTGCTGCTCGCGTTGAGACTGCATCCCTGGTGCATCGGCCAGCCCTACCGCATCAAGCATCTCGACGCGCTGATCGGCCACATGGTCCGGCGCCAAGGCGTCTGGTTGGCGACCGGATCAGAGATCATCGATTGGTATCGCGGCCAGCCGCACGCCGGCTTCGAACGGCGCGCGTGAGGCTCGGCGCCGCCCATCTGCCGGCGCGCCGCGCTTGGCCGAGCGCACGGCCGCGTGCCACGCTCGCCCGAATTTGTCGGTCCGCCCTGCGAGTTGCCCGCGAGTGAACGAGGTCGATGCATTGCGCCGGATGCGGGAACCAGATCCGCGGCGCGCAATGTCTCGGCGCCGGGAATTGGCAGATGTCCGCGTGGGTCGTCTTCCCTGCGGCCATCCTGGCAGATCTTCCGGCTGGTACGCTTTCCGGCAACCGTCGGTCACATGCTCACCGGCATGCGGCTCGCGATGGGTACGTGTTTCTCCACCATCGTCGCCGCCGAGCTGGTCGCGCCGCAGTCGGGGCTGGGCTACCTGATATTCAGCGCCCGCACGTGGATGCAAACCGAAGTCGCGTTCGTGGGTATCGTGCTGCTCGCAGCGCTCGGCTTCGCCGCCGACCGCTTGTTCCAATACGCGGCGAGGCGTTTGTTCGCACGTCATCAGTCGCGCTGAAAGCGCGCAGTGCGGGCTATAGATCCGTGCGTCCTGGCGCGGCTTCCTTGATGAGCGCTGGATAGACGAAATCTTCGACCAGCTTCTTGGGATCATTGGTGGGAAAGAGCTTGATCCCGGCGCCCCATTGCGCGATGCGAATCTCCTGCTCCACGACGCTCTTCTTGAACGTGCCGGGCCACTGCAAGTTCTGGATCTGGGTAGCTACCAGATCCTCGGAGGGTGCTTTCAACACCTCGTTGGCGATCTTGGCGGCCGCCGCAACGTTGGCGCTCATCCAGTCGGCGGCGGCGATCAGCCCCTTGACGATCTTCACCGCGACCGCCTTGTTGTTCTTCGCCAGGTCCTCGCGCATCACCACGTTGCCTGCGAACTGTAGCCCGTCCTCCATCGACCGGCTGTAGACCTTCGCGCCGGGGACATCGGCTGCCGCCTTGCTCAGGAACGGCTCCCACGAAAAAAAGCCGGCGATGTCGCCGCGAGCGAGCGCGGCGATCTGATCGGGCGCCGCCATGTACTTGGCTTCGATCTTGTCCTGCGCAACGTTGTTGCGCTCGAGGAACCATACCATGTGGTAGTTGCCGCCGCTGCCGCGCTGTACCCCGATCGCCTTGCCGGCGAAATCGGCCGGCTTGGCGATGAGCTTGCCGTTGACCACCAGCCCGTTCTGGCGCCCGCTCAGGTACCCCGTCATGACTTGCACGATCTTGCCGCCGCGCGCACGAGCGGCGAGCTGTGGCGGCTCGGTGTTGGCCGTGATGTCGGCGCGGCCCGCAACCACGCCTTGCAGCGCTGCCGGCGACGAATCGAACAATTCGAGCTTGGCGTCGAGTCCCTGGTTCTTCAGGAACTCATGCCTGACCGCGACGATGAGCAGCGCCATGTCGGGGCTGGGCGCTACAGCGACGGTGACGCTCGGCAACGCGCCCGCCGCAAACGAAACGCGGGCCATGCCGAGCGCGAGCAACAACCCGGCGATCGCATAAGTGAGCTTGCGCATTTCCCTGCCCCCAATTCCGGATCGCGGCATCATTGCCGCCCTTCGATCTACCAGCGCGACGCCGCGGCTCGAGTGTGAGAATAACCGCCGCATAGCCAAGCCCGCAATATCGCGCGGCACGCGTATCACTGCTTCGGCAGGCCGGCGCTGCGCACGATGGTGCCGTAGCGCTCGATATCGATGCGCAACAGCTCGCGCAAGTCCTCCGCCGTGCCCGGCCAGGAATCGACGCCGAGGGCGTTCAGGCGCTCGCGCACATCGGCTGCCTCCAGCGTCTTCACCAGCTCGCGGCTCAGGCGAGCCACGATGTCTTGCGGCGTTCCCGCGGGCGCGAACATGCCGTACCACAACGGCATGGTGAATCCGGCTATGCCCGCCTCCTTGCTCGTGGGCACATCGGGGAGCGCGGCGATCCTTTGATCGGTAAGGACTGCCAGCGCCCGCACTCTGCCCGCCCGAAGCTGCACCAGCGCCGTCGACACGGGCATGACCACCTCGTCCACTTCGCCCGTCACCATGGCGGTTACCGCCTGTGTGACGCCCTTGTACGGCACGTGCACGATGTTGATCTTCTCGATGTGCTTGAGCAGCTCGTTGGCGAGGTGATTGGTCGTGCCGGCGCCGCCGGAGCCGAAGTTGAGCTTGCCCGGATTCTTGCGCGCGAGCTCGATGAATTCGCGCAGCGTCTTGGCCGGGACAGAAGGATGCACCAGCAGCACGTTGGGAATCGAGGTCAAGCGCGCGACCGGCGCCAGGTCCTTCAGCGCATCGTAGCCGGGATTGGTGTAGAGCGATGCGCTGACGGCGATGCTCGCGGTGGCGATGACCATGGTATAGCCATCGGGCGGGGCCTTGGCAGTCAGCGCGATCCCCAGGTTGCCGCCAGCACCGGAACGATTGTCGGCAATCACCTGCGCGCCCATCTGCTCGGCCAGCTTCTGGCCCAGCAAGCGCCCGACGATGTCGCTCGAAGCACCCGCCGGAAAGGGCACGACCAGGCGGATCGGTTTGGCCGGATAGCCGCGACCGCCCGGTGCCTGCGCCGCTGCGTTAAGACAGAATAGCGTCAGGGAAAAAACCGCCAGGGCCGTGCAGGTGTTGCGGTGTATCGATCTCATGCGTCCTCGTATCGTGTTGGCAAGTCTGTCGCAAACCCGCCGTGCTGGCAGCGCGCCAGCCGCCTGCAAGCATCACTCGTCGTAACGGGACCACGCGGAAAAGGCGGATTGCAGGCGCGCGACATACGCTGCGCCATCGCTACCGCAGCCGTTTCCCGGCCATCTGAACTATAACCCGCTGGGGGTCGGACGCGAACCGTTCGGTCCGTGGCTCTCTCGAGCGCGCGAATGCTAGCCTTGCCGCGAGGCGCTGCCGGGGGCCGCGCCGCTCACGCGATGCTCCAACAATGCTTCGTTCTTGTAAGCGCCGCGGATGTTGGTCGCGGCCAGCACGACCTGCAGCGCGATCAGCGCGTACGCCTCGTCGTGCCAGCCCCAGATGCTCCAGAGCACGTTGCTGGCGAGAAACACCCAGAACCCCGCCTGGCGTTTGCGCGCCGAGCGCGATGCGACCAGCCAGGCCGCGGCCACGGTCACGATCATCGCGGGCCATTGCAGCAAGTCGAGATAGGCGCTCATCGAACGCACTCGCGATGTAGGATGCGCCTGCATTCGCAAACATGCGGCCCGTCGCGCCGGGCATCGGTAAAAGCTGCACCATTGCGGCGTTTGACAATTCAGCGCCGAGCTTCAGACTCAGGACAAGAGGGCACCAGCTATCGCAGATGCGCCCGGAGTGGACCATTACCCGCGACGTGCTCGCCGCGGCCCGGGCAATAAACGATGGCCTCGAGCCTAGCCCGCATGCGCATCGTCAATAAGGAGCCGGCGCGCTTGCCTTGACCGCCTGGGCAGCATCGGAAAGCGTGGGGTCGAGCGGCGGCGGTTGCAATAGCGTCGCGGTGGGCGCGCCGCGGGTCGGGACATCGGCGGCCGCCGGTGCTTCCGGCTTGATATTCCAGGCGGCAAACAGGCCCCATGCCAAGCCGCCGATCAGCAGTATCGGATTGGTGAGCCCGGCCCAGACGGAAAGCGAGCGCCCCGCTATGGCGTTGCTCACAACCGCGTTGGTCCGCTGGAGGGCGAGACGGTGCTCCTGATCCATCGGCACCGCGTCGAGCGCTTTGCCGACGAAGCCCTTGTAGACGATGTCTTCGAGCTTCACCGGTACCGGCATCGTGGGCAGCTTGTCGTCCGCGCGCGCAGCCGCCACGAGCATGAGAGCAAGCCCCCCTGCCAATACCGCGGAGCATGATCGCGCCATGGTCGATTCCTCTCGCGCAGGGCACGCGATAGCTCGCGCGCTTCGGATCGGGTAACCGCAACTGCGAGATTAAAGCAAGACGACTGGATTGCGCCCCTAAACTAACACGGTGAATTCGGGACCGTAAAGGGCCGCACCAGCATTGTGCGGCGCGCCCCAAAGCGGCGCCCGGCTTGGCGGGATGACGACGGTTTTGCCAAGCGGAAGCTCGTTGAATGCATCCCAGCTGGCTTGGAGATCGTCGCGCGCAAGCGGCGCCAGCAAATCGATGCCGGTGATCTCGGCCACGAACAGCGGATGCAACGGTTTGACGATGAGCCTATGGCGGCTGTCGGACATGACGTCTCTGTAACGTTCTGCCCGTACGGAAGCAACCGAGCGTATGAGCCTACGGACATAAGCGCTTTGTGTCGCAACGCCGGTACAATCGCGGCGCGAATCAGGCCGCGGATTATGGCGGCACGAGCACGCTGCGTCCAGCGACGGCCGTGGATTGTAACGCGCTGACAAGCTCCCGCAATCTGCCGCCAAGCCTCGCCCGCCGCGCGACGTCGAGCGAGCCGGCGCAAAAGCGCATTGGAGGTTAAACTAGCGTCCTGGCCCGGCTGTCGGCTTGGCCGATCGTCATCGTGCGGCGCGACGCGAAGCCGCGACCACAACGGGGAGCATGGCCGAATGCCGAATCTGGGATCCGTCCTCAAACAGGAGATCGCTCGAATTGCGCGGCGGGAGCTGCGGGCGCAGATCGGGACGACGAAGCGATCGAGCGCGCAGCAGCGCCGCCACATCGCGGCCCTGCGAAGACAACTCGCGCTGCTAGAGCGCCGGGTTGCGTCGCTCAATGGAAGGGTGGCAGAGAATTCCCGGCCGGCCGATCCCGAGGACGAGTCGGCGCAGGTCCGATTCGTCGCCAAGGGATTGCGCTCGCTCCGCGGCCGTCTCGGCCTGTCGGCGGAAAGCTTCGGCCGGCTGATCGGGGTAAGCGGCCAATCGATTTACAACTGGGAACGTCAGGTGACGACACCGCGCGCCGAGCAGCGCAAAATGCTCGCGCAGGTGCGGGGCATCGGCAAGCGGCAGGCGCTCGCACGCTTGCAGTCCATGGCAGCCGCAGCCAGCGCGACCAAGCCCGCCGCACGGGTGCAACGGCAGTCCGCTCGCCGGCCGGCGGGCTAGCTCACGCGGCCGTTTTGCGCCGCCGCCAGGCACTGCGCGTATGACGGCGGCCGGACAGGCCGCTCCCGCTGTGGATGCGATCATCTCGATCCGCAGCATAGCGAAAACCTATGCGAGCGGTTTTCGTGCCCTGGGCCGAATCGATCTCGACATTCGCCGCGGCGAGCTGTTCGCCTTGCTCGGCCCCAACGGTGCCGGCAAGACGACGCTCATCAGCATCATCTGCGGTATCGTCACGCCGAGCAGCGGCACGGTTCTAGTCGATGGCCACGACACCGTCACCGACTACCGTGCCACGCGCAGCCTGATCGGTCTCGTGCCGCAAGAGCTGACCACCGATGCCTTCGAGTCGGTGTGGAACACCGTTGCATTCAGCCGCCGGCTGTTCGGCAAGGCGGCCAACCCCGCGCACATCGAGAAAGTGCTGAAGGACTTGTCCTTGTGGGACAAGAAAGACAGCAAGGTCATGACGCTCTCGGGGGGCATGAAACGCCGCCTGCTGATCGCCAAGGCGCTCTCGCACGAGCCGCGCATCCTGTTTCTCGACGAGCCGACGGCGGGCGTCGACGTGACCCTGCGCGCCGGGATGTGGGATCTGGTCCAGTCGTTGCGCGCATTCGGCGTCACCATCATCCTCACGACGCATTATCTCGAAGAGGCCGAAGAGATGGCCGATCGGATCGGCGTGATCGACAAGGGCAGCATCATCCTGGTCGAGGACAAGGCCGCACTCATGCGCAAGCTGGGGCGCAAGCAGCTCACGCTGCACCTCGCGCAGCCGCTGGGCGCGATTCCCGCGGCGCTCGCGCCTTACCACCTGGATCTCGCCAATCATGGCGCCGACCTCATTTACAGCTACGACGACAAGGGGCAGCGCGGCAGCATCGCGGACCTGCTGCGCTCGCTCACCGAGCTGGGCATCGAGTTCAAGGACTTGCATACGACTCAAAGCTCGCTGGAAGAGATATTCGTGAGCCTGGTGGGGGGCGCACGATGAACCGGCACGCGCTCGCGGCGATCTACCGCTTCGAAATGGCGCGCTGGCGGCGCACGCTTGCCCAGAGCGTCATCTCGCCCGTGCTCGCGACATCGCTCTATTTCGTCGTGTTCGGCTCGGCGCTCGGCCCGCGCATACCCGTGATCGACGGCGTCGCCTACGGCGCCTTCATCGTGCCTGGGCTCATCCTGCTGTCGGTGCTGACCCAGAGCGTATCCAACGCGTCCTTCGGCATCTACTTTCCGCGTTTCACGGGCACGATCTACGAGCTGCTCTCCGCCCCGGTGTCGTACCTCGAGATCGTCCTGAGCTACGCGGGCGCCGCCGCCACCAAGTCCATCATTCTCGGTCTCATCATGTTGGCGACGGCGGCGTTCTTCGTGCCGCTGCGCATCGAGCATCCGCTGTGGATGCTGGCATTCCTCGTCTTGACCGCGGTCACCTTCAGCCTGCTCGGTTTCATTCTCGGCATCTGGGCCGACGGCTTCGAGCAGCTACAGCTCGTGCCGCTGCTCATCATCACCCCGCTCGGCTTTCTCGGCGGCGCCTTCTACTCGATCGACATGCTGCCGCCGCTGTGGCGCGGCATTTCGCTCGCGAACCCGGTGGTCTATCTGATCAGCGGCTTTCGCTGGAGCTTCTACGGCCAAGCCGATGTCGCGCTGGCGATCAGCCTGGCGATGAATCTCGTGTTTCTCGCCGTATTCGTGGCGATCATCGCCTGGATCTTTCGCACCGGCTATCGCTTGAAGACGTAGCGGACGCACGCGCGCTCGCCGGATCCGGCAGACGCCTTGGTGCCGGGGTCAGGGCCTTCACGAGCTGTTCCACCGGCCTCGCCATGGATCGCTGGAGCGGTGCTTGGGCCTCGATGTCGAGGCGCGCGCTCGATCCATGGATCACCACGAGCGCGCTCAAAAGATGGAAAATCGGCGCGTCGCCATCGCGCCTTGCAAGCGCTCGACAGCCATTGCGAAGGCGGCATCACGCGGTGTCATCCGCTCGGCCTTGGCGCGGCCCAGCGTGGTTTGGGTATTGTCCGAAATGCGTTCGGCGATCGCGTCGAAAGCCGCTGCCTGGGTCGCGCCGCGGTATTCCATGGCGGCACAGATGACGCCCCCGGCATTGGCGACGAAGTCCGGGACGATCCATACGCCGCGCGCATGCAGGCTGCGTTCGGCTGCCGGGCTGAACGGGATATTCGCCCCCTGCAACACCAGCTTGGTCTTCAGGCGATCGACATTGGCTTCGGTGACGACATCCGGCCGCGCCGCCGGAATCCAGATATCGCAGTCGACATCGAGCACGGCGTCGGCCGCGCGCTTCTCGCCGTGCGCATGCTCGAGAACCGACCTGCCCGCTTGCTTGTCGCGAATAAGCGCGGCGACATCGATGCCGCCGGGATTCACCAGCGTGCCGGCGCTGTCGGAGGCGGCGACGAGCACGGCGCCCTTTTCGCACAGGAACCTCGCCGCATGGCGCCCCACGGCACCGAAGCCCTGCACCGCGACGCGCGCAGCTTCGAGCCGCAAATCGCAGAACGGCAAGGCCGCCACTGCCGCGTGGTAGAGACCCCAGCCGGTCGCACCGACTTCGTCCAGCGCAATGCCGCCCAACGCGGCTGGCAAGCCGACCGCGCGGCCGATCTCGTCGTGGACCCAGGCCATGCAGGTTTCGTCGGTGCCCATGTCCGGGCCGAAGATGTAGTCGCTTTCATTGCGCAACGCGTGCGCGAACGCCCGCACGAGCCGTTGCTTGCGCTCCGCGGGCATGCGCGGATCCCCGATCACGACGGACTTGCCACCGCCATGGGCAAGGCCCGCCGCCGCGTTCTTCAGCGTCATGGCTCGTGCCAGCCTAAAACATTCTTCGGTAGTCACGTCCACGGCCATGCGTAGGCCGCCGATCGCGGCGCCGCGCGCGACGTTGTCGACCACCAGCACGCCCTTCAACGCGAGCGCGGGCTCGAAGACATGGATTACCTTCGCGGGTCCCCACCGATCGGCGAAACGGAACGAATCGTCCACGGCTCTCCTCGCTGCGACGAACATTTGGGCTTTCTGGCCGACCCCGGTCCGACCCCGGTCCCTAGGACGGCCGGAGGTTGAAACCTAGACTCGGAAAACGTCTGCGCGCTGGCTCAGGCGGCAAGAGGCGAGCGCGCGCGCAGCGATCGCAGGCTTCCGCCCTTCATCACCGAGCCAGGCAATGGATGGCCAACGATGTCCTCGGCCAAGCGTGCCGCTTCGATCAGGCGTTCCAGATCGATTCCGCTGTCGATGCCCATTTCCTCGCACATGAATACCAGGTCCTCGGTGCAGATATTCCCCGCCGCGCCCTTGTGCGCGGCGAACGGACACCCGCCGAGCCCGCCAGCGCAGGCATCGAAAATGTCGACGCCCATCTCCAGCGCCGCATACGCAGCCGCCACCGCCATACCGCGGGTGTCGTGCAAATGCAGCGAGATGCGTTGCTCGGGATATCTTTCGCGCACCGCGCCGACCAGGCGCTTGACGGCGAGCGGCGTGGCCCAGGCCATGGTGTCGGCATAGCTCAGTACTTTGATGCTCAGGCCGTGCTCGGCGGCGAGATCGAACATTCGCGCGGTCATGTCGAGGACCTGCCGCACGCTCACGTCGCCTCCATAATTGCAGCCGAAAGCCGCCATCAGGGAACCGCGCTCGACCGGAACAGCGTGCTGGCGATACATCTCGATCATCTGGTGCTGCGCGTCGTAGTTCTGTTGCAGCGTGCGCTTCTGATTGCGCAGCAGGAACGGTTCGGATGCGGTCAGCGAGATGGTGCCGGTAACTTCGAAACGCCCGCTCGCGAGCGCCCGCGCCAAACCCTTCGCGTTCATCGCCAGCGCCTCGTAACGCACGCCGGGCTTGCGCTTGAATCCCTTGGCGACCTCGTCCGCGTCCGCCATTCCCGGGACATTCTTCGCCGGCACGAAGGAGCACACCTGGATATGGGTTATGCCCGTCTCGGACAAGGCATCCACCAATTCGATCTTGCGCGCGGTTGGAATGGGTCCGCGCTCGTACTGAAAACCCTCCCGCGGGCCTTGCTCGTGGATGTGAATCGACTTCGGCAGATCGCTCATGGGCCTCGTCCTCTTGGCACCAAAGTATAGAGCAGCGAGCAAGCCGGCGCGATCGCAGCGGGTGCGAACGCCGCGGCCACGCCCAGCCGTGTGCCTACAGCGATAGTCAGCGCTCCAAGGTGAATGGCGTACGCGCGAGTGCACCCGTCATCCCGCGCTGCCAAGTCGCCTGCGAGAGACCTGCCGCTATTCGAGCTTGAGCAAGCGAGCGGCATTGCGATAGAGCACGGCCTCCTCGAGCGCGGGCGGCAGGCCCCATTCGCGAAACGCCGCGACGCTTTCCTTCAGCGGCCGGCTCGGATAGGCGGTACCGAACAGCAGCCGCTGCGGCATGAAGGACTTCGCGGCCTTGATGTACTCCTGCGATCCGGGCATGTCTATGCCGTTGATGTACAAGTCGGGGGAGACGTACACGTTCTCGCGCATGAACGCCACCTCGATCATCGCCATCACCGCGGGCCAGGCGCCGTGCGACACCACGATCTTGAGCTTCGGGAAGTCCTTCGCCACGCGGGCCACCGAGGTGGGCGAGCCGTAGGTGAGATCGTTGCCCACCATGGTGCAGAGCATGCCGCTGATGGTGATCGATAGCGGCAGCTCGAGCTCCTGGCAACGCTCATAGAGCGGGTACAGCGCCTTGTCATCGGAATGCATGGGCGTGAACGAAGCGCCCGGTTCGATCGATACGCCGCGATAACCCTCGATCCGGCGGGTGCGCTCGATCTCCTCGATCCCCGCCTCGATGTCGCGCAAATCGATGCCCGCGAAGGCGACGAAGCGGCCGGGATGCCGTTGCATGACCGCGGTGATTTCGTCGTTGGGAATGATCCCGAGCGGCCGCGGCGCCTGCCGTCCCATGATGACACCGAGGATGTCCGCTTCCGTCATCTCTTGCAGCAGGTCGTCGACGGATTGCGACTTGACCGAGGGCGGGCGCGGGAAACCCATGCGTGACGGATAGTAGCCGCTGCCCTCGGTGAACTGAGCCGTGTTCTTCCAGGACTCGAGCGGCGGACGCAGCCGCATGTCGATGATCATCTCGCTTCCTCGCGGGTTTGGCCCGGGTTGCTTGGTCGGACACGATCGCTGCACGCCATGCGGCGCGGGGCTGCCGTTCAACGCATGCTTGTGCGAGTCGTTGGACTTGTTTCGCTCGCGGGCAGTAACACGATCGCGGCTCACAGCATATCATCGAGAGCCTTGAGCGGCCTACGGCGGCGCATCGATCGAACCGCGAGCCGGCATTCGCCGTGTTCGCGCGGCTTCGATCCCGACGTGAAAGAGCGCCCAGCGAGCCTCGGGGCTCAACCCATGGGCAGCACGCCCGAGCAGCTCGGCGCGCACATCGCCGCCGAGCTGGCACGCTGGCAGAAAGTCATCAAGCAATCCGGCATCGGCACCGACAAGTGACCCGGCGCTCCCGTCCGAGTGCTTCGTCGCCTGTTCAATCGGGCTTGATGTTGGCGGCCTTGACGACGCGCGCCCAGCGCTGCATCTCGGCGCGGAGCTTGGCCGCGAACTGAGCGGGCGGAAGACCCACTGGCTCGGCACCGCCGCTCATCAGCCGCGTGCGCACCTCCGAAATGCTCAGCACGGCGAGCAGCACGCGGTTGAGCGCTGCCACGGCTGCGCTCGGCGTCGCACTCGCGACGAAGATGCCGTGCCAACCTTCGGCTTCGAAACCGGGCAGGCCCGATTCGGCGATGGTCGGCAGATCGGGCAACAGCGCCGAGCGCTTGGCGTTCGTAACCGCCAGCGCTCGCAGCCGGCCCGCCTTCACATGCGGCAGCAATCCCGGCGCGCTCAGCAAGACGACGTGCACCCGGCCGCTCATGACCTCCACCAGCGCCGGCGCCGCCCCTTTGTACGGCACGTGCAGAAGATCGACTTGCGCCATCGACTTGAACAGCTCGGCGGCCAGATGGCCGGGAGTCCCGCTGCCCGTGGAAGCATAACTGAGCTGGCCCGGCTTCGCCTTGGCGAGCGCGATCAGGTCCTGAACCGAGCTCGCGGCGACACCCGGATGTACCGCGAGAATGCTGGTGATCACGACCAGCAACGTCACCGGCGCGAGATCGCGCTGAACGTCGAACGGCAGCTTGGGCATCACGGCCGGAGTGATGGCGTTGCTCACGGTGCCCAGGAGCAAGGTATGGCCATCGGCGAGGGACTTGGCGACGAGCTCGGTCGCCACGATGCCGCCGGCGCCGGGACGGTTGTCGATCACGATCGGCTGCCCCAACGCTTGCGCCATGTCCGCAGCCATCGTCCGCGCGGTGATATCCACCGGGCCGCCGGGAGGATATCCCACGACCAGACGCAGCGGACGCATCGGGAACGCGTGGGCCGGCGTTGCTAGCGTTACGCCTAGCGCTGCGGCCATGAGTATCCCGAGGTATCGGGCTCTATTCGAGTAGATGTTGCACGCGCGCATGACGCCGAGGCGCTGGCCGAGTCGGAATGGCGCAGTGTAACGTCAATCGCGACCGCCCAGAACGCCGGTGCGCTCGCCGCGGCATGAGCGGGGCCGCGTTGCGGCCTCGGATGCCGCCAGTGCTCTTGAGGATCGAGGCCGGCGCGCGCAGTCAGATAGGTCTTCGGCACGCCGCCGGAGTCAATCCTCGCCCATGTTCTGAAACGACGCCTTTGCCGCTTGTTTCAGCTTGCGTTCGACTTCCGCGGCATCGGGTCCCACCTCGCGCACCGCGCTGTGCAACTCCTCCGGCGTCACGTTGAAGCGTGTCGCCCACCACTGCACCTCCCATTGCTCGTAGACATCGATGCGCGCGAGATCGCGCGGCTGTCTCGTTTCACTGTCGGTCGTTGTCACGCGCTGCCTCCTGTGTTCGATCGCGACTCGCGATTGCATACGAGCCGCAATGCACGTGCCTGTCCAGACCAATGGATGAACCGCCTGCCGGCACGTTCGCCATCGCCGTACGAAGCCATTTTTGTCGATGCTGTGACCTATTGCGTGTGTGCGCCGCATGTGCAGCGCTAAGTTTGTCGCACACCGAGCGATAGGTGGATCTGTTTGCACGAGCCGGAGCGATGCGCATGCTACGGACACGTCAATACGCCTGCATACGACTCGACGGTGTGTCGGCGCCGCAAGGTGCCGGCGAACGGCCTTTCCACATCCGCGCATTCCCTGCGCCATGGGCCGTTCGAGTCTCGCTAGTCGCTACGTTCCGTTCGCAGCCGCGAACGCAAATAACCAATTCAAAGGAGGCACCATGACTCGCACACGTATGCGTCTACTGCAACGCGCCTGCGCGGCGGCCCTGCTGAGCGCGGCCGTCGCGCCGAACGCCTCGGCGCTCTACGTCGAGATGCTGGCGATCGGCGATTTCGTCCCCACCGCCTCAGGCGGCTGCGGTGCCGACGATCGCGGTTCATGGCCCGGCATGGTCCAGGCGTGGTGGGACGAGATGGGCGCTCGCGGGCATTACAAGGGGCCCGCCGGCAGCCAGTACCGTTACGTCAACGGCAACATGACGCTACAGCGCTTCTGCGATCCGAGCTTCAATGCCAACTGCCTCGATGCGTATCCCTACGCCGACTGGGGCGACGCCACCATCATTGCCACCCACGGCTGGGATGCCGGAGATCACTGGGGCGGGGTGATGCGCTATCCGTGGAACGGCTTCTGCGGCGTGGAGGCGGGCGGCAGCTCGAACCAGGTTCGGCTCGGCGATTCATGGACCGTATTCATGCATGTCTCGTCGTGCTTCAGCGCCGACGACGACAACCTGGACGGGATCCGTCACGCCATGCAGGATCTGGCCACATCGTCGACCCGGCGCGCGCACCAGTGGGACGGCTTCCACGGCATCATGTGGATCTCGTCGGGCTACAACGGCAACTACCGCGAGACCGCCGCCGACGGCCACTCGGTCAGCGTCGCTTATTCGTGGGTCACCAACCACCACAAGAACAACAGCCAGGGCTGCGAGTGGTACGACCCGTTCAACTGGTTCGGCACCTGCCAGGACCAGTGCCCGGTTGCCTATTCGATCGGCTCCAGCGGCGCCGATGCGCTCACCCGGCTCAACAACGAGCGCTACAACTTCGTGTACTCGGATCCCACCAGCAACGCGGCCTACGCCTACATGTACTACGCCGGCTGCAATCCCGTGGGTGAAACGGCTTTCAACCCGTAGCCGTGCGTGATCGACGCGCGAACGCTGCCTCGTAATCGACAAGGAGCTCATGATGAAACTTCAGCAACGCATGCTCTGGGGCGTCGCCGCGGCGGGCCTCGCCCTCGCGTATTCCTATGACGCCGGCGCACAGGGAGAACCGCGGCCGCTGTCGCGAGAGGAAATTGCCGCCATGGTGCGCGATACCATGCCGCCGATTCTGAAAAGCGACCTGCCCGGCCTGGTAGACAATCTGCTGAGCGTGCCGCTCGGCAAACCGCTGAGCGAAACCTTCGACCCCAGCCGGGCTGCCGGCCGCGTCTTCGGCCGACTGCCCCGTACGTTCGCCGCCGACTGCTTGCGCAAGACCACGCCCGTCGGCGATCCCGACCAGGGCGATTGCACGCTCTCCAACGGCGAGGAAGGCGGCACCGGGGCCTACACGCGCCTGAGCTACAGCAAGAACATGGGCAGCGGCAACATCAAGTTCCTCAAACGCGGTGCGGTGCAAGATCTCGATCCGGGCAAGCTCGCTTCGGTGAAGCTCGGCGATGCCGATGCCGACAAGGGCGCGCGCGAGTTCCTGGTGAGCTTCTTCGGTTTGCCGGCCGCCGAGCTGCCCGACCTCCCGGCAGGCGTGCGCCCGCCTGTGCGCAGCCTCCTCATCGGCTTCGACAAGAAAGCGGGCCTCGCACCGATCGTGATCCAGAAGACGGTTCACTTGCAGCGCTCGTTCAAGCTGGCCAAGCCGATCCAGGTGCCGGGAACGAAGCAGATGCTAACGCACGTCCCCGGGCCCGGCATGGCGATGGTTGCGCTCGACGATACCGGGGTGATCGGCGCCGCCGTGCAGGACTGGCAGGATGTCCGGCGCGATCCGCGCATGAGCGGCAATAGCGCCAAGACCTCGGCCGACCTGATCCAGGAGATCGCGGACGATATCTACGAAGAAGGCGGCGGGCCGATCGCATCAATGAAGTTCAGGATCGTGCTCGGGTCCGATTGGCGCGGCTCGCATGGCTTGCTGCTGCCGGCCGTGCAGGTTTTCGTCGCGCCGGTGGCCAACGATCCGACCGAGGATCAGCAGCAACAGATGGCGCGCAGCACGACCGCGGGCATGGTGCGCGAATACGCGCTGGTACGCCGGCTCGAGGGCGATATCCAGCAACGCGATCCTTTCGCCGCCAACTAGAGCTTCTCCTTACGTTAAACCGATCACGGGGCTCGCGTTGCTCGACTTGCAGCCCCGTGATGCCGCATGGAGCATCGATCATGACGAGTAAACGCGTTCTTCGTGTCGCCCCGATGGCCAGCTTCGTGCTGGCCATCGGATTGTCCGGATCCGCCGCCGCGAACATCACCTTGGAGTTCGGCGATACGCTGCTCAACGGCGCCTTCAACAACATTCGCTACGGCCCCAGCGGCACAGGGGAGGCGTTCCTCACCCCGCTGTTGTCCTTCGCGCCCGATGTCATGCAATCGCCGAGAGCGCACGCCGATGTGACCGAGCTGAGCTTCCAGTACGCGACCTCGGGCCTCGGCACGCCGAGCTTCGTGGTGAGCTACAGCCTGCATAACGATAGCGCGGCGACGACCTTCAGCGACTTGCGTTTCGTGGTGAACGTGGAGCCGACCGGCTCGCCGGGACTCGGCAGCTTCCTGGACAACGTAATCGGGGTATGGGGCCCGAAGGGGCCCTTCGACCCGGACGCGCGCGAGATCGACGCGTATTCTCCAGATCCGATCACCAGCCTGCCGGGGCGGATCATCTCCAACAAAGGGGTAAACGACGGCGCCAACGGCTGCGCCGGGCCCTGCGATGCGGACTTCGCGTTGCAATGGAACCGCGCGCAGTTGGCGCCGGGTGAAACCTGGCGCATCGGCCTCATGCTTTCGGACAGCCCGGGCGCGCCCGCAAGCCAGCGTTTCCTGCGCGCGGTGTCCGCGGACGACGCCAACACGATGCTCACGATCTCAGCGGTGCCCGAGCCAGCCGAATACGTGCTGTTCGGGGTGGGACTCGGCGTGCTCGCATTGCTGCGCAGGCGCCCAACACGCTGAGCCGTGCCCGCTGGCGCGGGCGATGCGGCCTGCCGCCCGCATCGCCTGCGCAACCAGGCTCGGGACCTGACCGCGGGCGACCGCGCGAGCCCGCTTCGATTCGTCGACGTGCGTGGGCTGCAACGTACGGCGAGGCGAGCACGGCCAAGCGCCTCGCGTGTAATAAGTAGCGACAAGACCACCGGCGAGCAAGGCTGGTGCGCCCGCACGGCGCACTGCTCGCGGGGGCACGCCGCTCGCCGCGCGCCACCATGGCGCCATCGGCATCTTGCGCCGCGCCCGCGCGGACAATACCGCGCGACTGCGCGAACCCCTCGAGAGCTCCGCCGGGCATGACGTTTGCGTCCGAAAACCCCTGGTCCTGCTATGCCCTTCGCATAGGGAGAAGATATGCCAATCACCGCGGCACAGGCTCAGCGCGCGCATGCGTGGGCGAGGTCCGCGGCTGCGATCGGGACCGGCGCGCTCACGCTTTCCGCCCTCGCCGCGCCGGTCATCTATGCCGCCGTTCCCGAGCTGAAGGATCTGGCCGAGCTGAGCGTCGAGCAGCTTGGCAACATCACGGTGACCTCGGTCGCGCGCCGCGAGCAGCGACTGTCCGATGCGCCGGCCGCCATCTATGTCATCAGCAACGACGATATCCGTCGCTCCGGCGCGACGACTTTGCCCGAAGCCCTGCGGCTGGCGCCGAATCTGCAGGTCGCCCGCGCCGACGCAAATCAATACGCCATCACCGCGCGCGGCTTCAACAACGTGCTGGCAAACAAGCTGCTGGTCATAATCGATGGCCGCACGGTGTACTCACCGCTCTTCTCGGGGGTGTTCTGGGAAGCGCAGCAGGTCATGCTCGAGGACGTCGAGCGCATCGAAGTCATCAGCGGGCCGGGCGCGACCTTGTGGGGGGCCAATGCCGTCAATGGTGTCATCAACGTCATCACCAAGAGCGCCAGCGAAACCCAGGGCGCTCTGCTCGCGGCGGGCGCAGGCAATCGCGAAACCGCAAGCTCGCTGCGTTGGGGCGGCAAGCTCGGCGAGCGCGGCCATTACCGCATCTACGGCACGCTGCTCGACCTGGACAACAGCAAGCTTTCGAACGGCAACAACGTGGTGGATGCCTCCCAGCGCGGCCAGCTCGGTTTTCGCGCCGACTGGCTGCTGCCGAATCAAAGCCTCACGCTGCAAGGCGATGCCTATCGCAACGACATCGAGCAACCGGGCGGCACGCGCGAGCTCGCCGGCGCCAATCTACTGGCGCGCTGGAGCCGTACCTGGGGAAGCGACAGCTCGCTCTACGTGCAGCTCTACTACGACCGTGTGGAGCGCAGGCAACCGGGAGCTATCGATGAGAAGCTCGATACCTGGGATATCGAGGCTCAGCACGGCTTCCGGCTCGCCGGGCGCCACAAGATCATCTGGGGTGCGGGCTACCGCTATCGCTACGACGACCTGCGCAATCTCGGCCCGGCCGTGGCGTTCGTTCCCGCGAGCCGCGAGCTGCATCGCTCGCACGTCTTCGCCCACGACGAGATCGCCCTCACCGACAAGCTCGACCTGACGCTGGGGCTGAAGTTCGAGCACAACAACTACACCCAGTGGGAGGTCTTGCCGAATGCGCGTCTATCCTGGCGATTCGCCCACGACCGCTTGCTGTGGAGCGCACTATCGCGTGCCGTGCGCGCGCCCTCGCGGGTGGACCGCGAGTTGTTCATCCCGGCCGCGCCGCCGTTTGCCTTCGCCGGGGGATCCGGCTTCGATTCGGAAGTGGCCAAGGTCTTCGAAGTCGGGTACCGTGCTCAACCCGGGCCCGGCTGGTCGTATTCGGTCACGCTGTTCCATCATGACTTCGATCGGCTGCGTACGTTGGAGCCGACGCCCGCAGGCATAGTGGTCGGCAATCGAATGCAAGGCCGCCTCGACGGCGTCAGCGCTTGGGGGAGTTATCTTGTCAACCCGTCGTGGCGGCTGACAGCAGGCTTCACGCGCATGTGGCAACGGCTCGAGCTCGAACCCGGCAGCGCCAGTTTCGGCGGCACGGCCGCGGTGGCGAACGACCCTGAATTCTCCTGGCAGATCGGAACATCTTTCAACTTGAGCCCGCGGCATGAGCTCGACCTGCGGATACGCCGTGTCGGCACCCTGCCGAACGGGCCGGTGCCCGCGTACACCGCCGTCGATGCGCGCTTCGGCTGGAAGCTCACGCGCGAGCTCGAGATCTCTCTGAGCGTCCAAAACCTGCTCGATCCCGGCCATCCGGAATGGGGCGGCCCCTTGACGCGCGCCGAGATCGAGCGCGCCGCCTTCCTCAAGCTGTTGTGGCGGCTATGATCCAGCCGGGACGGCGGCGCCGCCTCGCCGCCAGGGCGGCGTGCCTCATGGCCGCCGCCGTTCTCGCCTGCCTTGCCGGCACGCAATTCGCTCGCGCTGCCGGCGACGAAACCGCGGCGCTGATCGAGCGTCGCGTGAAAGCGGCAATGCTGTATCGATTCATCAACTACGTCGAATGGCCGGAAGCCGCATTCGGGGGGCCGAATGCGCCGTTCGCGATCGGCATCGCCGGGGCGGACGCACTAGCCGCCGAGCTGACCGAGTTTGCCGCCGGGCGCAAAGTGCTCAACCGTCCGCTCCAGATTCGCCGGCGCAGCGCGCCCAATGGTCTGACCGACGTTCAAATGGTATTTGTCGGCAAGGAAGAGAGCCCACACCTTGCGGCCATCGTGCGCACCGCGCCCCGCAATGCCCTCATCGTCACGGAGTCCGAAGACGGGTTGCGCCAAGGCAGCGTGATCAACTTCGTCGTCGTCGACGGTCACGTCCGGTTCGAAGTCTCGCTGGAGGCTGCTCAGCGGCGCAACATCCGCTTGAGCTCGCGCTTGCTGTCGGTGGCGCACAACGTCCACGCTGGGGAGCTGTAACCGATGCGCGGCTGGATTTCGCGCTCGGTCCGCGGCAAGCTGCTGGCAGTCGTCATCATCACCACCTGCGCTGCGCTCGCCGTCGCGGCCGCCGCGTTGATCGCCTACGACGTGCGCAGCTACGAGGCATCGAGCATCAACGACCTGTCGACGCTGGCGGACGTGCTCGGCACCGCCTGCGGTCCCGCGCTCGCCTTCAACGACCAGCGCGAGGCTGAGGAGAATCTCACGTTGTTGCGGGTGCGTCCGAGCATCCTGGCCGGCGCCCTGTTCGACGCCCGAGGCAAGCTGTACGCGGTGTACGCGCCCGAGCAGCTCGGCGACATCGCGCTGCTCCAGGCCGATGCCATGCGCCCCTCGATCGGCAACGGCCGCCTGAGCTTGGCCAAGCCAGTACTGGAACGCGGCGAGCGCGTCGGCACGCTCTACCTGGTCGCCAGATACGAAGCCGTGCAACGCCTGATCCATTCGGCCATCATCGTCGGCGTCGTGGTCTTCTTCAGCCTGCTGGTCGCGGTGGGCGTATCCACCTGGTTGGGCCGCACATTGAGCACACCGATACGCGACATCGCGACCGCGGCCCATCGCGTCATGGAGCACCGCGACTATTCGGTGCGGGTCGCGAAAACCACCGAGGACGAAATCGGCTACCTGGTGGACACCTTCAACGCGATGCTGGACGAAGTGGGCCGGCGAGCAGCCGCATTGGAGGAAGCGGACCGGCGCAAGGACCAGTTCCTCGCCGTGCTCTCGCACGAGCTGCGCAATCCGCTCAATCCGATTCTGAACGCGGTCGCGGTGATGCGCATGGGCGACGCTCGCAAGGGCAATATCGAGTGGGCAGGCGAGGTGATCGAGCGGCAAGCACGCCAGCTCGCGCGCTTGCTCGACGACCTGATGGACGTCGCCCGCATTACGCGCAACAAGATCGAGCTGCGGATGCAGACCATCGACGTGCGCAGAATCGTAGACATGGCGGCCGAAGCGACGCGAGCGCAGTTCGACGCCAACGGCCAGACGCTCCAGGTGTCCGCCCCCGAGCGGCAGCTCTATCTGCGTGCCGACCCGGCGCGGATGGCCCAGGTGCTCGGCAACATCCTCAACAACGCGGCCAAGTACACCGGGCGCGGCGGGCTCGTGCGCGTGAGCGTGGCCGATTCGGGCGGCAACGTGATCATATCGGTGAAGGACTCCGGGATCGGCATTGCACGCGATGACCTGTCGCGGCTGTTCGAGATGTTCACCCAGCTCCCCGGCGGCGCCGATCGCACCGGCGGCGGGCTCGGCATCGGACTTGCCCTGGTGCGTGCATTGGTGGAAATGCACGGCGGACACGTCGAGGCGAAAAGCGAGGGGCTGGGCGCGGGCAGCGAGTTCATCGTCACCATGCCGCAAGCGCCGGCGCCGTCCTCGAACGTCCAGCAGCGCGGTGTCGACTCGGCCCCGGCGCCCGATCAGCGGTTGAAGATCCTGGTCGCCGATGACATCGCGGACTCGGCCCACAGCTTGGCGCTGGGCATCCAGATTCTCGGCCACGAGGTACGCACCGCGGCCGACGGCAAGCAGGCCCTGGAGAGCGCCGAAAGCTTCCGCCCCGACATGGCGATTCTCGACATCGGCATGCCGGCCATGACGGGCTACGACGTCGCTCGGCGCATTCGGGAAACCGCCTGGGGCAAGAACATGCTCCTGGTCGCGCTGACGGGCTGGGGTCAGCGCGAAGACGTGAAGCGCGCGACCGCGGCGGGCTTCGACCTGCACATGACGAAGCCGGCCGATTTCGCCACCATCAGAGGATTGCTGCGTGACCTGGCGGCGCGCAAGGGCGAGCCCCAGGCCGCGCGCGGCTAACCGTCGGTCGCTCGCTGGCATCGCGCTTGACAACCTCGAGCCGCTTCGCGAGCATGAGGCCCATCGGTGCGTAACCCCGCGCGCCGCGCCACGATGCCATCCGAGGAGACCAAAATGTCGGGCAGCCTGCGTTATGACGTCGTCGAGGGATGGGAGCAGTTGCCCAAGGACTACGTGCATCGCGACGTCGCCGGCGTCGCGGTCGACGGCGAGGACCGGGTCTATCTCATCTGCCGCGGCGATCATCCCGTGATCGTGTACGACCGCAAGGGCAACTTCCTGCGCTCGTGGGGCGAGGGCGAGTTCACGTATCGCACCCACGGCATCACGGTCGCGCCGAACGGCACCATCTTCTGCACCGACGACGGCAATCACACGGTGCGTCAGTTCACGCCGGAGGGCAAGCTGCTGCTCACCCTGGGCACGCTCAACACGCCCTCCGACACCGGCTACGACGGCAAGGACTACATGACCATCAAGCGTGCCGCCGGGCCCTTCAATCGGCCGACCAATATCGCGATCGGCCCCAAGGGCGACTTGTACGTCTCGGACGGCTACGGCAATTGCCGCGTGCACCAGTTTTCGCCCGCCGGAGCGCTCAAGCGCTCCTGGGGATCGCCGGGGCGCGGGCCGGGCGAGTTCTACCTGCCGCACGGTATCGCGGTGGCGAGCGACGGGCGCGTATTCGTCTGCGATCGGGAAAGCGATCGCATTCAGATCTTCAGCCCGGACGGTGAATACTTGAGCGAATGGAGCGACACGCAACGCCCGACCCATCTGGTGTTCGACGCGCAGGGCCGCGCCTATGTCACCGAGCTCTGGTGGCACGAGGGCGACACGTCGCGCAGCCTCGGCCCGATCAGGAAGGCGCTGCACGCCCGAGTGAGCGTTTTCGACGCCAACGGGAAAGTGCTGGCGCGCTGGGGGACGCCGGAGGCCACCGCGCCGGGCAGCTTCGCCGCGCCGCATGGGCTGGCCGTGGATTCCAAGTGCGACCTCTACGTGAGCGAAGTGACCTGGACCTTTGCCGTGAGCCGCGGCCGCGCGCCGGCCGATTGCCACACCTTCCAGAAGTTTTCGCTCGCGGCCTGAGCGGCCGCGCCGCGCTGGCGATCGCAGCGGCATGCGGCATAGAGCTTGCGCAGGCCGCTGATCGCCCAGCTCGAGCGCGCCACGAAGGCGAGGGGCGCGGCCCAGGTTTGCACCTGCCGGGCATTCGCGTATCGAGCCGTGAGCGCTTGACCCTAGAATAGCCGCATGATCCGTACTCGCTTCGCACCGAGCCCCACGGGCTATCTGCACATTGGCGGCGCGCGCACCGCGCTCTTTTGCTGGGCGTACGCCCGCCGCCACGGCGGCCGCTTCATTCTTCGCATCGAAGACACCGATCTCGAGCGCTCGACCGAGCTCTCGCGCCAGGCGATTCTGGAGAGCATGCGCTGGCTCGGCATCGACTGGGACGAAGGACCGGTCTACCAAATGCAACGGCTCGAGCGCTATCGCGAGGTCGCCGATGCGTTGATTCGCGCTGACAAGGCGTATCACTGTTACGCCAGCAAGGAGGAGCTCGATGCGATGCGCGAAGCGCAGCGCGAGCGCGGCGAGAAGCCGCGCTACGACCGCCGCTGGCGCGATTCGAACCGAACCCCGCCGCCGGGCGTGAAGCCGGTGGTGCGCTTCAAGACGCCCGCTGCGGGCGAAGTCGCCTTCGACGACTTGGTCAAAGGGCGCATCGTCGTGGGCAATGCCGAGCTGGATGACCTGGTGATCCTGCGCGCCGACGGCGTGCCGACGTACAACTTCGGCGTCGTGGTCGATGATATCGACATGAATATCACTCATGTCATCCGAGGCGATGACCACGTGAACAACACGCCGCGCCAGATCAACATATTCCACGCGCTCGGCGCAGCGCTGCCGCACTTCGCCCACGTGCCGATGATCCTCGGCGCCGATGGCGAGCGGCTGTCCAAGCGTCATGGCGCCGTCAGCGTCACCCAGTACCGCGACGGCGGCTACCTGCCTGAGGCCATGCTCAACTACCTCGCCAGGCTCGGCTGGTCGCACGGCGACGAAGAGATCTTTACGATGCAGCAGATGGTCGCCTGGTTCGACCTGGCGCACATCAGCAAGTCGCCGGCGCGCTTCAATCCGGAGAAGCTTGCCTGGCTCAACCAGCAGCATCTGAAGGCGGCGGACGATGTGCGGCTCGCCGAGCTGGCGCGGCCCTTCCTGGCGGCCGACGGCTGCCAGCTCGATCGAGGGCCGGATCTCGCACGCGTAGTCGCGCTGCTCAAGGAGCGCGTGAGCACGGTCGAGGAGCTGGCCGATGCCGCCGTCTACTTCTACCGCGTGCTGGCCCCGACCGAAGCCTTGCGCCAACAGCATTACCTGCCCGAGGTACGCGCGCCGCTCGTTGAATTGCGCGACCGACTGAGCACTATTGCTTGGACGCGCGAAGAGATCAATGCGACATTGAAAGCGGTGGTCGGCCAGTTCAAGCTCAAGCTGCCCAAGCTCGCGATGCCCTTGCGCCTGATGGTGACTGGCGAGCCGCAAACGCCGTCGATCGATGCAGTGCTCGCGCTGATCGGGCGCGACGAGGTCATGCACCGGATCGATGCGCAGCTCGCGTTGTTTCCGCAGTGAGCGCCGGCGAGGTCGCCGGCTGCGTCGGGCTCCGGGATTGCGGCGGCGCGTCGATATGACTATCTGACCGAACCCGGATGTTCATCGGACCGGCCGAATGTAAGAGCAGCGTGCGCTATGGGGACCTTCGCATCAATCGGCTACGCAGCGTTCTTGCCAGCGGCGTGCGCCCCGATGGAGTATCCGGGCAGAACACGGAGGCCGCGGTGAGCGTCGACAGAATCCGGCCCGCGGGCGGCCCCGGCGCATCCGACGATTCGCTGTGGCGGCTCCTCTATCGCTATCTATGGCCGTTTCCGTATTTTCGCGACGTGACCCGCGGCAAGAAGCTCGAGCGCCAGCAGAGCTACCGCCATAACCGCGCCATGCGCGCGCACTTGCCGGCATTCGCGTTGAAATGGGCGCTGCTCACCGCGCTGTGCTTCGGATTCGGCACGGCGCTCGGGAGCGTCGCCGCACCGGTCGTCGTGACGGCGTGCTTCTTCGTCACCGGCAGCTGGACGCTGGTGGTTTGCGTGCTGCTGCTGACGGCTTGGTTCTGGCTCACCCGGTTTCCCGAGCTTTATTAGCTTTCGGCATCGTCCCGCAACGCAATTCAGTCTCAGGACATTCGCATCTCAACCCAACCTGGCGATTCCTTCGCTGAGTCCCTCGAACACACGCAGCTCGATACTCGCGCGATCGCGCAGCCCGATCGAGCGCGCGGGGGCGAGGTGTAGGGCCTCGGCGCCGAGGCTGGCCAGCGCATAGCCGATTCGCGGCGGGGGCGCGCCGAGATCGTCGGGGTCGCCGCGCGCGAGATGGGCATCGAGGGTTGCGTGCATCCAGC
>JADLAC010000034.1 GCA_020848435.1 Burkholderiales bacterium | reverse complement strand
GCCGCTGGTGAACATGTCGTACTGGGGCAAGAGATAGATGCGCGCATCGACCGTCGACGGCGCCCCCCCGGGATTGGTGATGTTGCTCGGAACGATCAGATCCTGAAAGTAGGTCAATTCAGCCGTCACCGCGGCGCTGTATGCCAGCATCGACAAGGCAATGACGGAACGGAATCCGGGGATACGACGTGCACCGCGGTGTTTCGATTTCATGGATGGATGCTTGTGTTGGATGACAGCGGGATCATGACAGGCATGCTGCGTGCCATGCCGCGTTTCGCCGCGGATACGTGAAGCCGCTCACGCTTGTTTCGCGATCGCCGTGCGTGTTGTGACCGCAACACCACAGCGACCTCATCCCGCATACGAACGAATCTCACTCGACAAGGTTCGACACCGCGGCACGCAGGCCCCTGGCGTCCGCTTGCGGGGATGGTCGAAACCGCTCGCTTCAGGCGAATAGAAGGTCCATGCGCGCATGGGCTCATGCGGGCATATCGCTATGGAGCACGCACGAAGTGCGACCTGAAAGCACGTGCGCCGCGCGCGCACGATCGCGTCCACGTCCGCGCCCACGTCGCCCAGCAGCCGCGCAGCGAGTGGGCTCCGGTAAACTAGCCGCCTGACGCCATCCCAGGACACGCGCATGCGCATCGAAGTCATCTGCACCGGCGACGAGGTGCTCACGGGCAAGATCGTCAACACCAATTTCAGCTACATCGCGCAGAAGCTCGAAGACGTCGGCTTGTCGGTGGCTTGGGAAACCACCGTGGGCGATGATCGCGACAATCTGCTGCTCGCCTTCCGCCTCGCTGGGAGCCGCGCCGACGCCGTCATCGTGAACGGCGGCCTCGGCCCGACCGTGGACGACCTCTCCCAGGAAATCGCCGCCAAGGCCGCGGGTGTCGAGCTCACGCTCGACCAGGCATGGCTCGAGCGGATGGAGGAATTCTTCCGCCGCCGCAGTCGCGTGATGCCACCCAACAATCGCAAGCAGGCGATGCTGCCCCAGGGTGCCGAGGTGCTCGACAATCCCATCGGCACCGCGTGCGGCTTCGCCGTCGACATCGGCCGTGCTCGGTTCTTCTTCACTCCCGGGGTGCCGCGCGAGCTGCGCCGCATGCTCGAGGAGCAGATCATTCCGCGGCTGCTCGCCAAGAGCGGCCAGCAGTCCGCGATCTATCTCAAGCGCTTCCATTCCTACGGAATCGGCGAATCGCACGCCGATGCGCTGCTCGCCGGGATCGAAGCCATCGATCCGGACGGCGCGGTCAAGCTCGGTTTCCGCGCGCATTACCCGCAGCTCGAGACCAAGCTCACCGTGCGCGGCAAGGACATGGACGACATCCGCCGGCGCCTGGAGCCGGTCGAGAACGAGGTGCGCAAGCGCTACGGCAACTTCATCCTGGCCGAGGACGAGCAGACCCTGGAGCGCGTGGTGCTCGATGCGCTCATCGAGCGCCATGCGAGTCTCGCCCTGGTGGAGATGTTCACCAGCGGTCAGATCGCCGCGCGCATCGCGCACCTGAGCGGCGCCGACAAGGTCGTCAAGCGCGCCACGGTGGCGCCCGATCTGGGGGAGGTCTGCGGCGTATGCGGCATGGAAGTGCCGGCGGACGGACGCCATATCACCTGCGAAAGCGCCGAGCAGGTCGCCCGCGCCGCCCGCCTCCAATCGGGTTCGAGCTACGCACTGGCGGTGCTGGTGGAACTGGATCAGGGCGGCGATCGGATCGATTTCGGCGCGACAGTCTACCTCGCGATCGCATCGGGGCACGACGTGGTGTCGCGGCGCAGCCGCATCGTCGGCGGCCGCGACTGGGTGCGCCTGGGCGCGGTCGAGCTGGGGCTCGATTGCCTGCGCCGTTACCTGCGGGGCTTGCCGGTGAACGAGCGCATCGATTTCGAAAAGGTCGAGGCGCCTCCGAAGTAGGCGATCGGGCGCGGCGGGTCAGGCTCAGTCCGCTATTGGCCTTGCCGACGGAGGACCAAGATACCGTCGTTGAAGATGATCGCCGCATCGTCGATCATCCATTCATCCGCCTGCGCGTTCTACGCGGCCGGTCCCAGCAGGAAGCTGCTCATGTGCGCCGGGCGCAAGCGGTCCGAGACGACAGCCGAGCGCCGATCCTCAGCGCAGGTTCGCCCCCGCCGTAGTGCCGAGCGGCACGGCGTCCTCGACGTGCTCGTTGAGGAAATTGAATTCGAGCTTGGTGCCGACCGGGTCGTACAGGAACACCTGGTAGCCGGCGTTCTGGATGTTCTGTTCCTCGAATTCGACGCCGAGGCGCTTCAGGCGCGCGCGGAATTCGGCCGCCCCGGAGGCCTTGAACGCGATGTGGTCCATCGAGCCGTTGTGTTTGTCCTTGACGAAGGAGCCTTGGGGGAAGCGTGCGCCGACGTGCAGGATCGGCTCGTCGCCGGCGTAGAGCCAGATCCCCGGTCCCTGGAAGTTGGGGCGATAGCCTTTCTTCAATCCCAGCACCTCGTCGTAGAACTTCTCGATGGCCGCAAGATCGCCTTCGGAGCAGCGGATGTTGAAGTGTAGAAAGCCCTCGTATTTCATGTCTCCTCCATGCGGTAGAGCCTCGCGGGGCGCGCGCGGTCGAGGGCGGATGCTAGCACAGCGTCGTAGCCGCCATGAGCTGCGAAGCCGGCGCGGTCACAGCGCCGCAACGATGCCGGCGCGCATGCCGCATAATGACCACTCGGACCCACGGATCGAGCTTCACCATGCCCGTCGTCACGCCCTGGTACCAGCTTGGCTACGTGATCCCGCATCTCTATACGGACCTGGATGCGTACCAGTTCTACCGCGTCGCCCCCGAAGGCATGATGCTGGTGACGACCGGGCTCGATTTGCAGGAGTACAGCCTCGCCGCGGTCGAGCGCGAGCTGCCCGTGCTGTGGCGCCGGCTGGAGCTGCTCGCGGCCAGGCGCGTGGACCGGATCGCATTGAGCGGTGTGCCCATCGCCGCGGTGCTGGGACGCGGCAAGATGCGCGAGATCCTGGCGCAAGCGCAAGCGCGTACCGGGCTCGCCTGCGACACCGATCTCGAAGCGCACATCGCGGTCTTGCAGCACCTGGGCGCGAGCCGAATCGCGCTCGCGACCCGCTGGCCCGAGGCCGTCAACAGCGCGCTCGCGGCCTATCTCGGCGAAGCCGGCATCGAGGTGCTCGCGTGCCGCTCGCGCGCGCGTTCGCTCGACCAGAACAAGCAGGCGGCGGCCGCCGCCGACCATGCGCTTGCGCTGGAGCTCGGACGCGAGGCCATGAGGGCGGCGCCGCACGCGCAGGCGCTGCTGCTGCCGGGAGGCCTGTGGTTCGCGATCCACGCGGCGCCCATGCTCGAGCAGGAGTTCGGGCGGCCCGTGCTGCTGAACATCCTGTCGACTACCTGGGCCGCGCTGCACGCATGCGCTCGGGAGCTTCCCCAGCGCCCTGATCCCCGTTGGGGCGCCGTCCTGGCGAGCTTGTGACCTCAGGGGCGGGGACATGAACGCGACGTCGATCTGTCTCGACTACAATGCCACCACGCCAGTCGCCGAAGAAGCGCTGGAGGCGATGCTGCCGTTCTTGCGCCAACACTTCGGCGATGCCTCCAGCCAGCACGCGTTCCGTGGAGCGCGGGCGGTCCGTGCTCGCGGTCATGGTTTGAAATACCCCAGCGCCGCGGTCAGGAAGATCGCCGGCGCGGGCATCAGGCGTGGGCCTGGCGGGTGGCGAGCAATGCCCGCAGCTTGTCGTAGTCGATCGGCTTCACCAGATGATGATCGAAGCCCGCGGCGCGTGCCTGCGCGACGTCGGACTCGCGCCCGTATCCGGTGACGGCGATCAACATGGTGCTATCGAGCCCGTTCTGGCAGCGCAGCCGCTGCGCGACTTCGTAGCCCATCATGCCGGGCATGCCGATGTCGAGCAGGACGACATCGGGGCGCAGCGTATCGGCCAGGCGCAATGCGGTCTCGCCGGAATAGGCGGTGCCGATGTCGTGACCGTCGCATTGCAGCAGCAGCGACATGCTCTCAGCCGAGTCTTCGTTGTCGTCGACGACCAGGATGCGCAACGCGCCGCCGGAGAAAAGCGGCGCCGCAGCCGGCGGCGCCGCGCCCGGCTGCGCAAGCTCGTGCGCCGTCTCGAGCAGCGGCAGGTAGACGCTGAAGCGGCTGCCTCGCCCCAGGCCCTCGCTGTGCGCCTGCACCTTGCCGCCGTG
This sequence comes from Burkholderiales bacterium, assembly GCA_020848435.1. Lineage (GTDB taxonomy): Bacteria > Pseudomonadota > Gammaproteobacteria > Burkholderiales > WYBJ01 > WYBJ01. The sequence continues at coordinate 20,047 of JADLAC010000034.1, read as the reverse complement.
CATTTCGACCAGGCCCCGCACCACGGTGAGGCCGATGCCCAGGCCGTCGTGCGCGCCCTTGCTGACCCGCTCGGCGTGCGTGCTCGGCTCGAACAACCGTTGCATTGCCGCCGGATCGATCCCGCGCCCATTGTCCTGGATCTCGATCAGCGCTTGAGCGGCGTGCCCGCCATTGGCCGCTCGACGCGTCAGGCTCGACGCGATGAGACCCCCGGGATCGGTGTACTTGGCGGCATTCGCGAGCAGGTTGCTCACCACCTGGGTGAGGCGGACATGATCGCCCATGACGCTGAGCGATTCCTGCGGCAGTTTCACCGTCAGCTCGTGGTGATGCGCCAGGATCGCCGGGCGCACCGTCTCGAGCGCATGCTCGAGGACTTCGCGCAGATCGATCGGTTGCTTCTTCAGCGTCAGGCTGCCGCGCGTGATACGCGAGACGTCGAGCAAGTCTTCGATCAGGCGACTGAGGTGCAGATTCTGGCGCGCCAGCACGGCGCGCGACCAGATGAGCTGCGGATCGTCGACTTTCTTGCGCTGCATCAACTCGATCGCCCCTTGCATGGCGGCTAGAGGATTGCGCAATTCGTGCGAGAGCATGGCGAGGAAATCGTCCTTGCGCCGGTCGGCTTCCTCGAGCGCGCGCTGGGCACGCACGCGCTCGGCGACCTCGGTTTGCAGCGCCAGGTTGGCTTGCCCCAGCTCGCGGTTCGCGGCCGCGAGCGAGGCATTGAGGCTTTCCAGCTCGCGCGTCTTCTCGGCCCGCAATGCCGCGTTCGCCTGCGCCAGCTCGCTGTTGGTTCGAGCGAGGCGCTGATTGAGCAGCTCGAGCTCGCGCCGGTGCCGATACAGCTCGACCAGCACCTGCACCTTGCCGCGCAGGATCTCGGGTACGACCGGGACATAGACGTAATCGACCGCGCCGAGCGTGTAGCCCTTCAGCCGGTCCAGGTCCGTCACGTGCACCGCCGTAACGAAGATGATGGGCGTCTTCTCGAACCGCGGGTGCTGGTGAATGAGCGTCGCGGTCTCGAACCCGTCCATCCCCGGCATGTTGATGTCGAGCAGGATGGCGGCGAAATCGAGCTCCATCAGGCGCTGCAACGCTTCTTCGCCCGAGCGTGCGTGCACGAGGTTGTGGCCCAGCGCGCTCAGGATGGCGTCGTAGCTCAACAGCCGCGCCGGCTGATCGTCGACCAGCAGAAGATTGACCTTGTCCGAGGGCACCATGATCGCGCTCCGCGTTAGCGATGCAGCCACGTGCGCAACAGCGACAGGAGCTGATCGGAGTTGACCGGCTTGGCGATGTAGTCCGATGCGCCCGCCTCGAGGCATTTCTCCCGATCGCCTTTCATCGCCTTGGCGGTGAGCGCGATGATCGGCAGCAGGCTGAACTGGCGGTTCTGGCGGATGCGCCGCATCGTCTCGTAGCCATCCATCTCGGGCATCATGATGTCCATGAGCGCGAGCGCGATGTCGGGCGTGCGCTGGATGAGCTCGATCGCTTCTTCGCCCGAGGCGGCGGTGACGGTGTGCATCTGATGGCGCTCCAGCAGGCTGGTGAGAGCGAAGATGTTGCGCACGTCGTCGTCGACCACCAGCACTTTCTTGCCGATCAGGACTTCGTCGCTTTGCGTAAGCGTCTCGATCATGCGCCGCTTGCTCGGCGGCAGATCGGAGATGACCCGGTGCAGGAACAGCGCCGTCTCGTCGAGCAGGCGTTCCGGCGATTGCACGCCCTTGAGGACGATGCTCTTCGCCATCTTGCGCAGCGTGCGCTCTTCGTCGGCGCTCAGCTCGCGGCCGGTGAAGACGACGATCGGCACGTCGCGCAGTGCCGGCTCCTTCTGCACTTCGGCGAGCAGATCGAAGCCCGAGATGTCCGGCAGGCGCAGGTCGAGCACTACGCAGTCGTATTGCCGGGCGCGCAGTTCCGCCAGCGCCTTGGCGCCGGTGTCGACGGTGGTGATATCCACGTCGTCGTATGCGAGCAGCTCGCGGATGCTCATGCGCTCGGCTGGATCGTCTTCGACCACCAGCAGCCGGCGGGTGCGGCTGCCGGCGAAGCGCTTGATGCGATCGAACGCCGACTCGATACCCTGGGTGGTGATCGGCTTGCTGAGGTAAGCGAACGCGCCGCGCTCCAGCCCCTGCTGGCGCTCTTCCTCGATGGTCACGATCTGCACCGGGATATGGCGCGTGCTCGTGTCCTGCTTCAACTGGCTCAACACCGTCCAGCCGAGCATGTCGGGGAGCACGATGTCGAGCGATAGCGCGGCCGGCTTGTACTTGCGCGCGAGCGTGAGCGCATCGGCGCCGCGCATGGCGACCAGTCCCTTGAAGCCTTGGTCGCGGGCGAGGTTGAGGAGCACCTTGGCGTAGTGCGGATCGTCTTCGACGATGAGCATGGCGGCATCCCCCGGCCGCAGATCGTCGCGGTCATCGGGCACCGGCTCGACCATGGCCGGCGGCGCCGCGCTCGGAGCCGGCAAGACGCTGCGCTGGTCAGGGTTCGCCGCGGCCGCGCGGGTGGCGGGGCCGCAGTAATGCAGCGGCAGGTACAACGTGAACGTGCTGCCCATGCCCGGCGTGCTCTGTAGCTTGATCTCGCCGCCGAGCAGGCTCGACAGCTCGCGGCTGATGGCGAGCCCCAGGCCGGTGCCGCCGTACTTGCGCGAGGTGCCCGCATCGGCTTGCTGAAAAGCCTCGAAGATGATCCGCTGCTTCTCGGCCGGGATGCCGATGCCGGTGTCGGCGACGGTGAAACGGACCACTTGCTCGGCCTTGGCGAGCACCGGATGATCCGCGCTCCAGTCGCGTCTGGCCGGTGCGACTTCGAGCCGCACGCCACCTTGCTCGGTGAACTTGAACGCGTTGGAGAGCAGGTTCTTGAGCACCTGCAGCAGCCGCTTGGGATCGGTCGTCATCGCCGGCCCGAGCACCGGGTCGAAGTCGACGCTGAAACCGAGCCGGCGCGATTCGGCGACGTGGCCGAAGGTGCGTTGCACCAGCTCGCGCAGATGCGAGAAGGTCAGCTCTTCCGACTCCACCGTCACCGTGCCGGACTCGATCTTGGACAGGTCGAGAATGTCGCTGATGAGATTGAGCAGGTCGGTGCCGGCATCGTGGATGGTGCGGGCGAATTCGACCTGGCGCGGCGTCAGGTTGGCTTCCGTGTTCTCCGCGAGCTGCTGGCCCAGGATCAGGATGCTGTTGAGCGGGGTACGCAGCTCGTGCGACATGTTTGCCAGGAACTCTGACTTGTAGCGCGAGGTGAGGGCGAGCTCGGCAGCCTTTTCCTCGACGGCACGGCGAGCCTGCTCGATTTCCTGGTTCTTGCGCTCGACTTCCGCGTTCTGGCCGGCGAGCAGTCGCGCCTTTTGCGCCAGCTCGTCGTTGGTCTGCTGCAATTCGCGCTGTTGCGCCTGCAGCTCGGCCGCGAGCTGCTGCGATTGCTGCAGCAGGCCCTCGGTGCGCATGGTCGCCTCGATGGTATTGAGCACGATGCCGATGCTGCCGGTCAGCTGTTCGAGAAAGCCGATGTGCGAGACCGTGAAGGCGTTGAGCGATGCCAGCTCGATGACGGCTTTTACCTCGCCTTCGAACAACACGGGCAGCACGATGACGTCGCGCGGGTGGGCGACCATGAGCCCGCTCGCGATCCGGATCGAATCGGGCGGAATGTCGCTCAGCATCAGGCGCTGCTTCTCGATCAGGCATTGGCCGACGAGGCCCTCGCCGATGCGATAGCGGCGTGGCTGGAGCGCACCGAGGTCGTCGGCATAGCCGGCGAGCTGGCGCGCGTAGGGCACGTCGCCTTCGGCATCCATGATGTACATGATGCCCTGGTGCGCGCCGACCAAGGGCACGAGCTCCGAGAGCAGCGTCTGCGCGAGCGTGAATATGTCGCGCTGGCCTTGCATCATGCGGCTGAATTTCGCCAGGTTGGTCTTGAGCCAATCCTGCTCGGTATTGCGATCGGTGGTCTCGCGCAGGTTGCCGATCATTGCGTTGATGTAATCCTTGAGCTCGGCTACTTCGCCGCTCGCATCGACCTGGATGAAGCGCGTGAGGTCGCCCTTGGTGACCGCGGTCGTGACCTCCGCGATGGCGCGCACCTGGGTGGTGAGATTGGCGGCGAGCAGGTTCACATTTGCGACCAGGTCCTTCCACGTGCCGGCGGCGCCGGGGACGTTCGCCTGGCCACCCAGGCGGCCATCGACACCGACCTCGCGCGCCACCGTTGTGACTTGCTCGGCGAAGGTGGCCAGCGTATCGGTCATGCTGTTGATGGTGTCCGCGAGCGCCGCGACTTCCCCCTTGGCTTCGACGGTGAGCTTCTGGCGCAGCTCGCCGTTGGCCACGGCGGTCACGACCTTGACGATGCCGCGCACCTGGTTGGTCAGGTTGGCGGCCATCACGTTCACGTTGTCGGTCAAGTCCTTCCAGGTGCCGGCGACTCCCGGCACTTGCGCCTGGCCGCCGAGCTTGCCCTCGGTGCCGACGTCGCGGGCGACCCGCGTCACCTCGGAGGCGAAGGCGTTCAACTGGTCCACCATGGTATTGATGGTCTCCTTGAGCTGAAGGATTTCGCCTCGCACGTCGACGGTGATCTTGCGCGACAGGTCGCCGCGCGCCACCGCGGTCGTTACCTCCGCGATGTTGCGTACCTGGGCGGTCAGGTTGCCGGCCATCGAGTTGACGTTGTCGGTCAAGTCCTTCCAGGTGCCGGCGACCCCGGGCACCTGCGCCTGCCCGCCGAGCTTGCCCTCGGTGCCAACTTCGCGCGCGACCCGCGAGACCTCCCCCGCGAAGCTGTTGAGCTGGTCGACCATGGTGTTGACGGTCTCCTTGAGCAACAGGATTTCGCCGCGCACGTCTACCGTGATCTTGCGCGAGAGGTCGCCGGTGGCGATCGCGGTGGCGACTTCGGCGATGTTGCGCACCTGCGCAGTCAAGTTGCCGGCCATGGAGTTGACGTTGTCGGTCAGGTCCTTCCAGGTGCCCGCGACGCCCTTGACTTCCGCCTGGCCGCCGAGCTTGCCCTCGGTGCCGACCTCGCGCGCCACCCGCGTCACCTCGGAAGCGAACGAGTTCAACTGGTCGACCATGGTGTTGAGCGTGTTCTTGAGCTCGAGGATTTCGCCGCGCACGTCGACGGTGATCTTGCGCGACAGATCGCCGCGCGCCACTGCGGTGGCGACTTCGGCGATATTGCGCACTTGCGCGGTGAGGTTGCCGGCCATCCAGTTGACGTTGTCGGTCAAGTCCTTCCAGGTGCCCGCGACGCCGGGCACCTGCGCCTGGCCGCCGAGCTTGCCCTCGGTGCCGACCTCGCGCGCCACTCGCGTCACTTCGGCGCCGAACGAGTTCAACTGGTCGACCATGGTGTTGAGCGTGTTCTTGAGCTCGAGAATCTCGCCTTGTACGTCGACCGTGATCTTGCGCGACAGATCGCCGCTCGCGATCGCGGTGGCGACTTCGGCGATGTTGCGCACCTGCGCGGTGAGATTACCGGCCATGGAATTGACGTTGTCGGTGAGATCCTTCCAGGTGCCGGCCACGCCGGGCACCCGCGCCTGGCCGCCGAGCTTGCCTTCGGTGCCGACCTCGCGCGCGACCCGCGTCACCTCGGCGGCGAACGAGTTCAACTGGTCGACCATGGTGTTGATGGTGTTCTTGAGCTCGAGGATCTCGCCCTTCACATCCACCGTGATCTTGCGCGACAGGTCGCCGCGCGCCACGGCCGTGGTGACTTCGGCGATGTTGCGCACCTGCGCTGTCAAGTTGGTCGCCATCGCGTTGACAGAATCGGTCAAGTCCTTCCACGTGCCGGCGACGCCGGGGACCTGCGCTTGGCCGCCGAGGCTGCCCTCGGTGCCGACCTCGCGCGCGACCCGCGTCACTTCGGAGGCGAAGGCATTCAGCTGGTCGACCATCGTGTTGATGGTTTCCTTGAGCTGGAGAATTTCGCCTTTCACGTCGACCGTGATCTTGCGCGACAAGTCGCCGCGCGCCACGGCCGTGGTCACTTCGGCGATGTTGCGTACCTGCGCGGTCAGGTTGGTCGCCATCGCGTTGACCGAATCGGTCAAGTCCTTCCACGTTCCCGCCACGCCCGGCACCTGCGCCTGGCCGCCGAGGCTACCTTCGGTACCGACCTCGCGCGCGACCCGCGTGACCTCGGAGGCGAACGAGCGTAGCTGTTCCACCATGGTGTTGAGCGTCTCCTTGAGTTGCAGGATCTCGCCCTTCACGTCCACCGTGATCTTGCGCGACAGGTCGCCGCTGGCGATCGCGGTGGCGACTTCGGCAATGTTGCGCACCTGCGCCGTCAGGTTACCCGCCATGGAATTGACGTTGTCGGTCAGGTCCTTCCAGGTGCCCGCGACGCCGGGTACCTGCGCCTGGCCGCCGAGCTTGCCCTCGGTACCAACTTCGCGCGCCACCCGCGTCACTTCGGCCGCGAACGAATTGAGCTGGTCGACCATCGTGTTGATGGTGTTCTTCAGCTCCAGGATCTCGCCCTTCACGTCCACCGTGATCTTGCGCGACAGATCACCGCGCGCGACCGCCGTGGTCACTTCCGCGATGTTGCGCACCTGCGCGGTCAGGTTGGTCGCCATGGCGTTGACCGAATCGGTCAGGTCCTTCCACGTCCCGGCGACTCCGGGGACGATCGCCTGTCCGCCGAGCTTGCCGTCGGTGCCGACCTCGCGCGCCACCCGCGTCACTTCGGAGGCGAAGGAGCGCAACTGGTCGACCATGGTGTTGATCGCTTCCTTCAATTGCAGGATCTCGCCGCGCACGTCCACCGTGATCTTGCGTGACAGGTCGCCGTTGGCGACCGCGATGGTGACTTCGGCGATGTTGCGCACCTGCGCGGTCAGGTTGTTCGCCATGTAGTTGACGCTGTCGGTGAGGTCCTTCCACGCCCCGCTCACGCCCTTCACCTGCGCCTGCCCGCCGAGCTTGCCGTCGGTGCCGACTTCGCGTGCCACCCGCGTCACTTCCGAGGTGAACACGCTCATCTGTTCGACCATGGTGTTGACGAGCGTCGCCGAGCGCAGGAATTCGCCTTGCAGCGGCCGGCCGTCGATCTCCATGCGCACCGTCTGCGACAAGTCGCCCTTGGCGACGGCGGCGATCGAGCGGGTCACCTCGGCGGTGGGCCACAACAAGTCCTCGATCAGCGTATTGACCGAATCCTCCATCGCGCCCCAGGCGCCGCTGCGGCGCTGCGCCTTCATGCGCTGGCGCGTGCGGCCCTCCTTGCCGACCGCTTCGCCGACGCGATTGAGCTCGCGCGCCAGGTGCGCATTGGTGCCGACGATGTCATTGAACAGATCGGCCACCTTGCCGTACACGCCGGTCCACTCGGCCGGGAGGCGCACGGAGAAGTCGCCTTCGCGCACGCTTTGCAAGGCGCGCACGAGCTGGCGCATCTCGGCAGCGGATTCGGCACGCGCCGGGGCAGGGGCCGTGGTCGCGACATCGGGAGCTTGAATAGTCATTGCGAGAGATTCCTCCTTGACCGGATTCGCGATCGGACCGAAGCGCGGGCATGCTGCGCGTGTCCGAAGTCCTTCGCCACCAGAGCTGCGCTGCGGCGATGGGGCCGCAATCGAGCGATCCGCCTGCCGCCAAACGAACCATCGGGCCGTGTGTCGCTTGGCGCGGATCTATAGCATAGGCGCGTGCCTAGGCCGGATGAATGTCGAGGCCGTTGCAAACAGGTCACGGGCATGAGGTTTGCCTCGATCACCGATGTCAATGCGCGCGCGGAATCGCGCGTACGGCTTGCGCGATATCGCGGCTCAATGCCCGCAGGCCGAGCCGGTGAGCCTCGACCAATGCCGCGTGGCCCTCACCCGACACCGGCGTCGTCGCCAGGGTCCGACCGCTGCGTTCGACCTCGCCGCCACGAAGCGTCCACAGGGCGTCCAGCACCGTCTCTGCTCCGGGCGTCGATTGCCAGCGCGTCACGTCGAGCAGGATGCGAAAATCGGGCCGGCTCGGTGCGGCAACAGGTGAGCTCCAGACGATCGCGTCTCCTCCCAGCTCGCGGGCGAGCTGCGCGGCGAGCGTGCGCGGAATCGCGCGCTTGAGAGGCTCCGCCCAGCGCTCGTGATCGAGCTGCGCGACGCGTCCGTGTCCGGTTTCGACGACCAGCTGCGGGCGATCGACGCTTTGGGGCACCGCGATCGATACGATCACGATCCGCAACTGCTCCCCATTCGTCGGCGTGGACGCAATCTCGACGTCCGGCGGGGCGAGCGCGTGGAGGGTAGGCAGCGGCGAGCGGGCACAACCGGCGAGGGCGACGAACAAGACCGCCGCGATCATGGCGCGCGTCATGGGTGCACCGCCTTGCCGCGCAGCAGCGCTTCGGGCTGGCGCTCGAGGGTTTCGGCCAGCGCGCGGACTGCTTCGGCGGAACGCGTGACTTCGCGCAACATGTCGCGCAGCTCGGCTTGCACCGGCGCATCCGCGGCCAACACGTCGCGCGCCCCGGCCAGCGTTTCTCGCGCCCCGGCCAGCGTCTCGCGGGCGGTGGCGAGGGTCGCGCGCAGCTCGGTCAGGCTCGCGCTCAACTGCGGCGCGACCTCGCGATCGGCGCTCTGCGCCAGGCGATCGACGCTCGTGAGCGTCGCGCTGAGCGTGTGCAGGGAGGCGCGCACATCGCGCGTAAGCTCGTCGAGCGGAAACTGCTCCAGCTTCTTGGCGATGTTGGCGAGCGTGGTCTGGATTTCGGTGAAGCTGCTGGGCGAGGTGGGAATGAGGATCTCGCCTTTCGGCGTGCTGACCTCAGCGGCCGCGCGGCCCGGCACGAACTCGAGGGCGATGTAGAGCTGCCCGGTGAGCAGGTTGCCTTGCCGGAGCTGCGCGCGCAGGCCGCGCTGGATCATTCTTTCGATCAGCGCGGTGTCCGCCGGTGGCGGCGCCGACGGCGGGCCGCTGCGCAGCCGACCGGGATAGACGTCGGCGTGGACGCGGATGGACGATTGATTGCGGCTGCGATCGTAGTTGAATTCGATCCGCTTCACTTCGCCAAGCTGGATGCCGCGGAAGTCGAGCGGGGCGCCGACGGCCAACCCGCGTACCGACTCGCGAAACACCATGACGGCCGGCTGCACCACTGTGTCGGGTTGACGCTCCGCGCTGCTCTGATCGGGAAAGAGGTCGAACCGCGCCGAGGGGGGCGCGGGCGGTTGCTCGAAGGATTCCGGCGGAGTGCGAAAAGCGATGCCGCCGACCAGGACCGTCACCAGGGATTCGGTGTTGAGCTTGAAGCCGGCGGCGTCGAAGCTCGCATCGATACCGCTGGCGAGCCAGAAGCGGCTGCGCTCCTTGACGAACTTGTCGTAGGGCGCGTTGACGAAAATTCTTACACTGGTGCCGCGGCCGTCGGGATCGATCTCGAAGGCGACCACTTGCCCGACCTGCACCTGGCGGAAGTAGACCGGGGAGCCGATGTCGAGCGAACCCAGGGTTTCGCTCTTGAGCACGTACTGGCTGCCGGAGCGGCCGCTGGTCACCACCGGCGGCACTTCCAGGCCGATGAAATCGCGCCGCTGCTCGGCCGAGCTGCCCGCGTCCACGCCCACGTATGCGCCCGAGAATAGCGTCCCCAGGCCGGAGACGCTGCTGGCGGAGATGCGCGGGCGTACGACCCAGAAATGCGTGTCTTCGTTGAGCAAACTGCTCGCCTGCTGCTGCATGCGCGCGGTCACGATGACGCGCGTGCGGTCGGGTGATAACGTGAGCGCGCTCACGGTGCCGATCTCCACGTCCTTGTACTTGAGCTTGGTGATCCCGGGCTGCAAGCCTTCCGCGGTGAGGAAGGAAATGGTGATCGTCGGGCCCTGGCGCAAGAAGGCTTGGACCGCGAGCCAGCCTGCCACCAGGGCGGCGACGATCGGCACGATCCAGACCAGTGACAGGACGCGCCGATGGCGCGGTGCCGCGACCGCTTCCGGGATCTGGGGCGTGTGCGCCGGCTCGTCATCGGTCATGGCGAACGTCCGGGCGATCCCAGATGAGGCGGGGATCGAACGCCTGCGCAGCGAGCATCGTCAGCACCACCACGGCGGCGAAGGCAATCGCGCCCGGACCCGGATGCACGGCCGCGAGTGATTTCACTTGCACCGCCGCGGTCAACATCGCCGCGACGAAAATATCGAGCATGGACCAGCGCCCAATCGAGCGGATCACGCGGTAGAGGCGCACCCGCAGTACCGGTTGGATGTGCCAGCCGAGCTCCACCGAGAGCACGAGGTAGGTAAGCACCATCAGCTTGGCGAGGGGAAGGATCACGCTGGCGACGAACACGATCAGCGCAAGCGGCCAGGAGCCGGTGAGCCAGAGGTAGGTGACGCCGCTCAGAATGGTGTCGCTCTGGAAGGCGAAGAACTGCTCGGTCAGCACGATCGGCAGCATGTTGGCCGGCAGGTAGAGCGCGTATGCCGCGACCAGGAATGCGCAGGTGCGCCCGATACTGGCGGGCTTGCGCACATGGATATGCGCGCTGCATCGCGGGCACAGCGAGAGCGCGGGCGCGAACGCCGGGCGGGAGAGCAGCCCGCACGTATGACAGGTCGCCAGCCCGGCCCGCGCGGCGGTCAGCGCCGAATCCACCGTGCGTGCTCCAGCTGCTCCCATACCGCGTGGGCATTGAACGAGGCGCCGATCGCGGCGAGCAGCAGCATCGACAGCCCCAGGCACCACAGCGCCGGGCCGTATTCGAGCTGGGCATAGTCGTTGAGCTTCACCAGCGCGACCAATGCGCCCAGCATGAATACCTCCGTCATATTCCATTCCTCGATCGTGTGCAGCGTCCTGAGCGCCGGACCTGCCAAGGGTGGTATCAGGCCGTAGCGCAAATGCATCAACAAGTGAATCACGATCGCGATTTCGAGCGCGGGCGCCACGATGGTTGTGAACGCGACCAGTACGGCGAGCAAGCCCATCTCGTCGGACCAAAGCGCGCGCACGGTGTCCAGCAGCGTGGTCGCAAGCTGTTGGCCCTGGAGGTTCAGGGTAACGATAGGAAAAGCGTTCGCCAGCGCGAGCACGATCGCGGCGGCAATTGCGAGCGCGAGCGTGCGGTCGAATACCCGCCCGCCGCTCGGCCGGCGCAAGACCGCGTTGCAGCGCACGCAAAGCGCAGCCGCGACCGCCGGCACCGCGGGCGGCCGCTGCAGCAGGTCACAGTCGAGGCAGGCGATGGCGGCAGGGGCGGGGGCAGTAGTCCGGCTCAATCCAAGGCTCGATCGATCACCGCGGATCCGGCAGGCGCAGATCGCGAATATCGTGCCCGTGCGGCAGCGCGTTACTTCACCGTTATACTGGCAACTCGTGCACTACATGGCCGGGAGAATGCGACATGGATACTGCAAAGCGGGCCTTCATGCTGGCGTGCGCCGTCGTCGCGGCGCTGTCGGTGAGCATGGCTTTCGGCCAGACCGCCTGCAAGCGCGGCGACCTCGATGCCCGTTACTGCGATGACGACGGCGATCTGGTCGCCGATCAGCCCAAGGATACGAAGGCCTGGCAGAACCCGTCGACACTGATCTTCTCGTATACGCCGGTCGAGGATCCGGCGGTATACGAGAACGTATTCGCCGATTTCATGGCACACCTGGCAAAGGTCACCGGCAAGCGGGTGCGCTGGTATCCCGCCGAATCGTATGCCGCCCAGGTCGAAGCGATGCGCTCGGGGCGGTTGCATATCGCCGGCGTCGCGACCGGACCGACGCCCTACGCGGTCAACCTCGCCGGCTTCGTTCCCATCGTCGCGATGCAGCGCCCGGACGGCAGCATCGGCTACAAGCTCGTGCTGATCACTCACCGCGACAGCCCGATCAAGCAGGTGAGCGACCTCAAGGGCAAGCGCATCGCGCACGTCGCGCCCTCGTCGAATTCCGGCGACCTCGCGCCACGCGCCTTGTTCAAGACAATGGGGGTCGAGCCGGGCAAGGATTACGACGTGCTCTATTCGGGCAAGCACGACAACTCCATCATGGGCGTCGTCAACAAGGACTACGATGCGGCCCCGGTCGCGGACACCGTCATGCAGCGCATGCAGGCACGCGGCATGTTCAAGGCCGACGCGTTGCGCATCGTCTACGAGTCGGCGGCCTTTCCACGTACGGCTTTCGGCGTGGCGCACAACCTACCGCCCGAGCTGAAGGCGAAGATCAAAGAGGCGTTCGTCGGCTTCGATTTCAAGAAGTCCAAGCTCGCCGCCGAGTTCAAGGATGTGGACCGCTTCGCGGAGGTGAGCTATCGCGACGCTTGGCGCGACGTGCGCACCATCCAGCAGGCGAGTGGGGTGCGCTATACCCAGGAGAATCTGTCCAAGCTCGGGCGCAAAGCGGAGTGACATGAGCGCCGCGGATGCGCAGGCGCACGCGCCCGCGCCCCATGCGGCGCGTGCGCTGCTCGCCATCGACGGGCTGGTCAAGGTCTACCCGGGCGGGCAGCGCGCGCTCGACGCTGTGGATCTCGTCGTCTCGCAGCCGCAGGTGGTCGCGGTGATCGGCTCCTCCGGCGCGGGCAAGAGCACGCTCATCCGCTGCATCAATCGCCTGGTCGAACCGAGCGCGGGCGCGGTGCGGCTCAACGGTGTCGACATCGTCGCGCTGGGACGGCGCGACCTGCGACGCATGCGCCGGCGCATCGGCATGATCTTTCAAGAGTTCAACCTGGTCGAGCGGCTCACCGTGATGGAGAACGTGCTGTCGGGGCGCCTCGGCTCGATCGGATTCGTCGCCGCGCTCATGCGCCGCTATCCCCCGCGCGACGTGGCGAGTGCGTTCGAGCTGCTCGATCGGGTCGGCTTGGCGGGTTATCAGGACACCCGCGCCGATGCGCTCTCCGGCGGGCAGCGCCAGCGGGTAGGCATCGCGCGTGCCTTGATGCAGCAGCCCGAGTTGCTGTTGATCGACGAGCCGACAGCGAGCCTGGACCCCAAGACCGCGCGCCAGATCATGCGCCTGATTCGCTCGCTCGCGCAGGAGCAGCGCTGCCCGGCGCTGGTGAACATCCACGATGTGACGCTGGCGCAGGACTACGCCGATCGGGTGGTCGGTCTGAAAGCCGGCAGGGTCGTATTCGATGCTCCGGCGCAGGCCTTGACGCCGCAGGCGCTGACCGCGATCTACGGCGAGGAGGATTGGAACCGGACCATACGTCCGGTCGAAGACGAGGCCTTGGAAGCGTCATGACGGCGGCGAGCTATCCACGCGAGGCTGCGCAGGTGTCATGACGGCGGCGAGCTATCCGGTCAAGGGAGCTGTCATGGCAAGACCGGGTTATCCGAGCGAAATGGCGAAGCTGTCATGACAACCGCCAGCTATCCGAGCGCCTGGCGCGCGCCGCCGCTGTTCGGCAGCCGTCTTCGCCAGCACCTGGCGCTGTGGGGTGCGGGCGCCTATCTCGCCTGGTCGATCGTCGATCTCGGCGTCGACCTCGACCGCATGCTGGCGGGATTGCCGCGCGCCTGGAACATGCTCGCGCGCATGTTCCCGCCTGATTTCGTGCGCTGGCAGCTCTTGCTCGACGGCATGGTGGAAAGCTCGCAAATGGCGCTTGCAGCGACCCTGTGCGGCATCGTGCTGAGCGTGCCGTTGGGATTGGCCGCGGCGCGCAACCTCGCCCCGCGTCCGATCTACCTCGCCGCGCGCGGCTTCATCGTCGTGGGACGCACGCTGCATGAAGTCATCATCGCCATATTCTGCGTGAAGTTGTTCGGCTTCGGTGCGGTGGCAGGCCTGATCACCCTCGCGTTCGCGTCGGCCATATTTCTGGGCAAGATGCTGGCCGAAGATATCGAGAACGTCCACTCCGGCCCGGTGGAAGCGGTACGCGCAACCGGAGCGGGCTTTTTTCAGGTCGTGGTGTATGCGATCGTGCCGCAGGTGCTGGCGCGCACCGTGGGGGTGATGATCTATCGGCTCGATGCCAACGTGCGCCACTCGACCGTGATCGGCATCGTCGGCGCGGGCGGTATCGGCCAGACGCTGTCGGCATCCTTTTCGCGTTACGACTACGACTTCTCGGCCGCGATCCTGCTCTCGATCATCGCCCTGGTGGCGCTGGGCGAGTGGTTCAGCGACTGGGTGCGGCGCAAGCTGCGATGAGCGACGCGGCTTCGGCCAAGCGCTATCCCGAGGTGTGGCGGCGGCGCTCGCTGCGCGAAAGCCTGCTGGGGTGGTGTTGGGCCGTCGTGTTGGCGGCAGCGGCCGTGTGGTCGGTGTCCGCGCTCGATATCGAATGGGCGTTCTTCGCCGACGCGCACGAGCAAGCGGGCGACTTGCTGCGGAGAATGTGGCCGCCGCGCTGGTCGTATCTGCCAGCGATCGTCAAGCCGCTGATCGAGACCATCCATATCGCCACGCTCGGCACGGCGATCGCCGTCGTGCTGTCCGTGCCGCTCGCGTTTCTCGCCGCGCGCAACACGACCTTGAACGGTTTCACGTGGGCCATCGGCCGTTCGCTGTTGGTCGCATCGCGCTCGGTCAACACGGTGATCTGGGGTCTCGTGTTCGTGGCGATCTTTGGTCCCGGTCCGGTCGCCGGCATCGCCGCCGTCGCAGCGCGCTCGGTCGGCTTTCTCGCCAAGCTCGTCGCCGAGGCGATCGAGGAGGCCGACAGCGGCCAGGTCGAAGCCGTGCAAGCGACCGGTGCGAGCACCGCCCAGGTCTACCTCGTTGCGGTGCTGCCGCAGGTCATGCCGGTGCTGATCGGCACCACGGTATACCGCTGGGACATCAACGTGCGCGAATCCAGCGTGTTGGGATTCGTCGGCGCCGGCGGCATCGGCCTTTACTTGTATGCTTCGATCAACCAGTTCGCCTGGCAGCAGGTGCTGGTGGTCCTCCTTGCCATCCTCGCGGTGGTGCTCGCAGCCGAGGCCTTGTCGGCGTATGCGCGCGCGCGGATCAGCTAGCGCTGCGGCGGGCGAGCGCGGCTACGGCCGGGTTGCCGTCGTATCCGGCATGTCGCAGCTCATCGCGCGCTATGACGGCTTCATTGTCGACCAATGGGGGGTGCTGCACGACGGCGTGTCGGCCTATCCGGGTGCATGCGAGTGCGTGCAACGCTTGCACGAGGCAGGCAAGCGGATCGTTATTCTGTCGAATACGGGACGCTCGCAAGGCGAGAACCTGCGCTCGATGCAGCACCTGGGCTTTGACCCGGCCTGGTTCGACCGCTTCGTCGGCGCGGGCGAGGATGCGCGCGCCGCGCTGGCCGCGCGGCGAGATCCCTTTCATCGCGCCCTCGGCACGCGCTGCTATGCCTTTACGCGCGCCGGCGACCGTAGCCTGATAGAGGGCATCGGCCTGACTGCGGTTGAAAGCGTGGACGACGCCGAGTTCCTGATCGTGATCGGGATCGATTCCCCGCCGTGCACGCTGGCCGATTACGAGCCGCTGCTCCAGGCCGGTCACGCGCGCGGCCTGTCGATGGTCTGTGCCAATCCGGATTTGGTGCGCGTATCGCCGGCGGGAACGCTGCTCGCACCGGGCGCTTTGGCGCAGCGCTACGAAGCGCTCGGCGGCCGCGTCTTCTACCACGGCAAACCCTACCCGGCGATCTATCGCTCGTGTCTTGCCGCCATGCCCGAGTGCCCGCCGCAGCGTGTGCTCGCCGTCGGCGACTCGATCGAGCACGATATCCTCGGTGCCCGGCGCGTTGGGCTGGCGAGCGCATTCGTCGCCGCTGGAATTCACGCCGCGACGCTGGTGGAGCACTGGGGCGATATCCCCGCGCCCGAGCGATGGCAGGCGTTCATCGCGCAAGCCGCGGCGACGCCGGAGTACTTGTTGCCTGCGCTGCGCTGGTGAGCAGCGGCTTCGCAGGCAGGCGCTTCGTGCCGGATGGCGGCGATGATCTCCAGCGGCGTGCGGTGGCTCATCGACGGCGTCCCCATCGCTTTGCTGCCCGACCTGTTGCCCGCGCTTTCCCAGACTCCGGTCCGAGCACGGCTCCCTTACAATCGCACGTACGGAGTCACACAGATAAGGCTATATATGATGCATTGTGTTCCTGGTGCGAGGATGCACCGGCAGGCCGTGACGCTTGATGGGGACGAGCGCGGCAGCGCGCGTTGTCCTTACGGCCGGGTATCCGCTCAGCGCTCCACCCGGACCCGTCCACGCAGCAAGCTCGCCGTGAAACGGGGCGAGCTGCGATGACGTCTCCGTCACAGAGCAACGACACCGGCGCCGATCCTGAGGGCGGCCTCGTCTGGCGCTTGCTTTCTCGCATCGTCGACGTGAGGCCGCGCGAGATCGCCACGCTGGTGTGGTCCTGGGGCTACATCTTCGCTTTGTTGTCCTCGTACTACGTGATGCGCCCGATCCGCGATCAGATGGGCGTCGCAGGCGGGGTGAAGAACTTGCAGTGGCTGTTTCTCGGCACCCTCGTATGCATGCTGCTGCTGAACATCCCCTATGGCGCGTTGGTGCGAGCATTGCCGCGCAGCCGCTTCATTGCGATCACCTATCGCTTCTTCGCCGTCTCGATAGTGCTGTTCGCCGTCGCCTTCCGGCTCGCCGACGAGGCCGCGATGGTGTGGTTCGGGCGCGCCTACTTCGTATGGATCTCGGTGTTCAACCTGTTCGTCGTTTCCGTGTTCTGGGGCCTGGTGGTCGATACCTTCGGCTCCGAGGACGGCAAGCGGCTGTTCGGATTCATCGCCGCCGGTGCCACCATCGGTGCGATCACCGGATCGAGCGTGACCGCCGCCCTCGCCAAGGACGTCCCGGTGGAAGCGTTGCTCATCACCGCCGTCGTATTGCTGGAGGTGGCGGTTATTTGCGTGCGGCGCCTGTCGCGGCTTTCGGCTGCGCTCAACGCGCGCCCGCACGAGCGCGATCCCGAACAGCCGGTCGGCGGCGGGGTGCTGTCCGGGATCACGCACGCCTTCAAGTCCGGTTATCTCGCCAATATCGTCATCTTCATGCTGTTGTTCGCGGTGAGCTCCACGTTCATCTACTTTCAGCAGGCTGATATCGTCAGCCGCAACTTCAGCGACCGCGGCGCGCAGCGCTCGTTCTTCGCCTCGATCGACCTCGCGGTGAACGTGCTGACGCTGATCGTCCAGCTCGGATTCACCTCTCGCATCATTCGCGGTCTGGGCGTGGCGCGCGCGCTGGCGCTGCTGCCGCTCATAACGGTCGCCGGCTTCGGTGCGCTCGCGCTCGTGCCCACCGCAATGGCGCTGATGGCGGTGCAAGTCGTTCGGCGCTCCAGCGACTACGCCATTGCGCGGCCCACCCGCGAGGTGCTCTATACCGTGGTACCGCGCGAGGACAGGTACAAGACCAAGAGCTTCATCGATACCGTCGTGTACCGTGCGGGCGATCAACTCGGTGCATGGTCGTTCGTGCTGCTCACGGGGGCAGGAATGGGCGTCACAGAAGTGGCGGTCGTGGGTGCCGGCCTCGGCATGGTGTGGCTCATCAACGGCTTCTGGCTTGGCCGCCGGCAGGATCGATTGGCGCGGGAACAAGACGAGCCTAGAGCGAGCGTCCTGACAGCGCCGAGCGTGGCGCAGGCGCGCAGTCCCGCGGCTTAAGTCGGCGCCGTATCGACCGATGGCGAGCGGATTGTGGGCATCTATGATTGGCGTTCGGAGCGGGCCAATCGATGCGCACGTCCGCCGCCGGTTGTTTCTTCGTGCTTCGATTCGTGCTCGCCGCAGAGGCGGTGACGTATGCTGATTGCATGGAGCGGGTTCGGAACGTGGCGTAGGGGCTATGATCGTTTTATTCGTCCCAACGACGCATTGGACAACGTTCTTAGAGTCCCCCGTAGGGATCCGTAAGACTCTCGCCTTTAGGCGAGGGCCGTTCACGTGGGCTACTTTTGGTTGGGCGGCCCGGAACTGCGGCGGATGATCTGCGATAATTAATTGATGAACAAGCCTGCCGAGATGCTTACCCCTGCGTTCGATCCAGCGGACTTCGTCCCAGACGAGGTCGGCGCGATCACGAATCACCAGACCGATCTACCCAGAATCGCTCGCGACGCAAAGCTAGTCGCAGCCATCGAGGCGAAGCTAGAGCAGCTTCCGACACATCATCAGCTCTATCGGAGAGACTCCCGGACGATCGACTTTCTGCAACCGGAAAGCGTTCATCTCGTCGTCACTTCACCGCCGTACTGGACGCTGAAGGAATACAACGTCGGTGAAGGTCAGATGGGCTACATCGAGGACTACGAGATCTTCGTAGCCGAGCTCGACAAGGTCTGGGCTGCATGCTTCGACGCACTCGTTCCGGGAGGGCGACTCGTCTGCGTCGTTGGAGACGTTTGCCTGTCGAGGCGAAAGAACAAGGGTGAGCATGTGGTCATGCCGCTCCATGCGTCCATCCAAGAGCACTGTCGCCGCTTGGGCTTCAACAACCTGGCGCCGATCATCTGGCACAAGATCGCCAACGCCGTGTACGAGGCGACCGGTAACGGTGGGGGGTTCCTGGGGAAGCCCTATGAACCAAACAGCGTGATAAAAAACGACATCGAGTTCATCTTGATGGAGCGCAAACCGGGCGGCTACCGAAGCCCTTCTGTGGCAACACGCATCCTGAGCGTGATACCGGGAGAGCTGCATAAGGCATGGTTTCAGCAGATTTGGACTGGAGTCACGGGCGCTTCGACAAAGGCGCATCCGGCGCCGTATCCACTTCAACTGGCTGAACGGCTGATCCGGATGTTCAGTTTCGTGGGAGATACCGTCCTTGATCCCTTTATGGGCACTGGGACAACTGATGTTGCGGCCGCGAAGTGGGGTCGAAACAGCATCGGGGTGGAGGTCGATCCCAAGTATTTCGAGATGGCCGCTACCCGGTTGGACAACGAGACACCCAAGTTGCTGGCTGACAGATACATTCGCCTCCATCCCTAGACTAGAATGCTCGACTTCGAAAAGGAACTCGGAAAGGCTGTTCAGCACTTCTGGCGAGTGCGCGGGCGACAGAAGAAGCGCCAAGGTGGGAAATCCGGCAGGAAAGATGCTGGTGAGCGAGGGTCCGTAACTGGCGGAAAGCACGCTGACGGATTTATCCGACTAATCGCGGCGATCGTCAAAGATGCAGCCCTTCCCAACGTCGATATCCACGTAGCCGAGAAGCGACCCAGGACACTGCCTGGGTTCTACCGCCCCTGCAAGGAGTGGGACCTTGTTGTCTTATCGGGCGGCTCGCTAGTCGCAGTCATCGAAGTCAAGTCCCAGGTAGGCAGCTTCGGGAACAACTTCAATAATCGCGTTGAAGAAGCGCTCGGAAACGCGACTGATTTTTGGGCAGCATACCGCGAGGGAATTTTCAAACCATCTCAAAAGCCGTGGCTTGGCTATCTCTTCATGCTGGAGGAGAAGGACGCCTCACTTCGTCCGACGAAACCGATTGCCTTGACATCATACAAAGTCGACGAGGCATTTCAACGCCGCAGCTACGCCAAGCGCTACGAACTGGTGTATCAACGCCTTGTTCGCGACAGGCTCTATGACGCAGCGTGTTTCTTCACCTCTAGCGCGGCGACGGGCAAGAACGGCAAGTTCACCGAACCGAATGAGGAACTGAGCATCAAGAACTTCGCGATCTCCCTGCACGCAAGATCTGCTGCGTTCGCGAAGATGGGAAGCGAAGTCAAGGTTCTTGAAAAGAAGGACAGCAAGTAAGCTACCGTCGTGTGCGCCACGTTCACCCGAAGGCCGCCCAACCCGCGCATGCACCGGACGCTCAACCAGCGGCGCTTCGCTTGCTGGTCTCGCGCCAGTGATGCGCATCGTTGGGCGCGACGGAACGCGCGGTGCTATATTGACGGCCATATTCGGAGGCATCAGCGATGGACTGGAAACCGCACATCACTACGGATCCGCAGGTCATGCATGGGGCTGTATGCTTCCGGGGTACGCGGATCCCGGTATCAGTCGTTCTCGACAACCTCGCTGCTGGCGAAACGCCGGAACGTATACTCGATCAGTATCCCTCGCTTCGGCCTGAGCATATCCCTGCGGCTATTGGCTACGCCGCAGACT
>JADLAC010000033.1 GCA_020848435.1 Burkholderiales bacterium | reverse complement strand
CGACCAACGGATTAAAAGTCCGCTGCTCTACCAACTGAGCTAACGACCCGAAGAGCGCGAAATTATAGCAGCGGGCTCGTGGTGAACCAACGCACGCCGGGCGCTGCCGTGGACGCGGACAAGCGATACACAAACCCGCGCAGGCGACGCAAGTACCTAATCGCCCGCCCTCGCCGGATCAGCGCGACGTCGCGAGCCTGCGCCGGGCCTTTTCAGCCGCCTCGCTGCTCGGATGCTTGGCAACGAGCTCGTCCATGGTCTTGCGCGCGGTCGCCGTCTCCCCCATCTCGGCCTGCGCGCTGGCGATATTGAGCAGCGCATCGGGGACCTTGGCGCTCTCCGGATAACTGGCGAGCAGCAGGCGTTGGCTGGCGATCGCGAGGCGAAAGTCGCGCATGTTGAAGTACGAATCGCCTATCCAGTATTGCGCGCTCGGCGCCAGCGGACTCTTCGGGTACTGCTTGACGAAGCTTTGGAACGCGACGATCGCGCCCTGGTAATTCCCGATCCGTCGCAAGTTCTGCGCCGCCTCGTAGGCGCGCATCTCGGCCGTGCTGGTCGCAGCCGGAACGCCCGCCGGCCCGGCCTTCGCGCCGCCCGCGGCAGCATCGCCCGGCGCGGACGGCGACGCCCCGCTGTGCGGGGGAACTGATGCCGTCTCGATGCGCCGCAGGCGGGTATCCAGGTCGACGTAGAAGTCCTGCTGGCGCTTTTGCGCCGTCTCGATGTTGTTGTTGACGACTTCGAGCTGGCCGCGCATGCGGGCCAGCTCGGTCTTCAGATTCTCGATTTCGCGAAACAGGTCGAGCAGCGCCTGGTTCTTGCCGAGCGCCTCTTCCAGCTTGCCGATCCGCCCGGAGATCGCACCGAGTTGCTCGGTCTGCGCGGAGATGCGCGCCGACACGTCGTCGACGCGCTTGCGCTCGACGGCGATCTGCCGGCGCGCTTCGTCGTCGTCGAACAACGCGCTGGAGGCGGGCGCTGGAACGACACAGATGAACGCCGCGATGGCGACAACCGAGCGCAAGGACGCGGGATGCACTGATCGCGCGGCGCCGCCGGCGCGCCTTAGTAGCCCACCGCGCGCGTGCGCGAAACGAGGCACCGCGGCGGAGGTGTCAAGCGCGCCGCTCATTCACCGTCGTAGACAATATCGGCGCGGCGATTCTGCGACCAGGCGGATTCGTCGCCTCCGGCCGAACGCGGCTTCTCTTCGCCGAAGCTCACGGTTTCGATCTGCGCGTCGGTAGCCCCGAGCAGCATCATCATCTTCTTCACGCTGTCGGCACGCCGCTGGCCGAGCGCGAGGTTGTACTCGCGGCTGCCGCGCTCGTCGGTATTGCCTTGAATCACCATGCGGCGCCCGCGATTATCCGTAAGGAATTTCGCATGTGCGCTGACCACGGGCTTGAACTCGTCCTTCACCGCGGTACTGTCGAAGTCGAAGAAAACGCTTCTTTTCGACAGAATGTTGCCCGGATCCTTGAGCGGGTTGGCGACTGCTGGCCGCGTCTCGATCTGCTTCACGACCGGGGGCGTCGTCTTCTGCGGGGGTGTTGTGGTTGCCGGCGGTGGCGGCGCCGTCACCGCGGCGGGCTTGCGGTCCTCGACCGGAGCGCCTTCGTCTTTCACGTCCTTGCTCGCGCATGCCGCGAGCAGGCTCACGAGTAATGCACTCAAGAGGATTCTTCTCATCACCATTCCCCGTTATTGGAATATTGTTCGATGGACCGGCGGCATCACGCTTCGTTCCGCGTTGGCGCTGGGATCGGCCGGCCGCCGGAAGGAAGCTGCGGTCCAGCGCTGCGCATCCCGGTGCATTGGCCTCACGCACGAGAGGGCGGACGGAGTCGCCGCAGCATCGCCACGCCCGCGCGCTGGAAGAAGTGGCTATTCAAAATCCCTTTTGCATCGGCCCCCACGCAGGCTCGCGCACGTCGCCCGCCTGCACGGTCAGCCGCTGCTTGATCCGCCCGTCATTGGAGACGGCGGCTAATATACCACGCCCCCTCTGTATGGACGCGTACATGACCATGCGTCCATTCGGTGCGAAGCTCGGCGATTCGTCCATCGCGCCTTCAGTGAGCGGAATCACCTGGCGCGTGCCGAGCTCTTGCAATATCAGGCTGAAACGCCCGCCGTTACGCTGCACGTAGACGAAGCTCTTGCCATCCGGGCTATAACGCGGCGACACGTTGTACGTGCCATCGAAGGTGAGCCGCTCGACCGCGCCCCCGCTCGCCGGCATCCGATAGATCTGTGGGCTGCCGCCGCGATCGGACGTGAACAATATCGACTGGCCATCGGGCGAAAAATTAGGCTCGGTGTCGATGCTGGCGCTATTCGACAAGCGTGATATGCCGCCCCCCTCGGCGTCGATCGAATAGATCTGCGAGTTGCCGTCCCGCGTCAGCACCACCGCCAGCCGGCGCCCGTCGGGAGACCATGCGGGCGAGCTGTTCGAGCCGCGAAAGTTGGCGAGCACCCGGCGCTGCCCGCTCGACAAGGTCTGTACGTAGACGATCGGTTTGCGTTGCTCGAAGGAGACATAGGCGATGCGGTTACCTTCGGGCGACCATGCCGGAGAAATGATAGGCTCGTTCGATGCCACCACGGTCTGCGCGCCATGGCCGTCGGCATCCGCCACTTGCAGCTCGAAGCGCGTGCCTTGCTTGACCACGTAGGTGATGCGAGTCGCGAAAGCGCCGGGTACGCCGAGCAGTTTTTCGTAGATGATGTCGGCAATGCGATGCGCCGTGTTGCGCACCTGAGCGTTGGAAATGCTGTAGCTGAAGCCCGCGAGCTGCGACTGCTTCAGCACGTCCATCAACCGGAAGCGCAGCTCGAATCGACCGTTGGCGGCGGGGGTCACCGCGCCTATGACAAGCGCTTCTGCGCCGCGCGCACTCCAATCGCCGTAGCGGACCTCGCCCGGCTCCACCGGCATGGGCGTAATGCCACCGGGATCGATCATGCGGAAAAGACCGCTTCGGGCCAAGTCCGCGGCGACGATTTCGGAAATGCGTTGTTCCAAACCGGCCTCGCCCGCGAGCGGCGCGATGGCAACCGGGATCTGTCGTTCGCCGCCACCGATGATTTCAATCGTAAGCGCGGCCCAACCCAGGCGCGAAGCGAACGCGAGCCATAGCGCGGCGAACAGGACGATGAAGGTCCAGACGAAGCGCTGTCGGCCTGGCGCGCGAATCGCTGCTGCACTCGCGATGGGACAGGTTGGGCGCAGCGCGCGGCTGCGACGAAATGCAATCGAAATCATGGGCACATCCGCAATCCGAGGGGAACTATTCATTAGGTCGAAATTGCAGGTTGAGTTCCCGGAAGCGCGCGAACAACGCGGGATCGCGCGGCAACGGCAGCGGCTGTGCGCGCATCACCGCTCGCATGACCGCATCGTCGCAAGCCGCGTTGCCGCTCGAGCGACGGATGCGCGGTGGCGGCAAGACGTTGCCGTCGGGCAACAGTATCGCTTCGAAGACGATCTCGGTGCTGCCGAGCGAGGCGCAAGGCTCCTTGTTGACGTAGCGCCTGATCTTTTCGGAGATGCGGGATCGGTATTCATCGACCTGCTTGTTGAGCGCCGCCGCCTGTTGCTGTTGCAGGCGCTCTATCGCCTCCTGCTGCTCCTTTTCCAGGCGAGCGCGTTCCGCTTCCTTGGCGGCACGCTCCTTCTCCAGCGCCGCGAGCTGCTGGCGCTCGGTGTCTTCGCGTTTCTTTTGCTCGACCTTGGCCTGCTCGTCGCGCTTGCGCTGGTCCGCTTTGGCCTGGTCTTCACGCTTTTTCAGCTCGAGCCGCTCGCGCTCTGCCTGCTCGCGGCGCGCCTTGTCCTGCTTTTCCTTTTCGAGCGCGATATCGGGCTTGGCGACAGGCTTGGGCTCGGGTGCCGGTTTAGGCTGTGGCTTGGGCTCGGCCTTCACCGGCGGCGGCGGCTTCGTCTCGATTCTCGGTGCAGGCGGTGGCGGCGGCGGTGTCTTTACCGCGGGTATGGGCGGCAAGCTGTTCCACAGGTCCACCATCACCGTATCCGGCGCACGCCGCTGCCAGCTCACGCCGAACACGAGCAGCATGAAGAATGCGACGTGCACCGCCACCGCCATCACGCCGGAGGCGAGCTTCCCCGGTTGGTCGCGATCGGCGATCGTGCTCATCAGCGCGGCTTGGCGAGTAACCCGACCTTGCTGACCTGGTTCTGCTGCAGCATGTCCATGACGTTGAGCACCGCCTCGTAACGGACGTTCTTGTCGGCGGCGATCACGACGGCCTGCTGCGGATCCTTCTGCTGCTTGTCGCGTATCGCCTGCACCAGTCGGGCACGGTCCATGCGCACCTCGTCGCCCGTGCTGCTCCGATCGCGCAACCAGATCGACTCATCGGCACGCACGATGACTTCCATCGGCGCAACCGCCGCTTGACTCGACTTGCCGACCGAGGGCAAATCCACCTGGCCCGGGTTCACCAGCGGCGCGGTCACCATGAAGATCACAAGCAGCACCAGCATCACGTCGATGTAGGGCACGACGTTGATCTGGTTCATGAGGCGGCGACCACTGCGGCGTTCGATCAGCATGGGACGCGTGCGCCGATCAGACGTTCGCCTGCCGTTGCAGGATGTTGGAAAACTCTTCCATGAAGCTGTCGAAGCTCGTGGCGAGCCGATTGACGTCGCCAGCGAAGCGGTTGTAAGCGACCACCGCCGGGATGGCCGCGAATAGCCCCATGGCCGTGGCGATCAAAGCCTCGGCGATGCCGGGAGCGACTTGCGCCAGCGTCGCCTGCGCCACGTTGGCGAGGCCGCGAAACGAATTCATGATGCCCCAGACGGTACCGAACAAGCCCACGTAGGGACTCACCGAGCCCACCGAGGCAAGAAACGAAAGATGCGACTCGAGCGCGTCGAGCTCGCGCTGATAGGTCGCGCGCATGGCGCGGCGCGTACCGTCCATCACCGCCGCCATGTTCTGCCCGGGCTGGCGGCGCAGCTTGGTGAATTCCCGATAGCCCGACTCGAAAATTCGTTCCATGCTGCCCGAGCCGTGGCGCGAATTGACTGCCGCCTGGTAGAGCTCGTTCAGGTCGCCGCCCGACCAGAAATCCTTTTCGAACCGATCCGCCTGCTGCTGCGCGCGCCGCAGGCTGAAGTACTTGCGAAAGATGTAGTACCAGGAGAAGAGCGACGCGAGCAGCAACCCGGCCATCACCAGTTGGACCAGTACGCTCGCATTCGCGATCAGGCTGACGACGGAGAGGTCCTGCGTGACTGCGACGTTCATTCAGTTGTACGGTCGGACCGAGAGTCAGCCGGAGAACAAGGCGCGCAGCGCACGCGGAATACGGCTCGGCTGGAACGCGGCGATTCTAACACAGGCCAATTTGACGCCGGCGCTGACGAGACGTTCGTCGCCGCGCATGATCGCCTGCTCCAGGGTGAGCGTGCCGGCGCCGGCCTTTACGTCCGACACCGACACGATGAGCTCGTCGTCCAAACGGGCCGGGCGCAGGAATTCGACCGCCAGCGAGCGCACGACGAAGACCACGCCTTGCGCGCGTGCGAGCTCGCTCTGGTCGTGACCGCGCGAGCGCAGCCATTCCGTACGTGCCCGCTCCAGGAACTTGAGGTAGTTGGCGTAGTAGACGATCCCGGCGCCATCGGTATCCTCCCAATAAACACGCAGCTTCAGCTCGTACAACGGTGATGTCATGGCGATGGCATAGCGCGGCGAGCCCCGAGGCGCGCTTCGCTCTACGCTCCGAACCCGCTCAAACGCACGCGCGACCGAAACGGGTCAAGTGCGATTCGATTTACAACGCCGACGCCTCCGCCAGGCAGGCGACGGACGCGCGCCATGCGCTTAACGCCCCGCCTCGTCCCACAAGTCCGGTATGACGCTGGCACGAGGTGTGGTCAGCCCGAAGTGGCGGTACGCGCTCGGCGTCGCGATGCGCCCGCGCGGGGTCCGCTGGAGATAGCCCTGCTGAATGAGATAGGGCTCGAGCACGTCCTCGATGGTATCGCGCTCTTCGCCGATCGCCGCGGCGAGGTTGTCGATCCCCACTGGCCCGCCCGAAAAGCGCTCGATCACCGCCAGCAACAGCTTGCGGTCCATCAAATCGAACCCGAGCGGATCGACATCGAGCATGCGCAGGGCCGCATCGGCCACTTCGCGCGTCACTACCCCCTGGGCTTTCACTTGGGCAAAATCGCGCACCCGGCGCAGCAGGCGGTTCGCGACCCGTGGTGTGCCGCGCGAACGGCGCGCGATCTCGGCCGCGCCCGCGGGCTCGGTATCGACCTCGAGCAGTTTGGCCGAGCGCCCAACGATGATGCAAAGCTCGGCGTCGGTGTAGAACTCCAGGCGCGCGACGATGCCGAAGCGATCGCGCAGCGGGTTGGTCAGCATCCCCGCGCGGGTGGTCGCCCCGACTAGCGTGAAGGGCGGCAGATCGAGCTTGACCGAACGCGCCGCCGGACCCTCGCCGATCATGATGTCGATTTGGTAATCCTCCAGCGCCGGGTACAGGATTTCCTCGACGACCGGTGAGAGTCGGTGAATCTCGTCGATGAACAGCACGTCCATTGGCTCGAGGTTGGTCAGCAGCGCGGCCAGATCGCCGGCGCGCTCGAGCACGGGGCCAGAGGTCTGGCGCAGGTTCACCCCCATTTCGCGCGCCACGATATGCGCCAGCGTGGTCTTGCCCAGGCCGGGCGGGCCGAACAGCAACACGTGATCGAGCGGCTCTTTGCGCCGGCGCGCGGCCTCGATGAAGATGCCGAGTTGCTCGCGCACTTTTTCCTGCCCGATGTACTCGGCGAGCGAGCGCGGCCGCAGCGCCCGCTCCAGCATCTCCTCCTGGCTGGAGAGCTTGGCGGCGGTGATCAATCGTTCGGATTCGATCATGGCGCAGGGATTGTAGGCCCGCGCACCGGTTGCGCAAAGCGCTCCAGCCTTACGGCTTCGACAGGAGCTTGAGGCACTGTCGGATCGCTTCGGCGAGGGGCAGCGCCGCATCGATCTGCTTGACCGCCCAGGCGGCCTCCTTGTCGTTGTAGCCCAGCGCGAGTAGCGCATGGAGCACATCATTTCCTGCCGAAACGTTCGGCGCCCCCGCGCCTGCGCTGATGCGAACGTCGAGCTTGTCGCGCAGCTCGAGCAGCAAGCGTTCGGCGGTCTTCTTGCCGATGCCGGGAATCTTGGTGAGGCGTCCTGCATCGCGCGCGGCGATGGCCTGCTGTAGGTCCGCTACCGATAACCCCGACAGCACGGCAAGCGCGGTACGAGCACCGACGCCGCTGATGCGCAAGAGCTGGCGAAACGCATTGCGCTCGGCCTCGGTACCGAAGCCGAACAGCAGATGGGCGTCTTCGCGCACCACCAGGTGCGTATGCAAGGTGACCGGCGTGCCGGTCTGGGGCAGGTTGTAGAACGTGCTCATCGGCACGTCGACTTCGTAGGCGAGACCGCCGACGTCGACCAGGATCTGCGGCGGATTCTTTTCCAGCAACACGCCGTTCAGACGCCCGATCATGGCAAGCGTGCTTGCGGCAGGGTCGCAGCGTTCGTCGCGACGGGCGCGGGCCGCAACGCATGAATCGCCGGCACATCGCGGCCATGGTTGGCGCACGCGCCGGCGCCACGCCATTGGGTGCCCCCGCGGGCGCTCATACCAGGCGCCCGCGCCGAACGCGGTAACCGGCCGAGGGCAAGGCGCCGAGCCCTTGCCCGCCGTGAGCATGGCATATCGCGCAGGCGAGCGCATCCGCGGCATCAGCGGCGGGTGCCGCCGACAAGCCGAGCAGCCGGCGCACCATCTCTTGCACTTGGCCCTTGGCGGCGTGGCCCTTGCCCACGACCGCCTGCTTGATTTGCAGCGCCGTGTATTCCGCGATCGGCAGACCGCACAGCACGGCGGCACAGATCGCGGTACCGCGCGCCTGGCCGAGCAACAGCGTGGACTTCGGATTGACGTTCACGAACACCTGCTCGATGGCGACCTGGTGCGGCGCGTGACGCGCGATGATTTCATTCAGCCCCTCGAGGATGGTCTTGAGCCGCGCCGGCAGCGCCGTACCTTCGGCGCGCACGCAGCCGCTGGCGATGTAGACAAGATGGTTGCCGCTGCGGTCGAGGACACCGTAGCCAGTGGCGCGCAAACCCGGATCGATGCCGAGGATGCGTATGCTCACGGCCGTGCCGCCCGCCCCGGCGCTACCGCGAGCGAGCCCACGCCGGCATCATTCGTCGATGACCGCGGTGGTGTACACATCCTGCACGTCATCCAAGCCTTCCAGCGCATCGAGCAGACGCTGCATCTTCGCGCCCTCGTCAGCGCGCATCGCGGTCTCGTTCATGGGCTTCATGGTGATCTCGGCGAGCTCCGGCTTAAACCCGGCTTGCACCAGCGCCGCCTGCACGCTCATGAAGTCCGCCGGCGCGCTGATGACTTCCACGCTGCCGTCTTCGTTGGTCAGCACGTCTTCCGCGCCCGCCTCGAGCGTCGCGTCCATGAGCTTCTCTTCGTCGGTGCCCGGCGCGAACACGAACTGGCCGCAGTGCTTGAACTGGAATGCCACCGAACCGTCGGTGCCGAGATTGCCGCCGTGCTTGGTGAAGGCGTGGCGCACTTCCGCGACCGTGCGCGCGCGATTGTCGGTCAGGCAATCCACCATGACGGCGGCGCCGCCGATGCCGTAGCCCTCGTAACGCACCTCCTCGTAGCTCACGCCTTCGAGATCGCCGGTGCCGCGTTTGATCGCGCGCTCGATGTTGTCCTTGGGCATGTTCTGGACCTGCGCCTTGTCGATCGCAAGCCGCAAGCGCGGATTCGAATTCGGATCAGCCCCGCCCAGCCGGGCGGCCACGGTGATTTCCTTGATCAGACGGGTGAACACCTTGCCGCGGCGCGCGTCTTGCGCCGCCTTCTTGTGCTTGATGTTGGCCCACTTGCTGTGACCTGCCATGATGTCGCCCGGAAAAAGAAGCGGCGCGTCCCCGGCACCCCAGGCGCGCGACGCGTCGCGTATACTCGATTGATATAATGAAAATTTTAACACGCGGAGCGACCATGCCAGAACCGATGTTGATCGGCAAGGGTAAGAACGAGGTATGTTTGCTGCCCGCGTTGGCCAATCGCCACGGGCTGATCGCGGGGGCCACCGGGACCGGAAAAACCGTGACGCTGCAGCGCATGGCCGAGCGCTTCAGCGCGATCGGCGTGCCGGTATTCATGGCAGACGTGAAAGGCGACCTCTCCGGCATGGGCGCCCAGGGCAAGGAGACGCCCAGGCTCGCGGAGCGCATCAAGCTGCTCGGTCTGGACGGATTCGAGTATCGCGCCTGTCCGGCGGTTTTCTGGGATGTATTCGGCGAGCAAGGCCATCCGGTTCGTTCCACGGTCTCCGAGATGGGACCGCTGCTGCTCGCGCGCATGCTCAACCTCAACGCGACCCAGCAAGGCGTGCTGACCGCCACGTTCAAGATCGCGGACGACAACGCTCTGCTGCTCATCGATCTGAAGGATCTGCGCTCGATGCTCAAGTTCGTGGGCGACAACGCGAGCCAGCTGCAGACGCAGTACGGCAACATCTCGGCGGCGAGCATCGGCGCGATTCAGCGCGGGCTTCTCGAGCTGGAGCACCAGGGCGGAGAGAAGCTCTTCGGCGAGCCCGCGCTCAACATCGCCGATCTGATGCAGACGGGGGCCGACGGACGCGGCGTCATCAATATTCTAGCCGCCGACAAGCTGCTCAACGCGCCGAAGATCTACGCCTCGTTCCTGCTGTGGTTGCTCTCGGAGCTGTTCGAGAACCTGCCCGAGAAAGGCGATCCGGATAAACCCGAGCTGGTGTTCTTCTTCGACGAGGCGCACCTGTTATTTGACGATGCTCCCGATTCGCTGCTGCAGAAGATCGAGCAGGTAGTCCGCTTGATCCGCTCCAAGGGCGTCGGCGTCTATTTCGTCACTCAGAGCCCGCTGGACATTCCGGAAAGCGTCCTCGGTCAGCTCGGCAATCGGGTGCAACATGCCTTGCGCGCGTTCACCCCGCGCGACGAAAAGGCCGTGAAGACCGCCGCCACGACGCTGCGCACGAATCCCGAGCTCGACGTCGAAAAGGCCATCACCGAGCTCGGTGTCGGCGAAGCGCTGGTGTCGTTCCTCGATCCGAAGGGGAGCCCGAGCGTGGTCGAGCGCGCGCTAATCGCTCCCCCGGCGAGCCGGATAGGACCGCTCAGCGCCGCGGAACGCGCAGCCCTGATTGCGGCGTCGCCCATCGCGGGCCATTACGAAAAAGAGGTCGATCGCGAATCGGCGTACGAGAAGCTGAGCGCCCGGGCGCCCGCCCCCAGCCCCGGCGTCGCCGGCACGAGCGCGCCGGCCGAGGGCGGCTCCTTGCTCGACAAGCTCGGCGGGATCTTGGGTCAAGGCCGCGGCACCGGCGGCGGGCGTTCGCGCGAAGGCGTGCTGGAAGCAGCGGCGAAAAGCGCCGCGCGCGCGATGGGCTCGGAGGTGGGCAGGCAGATACTGCGTGGCGTACTGGGATCGATCCTCGGCGGTGGCCGCCGCCGCTGATGCTCGAGGAGGCCCGCAAGGCTGCACAGGCGAGTCTCACCGGCATCGGGCTCGTACTGCTCGCCTCGGTCGGCTTTTCGGCGCGCGGCGTTCTCGTCAAGCTCGCCTATCCATACGGCGTCGATGCGGTCACGTTGATGACCCTGCGCATGATGTTCTCGCTGCCGTTCTTCGTCGTGATGGCGGCGGTCGCGAAGCGGCGGGCCGAGCCGCTCACCCGTTCCGACTGGCACGTCGTGTTGGGGTTGGGCTTCATCGGCTACTACCTCTCCAGCTACCTCTCGTTCCTGGGGCTGCTGTACATCCCAGCCGCATTGGAACGCCTGCTGCTCTACCTCACGCCGACCCTGGTCGTCTTGATATCCGCGCTATTCTTCAAGCAGCGCGTGCGCCGGCACCATGCGATCGCGTTGGCCGTAACCTACGGGGGTATCGTGCTAGTGATGGGCGATTCGCTCGTCCTCGCCGCCGATCCACACGCGCTCATCGCCGGCAGCATGCTCGCCATCACCAGCGCGCTCACCTACTCGGCCTACTTGATCGGCAGCGGCATCATCATTCCGCGCATCGGTTCGGCGCGCTTCACGGCCTATGCCTCGGGAACGGCGTGCCTCATCGTCATCGCCCAGTTCTTCCTCGTGCGCGATCTCGCGACCCTCGATTTGCCGCTGCCGGTGTATGTGTACGGCGCGATGATGGCCATCATCTGCACGGTCTTGCCGACGTGGTTGATGGCCGAGGGGATGCGGCGCATCGGCACCAATCAAGCGTCGATCGTGAGCTCGATCGGTCCCGTTTCGACCATCGTGTTGGCCGCGCTGGTCTTGAACGAAGCGATAACCGTCGTGCAAGTTGCCGGGGCGGCATTGGTGCTCACGGGTGTCTGGCTGGTGGGTCGCAAGCGCGAGCCCGAGCCCTATGCGGCGACGGCGCCTTCCGCGGACGTTGCCAAAGAGACCCGCTGAGCTCGAGTCCCCGCTAGCCAGCGTGGTTCACCGGCGGGCTCGGTAGAGCGTACCGGTTACGATCCTCGCCGCGCCGGCGCTTTCGCGGCAACCGGTCGCGCCGGCGCGGCCTTCTTCACCTTGTGCGGCCGCGTCTTGCCGTAGCTGCCCTTGAAGATCTTGCCCTTGCGGGTGCGCGCGTCGCCTCTACCCATGATATCTCCCGTATCGATTGGCCCATGCCGAGCCGGCCCACGCGCCGTACTCGCTTTCCGCCAGCCGCTTGGATGTGCGGCCCGCGCCGATGATATTCAGCTTGGCCCGCCGTGTCGATGCGTTTGTGGCGCCGTGCGCGGGCGCTATGCCCGCAGGGGCTCGACTCGAAAGCCGCGCACATCGGGATCTCGAATGCCGAGGTATATCGGCTGCGCGTCCTGGCGGTGGATGTTGATCTTGGCGTTGAACATATGGCGCAGCGTGCCGTGCTTGTCGCACGTGCCGTAGCGGGAGATGCCGTAGCCGCCTTCGGCGCGGCGCGGCCCCGTGAGATAGCAGCGAATCTCGCGCACGACTTCACCGGCGAGTCGCATCCCGGCGAAGTCGAGCACTTCCGACTGCATGCGTTCGACGAAAGCCGGCGCGGCATTGGCCGCGCGGCCGGGCGTGGCGCCATCGCTTGGCGTCCCCGGGAAGTCGCCGATCAGAATCTGGCCCGCCATCGCCTGCTCGAGCATGCGTGCCAGATCGATGGTGACCTGCCCGACGAGGTAACTGGACAGCGACGGCGACAATCCCTCCGGCTGATAGAACTCGTAGTGCTCGCCGACATGAAAGGCGGCCCGCAATTCGGGCACGGCTCGAGTCCGTGCCTCGGCCCGGACGATGGCATTGTCCGCCAGCAGCAGCAACATGAGCTTGTAGAGCTCGACGTTGCCGAGCGCGTCCGGCGCCCGATTCCAGAGGTAGAAGCCGTCTCCGGTGGGGCTACGCGCGAATTGGATCCGCGCCTCGCGCCCTGCGAGCTGGTCATAGGCCGAGTTGATGGAGTACGACAGGCTGTTGAGCAAAGTCGTCTGCTCGATCGGGGCGAAGGTGGAGAAGCCCACCATGTCCAGGAGAACGACCGCGCGATTGCGAAACAGCGATACGCTGTAGCGCCGAACCAGCGCATCGATCAGCTCCGGCCCCAGGCCGCTCACCGGGTCGAAGGCGAGGGTCAAGCCAACCGGCTCGATGCCGAGCTTGCGCGCGATCGCATCGAAGCGCTCGGCGGCGGCGTGCTTGGGGCCCGACACCAATTGATCGACGAAGCGCGCTGGATCGGTCTCGCCGGCGATCGGACGGATGCCGCCGACATACTCGGCCAGCGCGAAGTGGGGAAAAGCCAACAAGCGCAGGATCGAGGCGCTGCTCGACCACAGCGCGATCACCTGCTCGCCCAAACGCCAATAGTCATACAACAGATCGTCGAGGTGCGCCAAGCGCCGGCGCGCATCCTCGGACCCGACACCCGGCGCCGTGGAATAGCGCGAGAAGCCGTCGAGCCAGGATTGGCGTCTACGCGTGCTCGAGCCGGAATGGTCCCTCATCGAAGACTCTGTAACCGTTCAGCACGCCCGATCATGCGCTGCGCTCCAGCCGCTCGAACTGCTCGTCCGCGGCGATCCAATGATGCATTGTTTCGCAGCTTGGCGGTGCGGTAGCCCTTGCGAAGAATACCGCAGCTCGTAGGCGGGCAGGGGCAGGCCGGGCGCGAGCATGCGAGCCGCCTGCCGCAGAAGTCCGCTTAGACGTTGACCCGCAATTGCGCCGCTAACCCCGCGTCGCTGCTCGCAATGTCACCGCGACAGTGGGTGTTGTACCCACTTTCGTACCCGCTTCTCGTCGCTCCGGCCGAAGCAGTGCCAATGCGGTCATGCCTTCGCTCAATTCTGCGGACAGATCGCGCTTCGGCGCGCGCTTGGCCTTTATCGGTACCTTCATTTGGCGCTTGGCATCGAGGGTCACAATCATGCCGGCATTTTCCCACCATGGGATCAGACATTCAATTTGCCGACCCTCCCCACAACTGCTCCCGCGAAGGCCTGCCAGGCTCTTCCGCGCGATCTCTGGCCAAGATTCGCGATGAAGAAGGCCTGCTTCTCCGCGAAGGTCGGCGAGTGTAGAATACCTACCTGGTAAAACTTCTGGAGCGGGCAATGAGCGCTGTGCTCGTGTCAACCAAGGGGCAGATCGTGCTCCCCGTCGCCGTGCGGAAGGCGCTCGGGTTGAAGCCTGGAATGCGTGTAGACATCCGTGTCGAGGGCAAAGCCGCGCGCATCACGCCGGCGCCGGCCAAGAATACGGCAAAGCTTTCCGAGATCCAGGCCATCCTTAA
Source organism: Burkholderiales bacterium (assembly GCA_020848435.1). GTDB lineage: Bacteria > Pseudomonadota > Gammaproteobacteria > Burkholderiales > WYBJ01 > WYBJ01. Next base: position 50,970 of record JADLAC010000033.1, on the reverse strand, counting down.
GCATTCAGGCCCACGGGTAGCCGTGAAGGATATGCGGGTCACGGACTACAAGGACTGACGGCGTGCGCGCCCTGGATACCAATGTGCTGGTGCGCGCCTTGGTGCAGGATGACGCGGCACAGGGCCGGCGCGCGCAGGCCTGTCTGAACGCTCAGTCGGCATATATCCCGGTAACCGTCATCCTTGAACTGGAGTGGGTACTGCGCTCGCGATACGGGTATTCACCCAGAGCGATTGCGGACGCGATGGAAAAACTCGCGATACTGGAAAATGCCGTCGTCGGCGAGCAGACGGCCGTTGTTGCGGCAGCCAGGAAGCTGCGGCAAGGCTGGGACTTCGCTGACGCGTTGCACCACGCGCTTGCCGCCGGCTGCGATGATTTCGCCACCTTCGACACCACTCTCTCACGCCGTGCGGGCCGTGATGATTCGACGGCTCCCCCGGTGATCGCGATCTGAAGAAGCGCGATTCGGGGGTCCCACGGCGCTGCCGAGCGACGCACACGTATGGTGCAGTTGGTTCCGACCCGGCGCCCCATGCGACTCTTGCTAGCGGTCGCTTCCACTCGGTAATCTGGTTCGGATGCAGCTCGAACTCCTTGCATAGCCCGGAGTCTCCACTTATCGCACTGTTCAGGTGTCCAGAGCCACTTCTCGCGAAAACATACCCGCTTTCTGAGCGGCTCCAGCCGCTCATGGCATACGATAGATCGCTATTACGTGATCTAACTGTTCCCATGCGTTCCGGCGAGTGCCGGGGGGAATCCGCGATCCTGGTCAGACGTTGAAGCGAAAGTGGACCACATCGCCGTCGCGCACGACGTAGTCCTTGCCTTCGAGGCGCATCTTGCCCGCTTCCTTGGCGCCCTGCTCGCCGTTGCAGGCGATGTAATCAGCATACGCGATCACTTCCGCACGGATGAATCCGCGCTCGAAATCGGTATGGATCACCCCGGCCGCCTGCGGCGCCGTCGCGCCGATCGGAACCGTCCACGCCCTCGCCTCCTTGGGGCCGGCGGTGAAATAGGTCTGCAATCCCAGCAGCGCATACGCCGCGCGTACGAATCGATCCAGGCCGGGCTCTTCCAACCCCACGTCGGCAAGGAATGCGCGCTTGTCGTCCGCGGACATCTCGGCGATCTCGGCTTCCAGCGCCGCGCACACGGCCAGCAACGGCGCGCCCTCGCTTTGCGCCAGTGCGCGGACGCGCTCGAGCAGCGGATTGCTCTCGAAGCCGTGCTCGTCGACGTTGGCGACATAAATGGTCGGTTTGAGCGTGAGCAGGCACAACGGCCGGATCAGCGCCAGCGCTTCGCCGTCGAGATCCAGGCTGCGCGCCGGCTTGCCGGTATCCAGGTGCGCGCGCACTTGCTCCAGCACCGCCGCCATCCTGATCGATTCTTTGTCCCCGGATTTCGACTTGCCGCTGACACGTTGAGCCGCCTTCTCCACCGTGGCGAGATCGGCGAGCGCGAGCTCGGTATGGATCACCTCGATATCGGACACCGGATCGACCTTGCCGGCGACGTGGACGACGTTTTCGTCGACGAAGCAGCGCACCACGTGCGCGATACCGTCGGTCTCGCGAATATGGGAGAGAAACTGGTTGCCCAATCCCTCGCCCTGGGAGGCGCCCGCCACCAGCCCGGCGATGTCGACGAACTGCGTGATCGCGGGCACCACCTTCTCCGGCTGCACGATGGCGGCGATCCGATCGAGCCGCGGATCGGGTACCTCTACCACGCCGACATTGGGCTCGATGGTGCAGAACGGATAGTTGTCGGCGGCGATGCCCGCCTTGGTGAGCGCATTGAACAACGTCGACTTGCCGACGTTGGGAAGGCCGACGATCCCGCACTTGAGGCTCATGCAGCGGGCCCCTTGGTGTGTAGCTTGTGCATTGCCGTCTCCATCTTGCTTTCCACGATGAGCGGCCACAACTCGAGGCTGCGCTCCATGGCGCCTTCTATCTCGATGCGCTCCTCGGCACGCGGAGCGCACAGCACGTAATCGATGACGTCGTCGCGCGTCCCCGGATGGCCGATGCCGAAACGAAGCCGCCAGAAGTCCTTGCTGCCCAGTTGGGTCGCGACATCGGCTAGGCCGTTGTGGCCACCCGCGCCACCGCCTTTCTTCAGCCGTGCGCTACCCGGGGGGAGATCGAGCTCGTCGTGCACCACCAGGATGTCCTGCGGCGCGATGCGATAGAAGGACGCCAGCGCGAGGACCGAGCGCCCGCTGTGATTCATGAAGGTCTCGGGCAGCAGCAGCCACGTTTCGGCGTGCGGTGCCGGGAGTCTCCCGACGCGCCCCTGGAATCGCGCCTCGACGCGCAGGCCGGCACCGGCCGAGTGCGCCAGCCGCTCCACCCACCAGAAGCCGGCATTGTGGCGCGTCGCCTGATATTTCCTGCCCGGGTTACCCAGTCCGACGACGAGTTTCATGGCTCCAGAAAGTGCTCGACACGCGCCGTGTGCGGAGGGCTTCGTCGAACAAACGCGGCGTTGCATGCATCGATTCGATCCCGCGGCACATGCCGTCGCCGAGACCATCGCACGCGACGCGCCCCACGCCGGCTCGAATCGACTGCCGCCCTCTCGGGGCGTACGCGGCGCAAAAAAGGCTCGCCATGCCAACCGCCTGGCGAGCCTCCTCGAAAGCGCGGGCGCGCTGGCAGCCGCTGCTGCCCGTCTACTTGGCGGCTTCCTTCTTCTCCTTGTCGGCAGCGCCGGCTGCTTCCGGCTTCTCGGTGATGATCTCCGTCGTCGCGGCAGCTTCGGCGCCCGCTGCGGCTTCTTCGACTACCGCCTCGCGCGGGACGGCAACGGTCACGACCACCGGATTGTCGCTACGCACGCGGGCTACCAGCTCAACGCCTTTGGGCATCGCCAGCTCGTTGACGTGAATCGCATCGCCCAGATCGAGCTGCGATAGGTCGACCTCGACATACTCGGGCAAGTCGTCGGGCAGGCATTGGATGTCGACGTCATTCATCACGTGGTTGACCACGCCGCCTTCTTTGGCGCCGGGGCAAAGCGCCGCGTTGACGAAGTGCAGCGGCACCTTCATATGCAGCTTGCGATCCGCCGCGACGCGCTGAAAATCCACGTGCAGCACTTCCGGTTTCCACGGATGCATCTGCACGTCGCGCAGCAAGACCCGCTCCTTGCTGCCGTCGAGGGTCAGGTCGAGAATGGAGGCATGAAACGATTCCATCTTCAGATGCCGAGCGAGCGCGGTATGATCGAGCTCGATCATCTGCGAGACCTTGCCCGCGCCGTAGACCACGCCCGGCACCTTGCCGGTACGGCGCATGCGCCGGCTCGGACCGGTGCCGTTGCCGTTACGGGGGAAGGCGGTGAACTCGATTTTCATGCTGCATCTCCGTTAGTGACCTTGACCGGCCGATCGGTGAGGCCGCGGATGGTGTAAATCCGCGGCTGCGGTATGCCCGATCGATCCGCTCTCGCCGTGCGGCCCGCGCTCATTCGGCAAACAGGGAGCTGACCGAATTCTCACTGCTGATGCGCAGCATCGTCTCGGCCAGCAGCTCCGCAATGCCCAGCGCGCGAATCCGCCCGCAAGCCTTCGCCGCTTCGCTCAAGGGAATGGTGTCGCATACGACCAGCTCGTCCAATACCGAAGCGGCGATCCGCTGCACGGCCTTCCCGGAGAGCACCGGGTGGGTACAGTACGCGACCACGCACAACGCACCCGCTTCCTTGAGCGCGCGCGCAGCCTCGCACAAGGTATTGGCCGTGTCGACCATGTCGTCCACGATCACGCACGAGCGGCCTTCCACCTCGCCGATGATATTCATTACCGTGGCGACGTTGGGGCGCGGGCGGCGCTTGTCGATGATGGCGAGATCGGCCTCGAGGCGTTTCGCCATCGCGCGCGCGCGCACGACACCCCCCACGTCCGGCGAGACCACCACGAGCTCCTGGTAGTCCTTCTTCCACAAATCGCCGAGCAGTATCGGCGTCGCATAGACGTTGTCGACCGGGATATCGAAAAAGCCTTGAATCTGGTCGGCATGCAGGTCCATCGTGAGCACGCGGTCGACACCCACGCTTTGCAGCATGTTCGCGACCACCTTCGCCGTGATCGGAACGCGCGCCGAGCGCGGTCGCCGATCCTGGCGGGCATAGCCGTAATACGGGATGGCAGCCGTCACCCGGCCGGCCGACGAGCGCTTCAGCGCGTCGACCATGATCAGCAGTTCCATCAGGTGGTCGTTGGTCGGCGTGCAGGTCGATTGCAGAACGAACACGTCCTTGCCGCGCACGTTCTCGAGGATCTCCACCATGACTTCGCCGTCGGAGAACCGGCCGACAGTAGCCCGACCTAGCGGCATGTTCAGAGACCGGCACACCTGCTCGGCGAGCGTCGGGCTGGCGTTGCCCGTGAACACCATCATCCGGTCGTAGGCCGCGCCGGCCACATCCCGGAACTGAGCGCTGGAAAGTATATTGCTTCCCACGGGAGGCTCTCTCGATCAACTCAAACGTTAGGAACCGCGACGAACGCCTGCGAGCGGCATCGGTTCGATCTGGCTGGGGAGGAAGGACTCGAACCCTCGTATGCCGGAATCAAAATCCGGTGCCTTAACCAGCTTGGCGACTCCCCAAAATCATGTCGCGCAGAGGATGCCGATCCAATCCTCGTGCGACGAATCCTTGCATGTGCGAGGGCCGCGCGGCGAAAACCTCGCGCGCCTGCTGCTCGTGTTCGAAGGCGGCGAATACGCACGCCCCGCTTCCCGTGAGCGACGCAGGCGCCTGCCGCCGCAGCCAATCCAGGTGATCACTTATCGCCGGGAAGAGGCGGCACACGACGGGCTCGAGATCGTTCCGCAGCCCCCCCGCGAAAAAGGCCGACATTGTGATTCTATTCGTGTTTCGTGTCAATTCGGGAGCGGCAAAAACCGCCGCGGTCGGCACGGCGACGCGCGGCACGAGCACCACGTACCAGGCCGGCGCCAGCGCGATCGGCCGCAAGCGCTCGCCCACTCCCTCGGCAAAGGCGGACTCGCCGAACACGAACACCGGCACATCGGCGCCGAGCTCCAGCGCGAGCGCAGCGAGATCTTCCCGTGTCTGGTCGAGACGCCACAGGCGATTGAGCACCAGCAGCACGGTCGCCGCATCGGAGCTGCCGCCGCCGAGCCCTCCAGCCATCGGCAGGCGCTTATCCAGCCAAATATCCGCGCCTAGCCTGCAGCCGCTATGCGTCTGCAACAACCGCGCGGCGCGCACGCACAGATCGGCCTCGGCCGGCAAGTCTGGCACGTCGTTCAACCTGACGATGGCCCCGTCGGCACGCGACTCGATCCGCAGCCGATCGCCATGATCGAGGAAGCGGAACACGGTCTGCAGCTCGTGATAGCCATCGGGCCGGCGCCCCACGACGTGCAGGAAGAGATTGAGCTTGGCCGGAGCAGGATACCAGGGCGTCATCGCAAAGCGCCGTTAAACACCCGGCGCGTCCGAACAGCAAGCGCTAGCGCCGGCGCCATCACATCGCGCCTTGTTCCAATCGATCGATGACCAGGCGGATCTCGACGTCTTCCTTGGCGAGATCAACGCGCTTCGCGCTCGCCTTGGCGTCCTCCGGTGCTACCCAGCGCACGTTCCAACCATCGCGCCGCACTCCCGCCAGGCGACCCTGGGCATCGCGTTCGGCCGTGCCCTCGGTATCGGGCGGGACCTTGCCGAGGACGTAATAGCTGAGATCCCCCAAGGGGAGCGCCCAGCCGAGCCCCTTGCGGGTCAGCGCTTCGATACTTGTCGACTGATAGGTCTGCTGGCCGGGCGTCGTGAGCGTCGCGCCGGTCGCATCGCGCAGAATATGCGCGCCCGTCTGCCCCAGGGGGCCGCCCAGCCATACCTCGTCGGTGAGCGTGTCATGGCGCCAGCGCAAGGACCCGGAAAAAGCGCTCGGCCCGTAGCGGACGTAGACGCGGCCCTGCAGCTCGAAGGCGTCCGCGCTGCCCTGCTCCCTGACGCCGCCGAAGGGAAGCTGGGCGCAGCCGGCGAGCAGAACGCCGAGCACGAGCATAGCTACGCGCATGGGGTGCCTAGGGCAGGAATTTCTTGATCACCGCCTGCAGCGATTCGTTGCCCGGATGCTCCTCGAGCGAACTGCGCCAGATGCGCTGTGCCTCGTCGCGGCGGCCTTGCACCCATAGCACTTCGCCCAGATGCGCGGCGATCTCGGGATCGGGCCGGCGCTTGAATGCCTTTTCCAGGTAGCGATGGCCCTCGTCGATGCGACCCATTCGATACAGCACCCAACCCATACTGTCCTGAATGAAGGGATCGTCCGGGGCGAGCTTCAGCGCCCGATCGATCAGCGCGTGCGCTTCCTGCAGCCGATCGGTGCGATCGGCCAGGGTGTAGCCGAGCGCGTTGTACGCGTGCGCGTGCTCCGGGCGCAGCTCGATCAGCTTGCGCAGATTGCTTTCGAGCACATCGAGTCGATCGACCTTTTCAGCCGCCATCGCATAGTCGTACAGCAGGTCCGGCACGTTGGGCAGCTTCTCCACTGCTTGGGTCAGGAGATCGAAGGCGTCCTTATGGGCGTTGGCGTCGCGCAGGATGCCGGCCTCGGCCTGGGTGAGCTGGACGCGCTGTTGAATGCTCTGCGGCTCGATCGCCTGCAACGTCGCACGCGCTTCGGCGAGCTTGCCTTGCTTCGCCATGATGCCGGCGATGCGTCCTTGGGCAGGGATGTATTGATCGCCGCCGGCGACGGCCTGGTACCAGCGCAACGCCGCCTCGGGCTGCTTGCGCTCTTCGCTCACCTGGCCGAGATAGAAACGCACCGTATCGACGCCGCCGGGATTCAAGTCGAGCGCTCGGCGCAAGTGCGTCTCCGCCAGCGTCCAGTCGTTCATCTGCACCGCGAGCAGCCCGACCGTGACAGCGACATCCGGATCTTGCGGGTGCGCGCGCACCAACGCCTCGATCTGGCGGCGAGCTTCGTCGTGCTTGTGCTCGGCCACCAGCAAGCGGGACAGGTTGAGCCGCATGTCCTTGGCATCCGGATGGGCCTCGACGTAGCCGCTGCTGAACGCGATCGCCTCGGCGCTCGAGCGCCGCTGCAGCACTTGCGCCTGGAACAGCGCGGCCAACTCCCAGTCCGGGCGCAGCTTGAGCGCGCGCTGGGTCGCGGCAAGCGCCGCATCGGCCTGCTCGGCATTCCAATAGGCTTGCGCCGTCGCGAGCTGCGCCTCGGGCAGTTTCGGATGGGAGTGCGCCAGCTCGGAGACCAGTTTCGCGACCCCGGCCTTGTCGGTGTGCCGGCCGAGCATGGCGTTCATTTGCAGGAAGACCTGGGCGCTCTGCAGCGGGTCGGCGGCGAGCAGCATCTCCAGGTGCGGGCGGACATCCTCGAGCGCGCCGCTGCTGATGAGGATCGATGCGAGCGTCTGGCGCGCGGGCAGAGAATCGGGCTCGGCCTGTAACCAGATCGTGGCTGCTTCGACGGCAAGCGCCGCCTGGCGCGCGTGCAGCGCCACGTTGGTGGCGCGCCGGGCGATGCGCGGGTCGCGGGTCTTGCGGGCCAGATCGACATAGGCCCGCGCCGCGACGCCGTATTCCTGGCGCTGCAGCGCCATCTCGGCGAGCAGATGCTCGTACAAGAGCTGCGGCGTAAGCTCCTGCGCCGGCAGCTCGGGCGCGGGCTTCGCCGTCGCCTGCGCTTTGACGGCATCGTTTTGCGCTGCATCGCCGGCGGGCAATTGCGCGCAGCCCCACACGATCGCGAGCACGGCCCAACACAAGGCGCGGAATAAGGCGCTAGTCAAAGTCATATCTTCAATGTTTCCGACAGTTTAGGTTATATTCGCCGAGTTGAACAAGCGCGCGTCAGAGGGATCGGCCATCGGCTCCAGTGCCCAGACCACCGTCCATGCCCGGCGGATTTCGCGACGATTCGGTGCGCACCTGGCGGTTCGCGAAACCGATTTGACTCTGTGTCGCGGCGAAGTTCTGGGCCTGCTGGGCCCCAACGGCGCGGGCAAGACGACGACGCTACAGATGCTCACCGGCAACCTCGCACCGAGCGCCGGCAGCATCTCCATTTGCGGCATCGACCTGGTCGCCCGGCCCGTGGCGGCGAAGCGCCATATCGGCTATCTACCCGAGCATCCACCCTTGTACCGCGAGCTCACGGTGGACGAGTTTCTGCGACTCGCAGCCAAGCTGCACGGCGTTGCACACGCGCGCCTGCCGGCGGTGGTCGATTCAGTCAAGGCGCGCTGCGGGCTAGGCGACACGGGCAAGCGCTTGCTCGGCGCGCTCTCCAAGGGCTATCAGCAGCGCGTCGGCATCGCGCAGGCGATCCTGCACGACCCGGATGTTGTTGTCCTGGACGAGCCTACGGTCGGACTCGATCCGATCCAGATGCGCGAGATCCGCGGCCTGATTCGCGCGCTGCGCGAGGACCGCTCGGTCATTCTCTCGACCCACATCCTGCCCGAAGTGGAAGCCGTGTGCGATCGCGTCGGCATCATGCACCAGGGACGCGTCGTCTTCAGTGACACCATTGAGGCGCTGGATGAGCTTAGCCGCGGGCTCGCGCTGCACGTCGCCTTGCGCAACCCACCCGCGCAGGACGCGCTTGCGGCCGTCCCCGGCGTGACGCGCGTCGAGGCGCTCGGCGCGCATCAGTTCCTGCTCGGACGCGATGCGACAGCCGATCCGACCGAGGAGATCGTGCAGCGTTCGGTGGCGCAAGCATGGGGTTTGTACGAAATCGGCCCGGCCCGCAGCCGCCTGGAAGAGGTGTTCGTGCAATTGACGCGCGACGAGCCCGCCGCATGATCTTCACCCTCGCCGGCAAGGAGCTGCGCAGCCTGTTCGCGTCTGCGCTCGCATGGATCGTTCTCGCGGTGTTACAGCTCATCCTCGCCTGGGTCTTCCTGATGCGCCTGGATGGCTTTTTCGAGGTGCAGCCGCGGCTCGCGCACCTGGCGAATGCACCCGGGGCCACCGAGCTGGTGGTGGCGCCGCTGTTCTCGGCCGCGGCGGTCGTGCTGATGATGGCCACACCCTTGCTCGGCATGCGGTTGATCGCCGAAGAGCGTCGCAACCGCACCATGACCCTGCTGGTGTCCGCGCCGATCTCGATGACGCAGATCGTGCTCGGCAAGTTTCTCGGCCTGGTCGCGTTTCTCGCCGTGCCCATCGGGCTGGTCGCCGCCATGGCGCTCGCGCTCATGGCGGGCGGCACGCTCGACCTCGGCCTGCTCGCGGCCAATGCGCTCGGGCTCGCCCTGCTGCTTGCCACGTTTGCGGCAGTCGGCGTGTTCACCTCGAGTCTCACGCGCCAACCCATCATCGCCGCCGTGCTGGCGCTGGGGCTGCTGCTCGCGTCATGGCTCGCGAGCCTGGCCAATCCGGATCCGAACCATGTCATGCAGCTCGTGTCGATCACGCGGCGCTTCGAGAGCTTCAATGCCGGCATGGTGGATAGCGCGGATGTCGCCTGGCACGTGCTTGCGATCTGCATGTTCATCGGCTTGACCATACGCCAGCTCGATCGCGAGCGCCTGGTCGGTCAGCCGACATGAAGACCGCGCACAAGGCGCGGCTGCGCATGGCGGCGCAAGACGGCGCGTTCGTGGCGCTCATCATCGCGCTGACCGCGGTGCTGGCGCTGCTCGCGCGCGAGCACCGCAGCCAGTGGGATCTCACCCAGAGCGGGCGCAATACGCTCACGGCGGCGTCGATCGAGGTGCTGCGCAAGCTCGACGGCCCGCTCAACGTGACCGCGTATGCGACGCCGCAGGATCCGCGCTTGGGCGACTTGCGCAAGCACATCCGCGACTTCATCGCCCGCTATCAACGCGCAAAAGCAGACACCAGGCTTGTGTTCGTCGATCCGCGCGAGCAACCCAAGGCGGCTGCTCGCGCGGGCGTACAAGTCAACGGCGAGCTTGTCGTCGAGTATGGGCAGCGCAGCGAACGCCTGTCGAACCTCTCGGAGCTCGACTTCACCAATCTCCTGATCCGCCTTGGCCGCAGCCGGGAGCGTTTGATCATGTCACTCGAGGGCCACGGCGAACGCAGCCTGGTCAATGGCGCGAATCACGACCTGGGCGATTTCGGCAGCCAAATGAAAAGCAAAGGCCTGGAGATCGGCGCACTGAACCTCGTCATCGCCCCGGAAGTGCCGGACAACGTCGCCGTATTGCTGATCGCGAGCCCGCAGACGGCGCTCACGCCGGCGGAGGTCGAGAAGATCCTGCGCTATGTCGAGCGCGGCGGCAGCTTGTTGTGGCTGCTCGATCAGGAACCGCTGCATGGCTTGGAGCCGCTCGCCGAACGCATCGGTCTGGTATTGTCGCCGGGCGTCGTGGTCGATCCCGATGCCATCGAGCGCGGCGGCCGCCCGGTGATGGCGGTCGCCGCCGCCGGCGCCTACAGCGCCCATCCGATTCTGCGGACGTTTCGCCTCAACACGCTCTTTCCCTTCGCGCGCGCGATCACGGCCCATGCGATCGACGGCTGGAATGCGACGCCCTTGATCGACGTGGCGCCGCGGGGGTGGATCGAGACCGACGACCTGGCCGGGCGCATCGTATTCGACCAGGCGCGCGATACGCGCGGGCCGGTCACGATCGCGGTGGCCCTGGAACGCCTGCGCGAGGAGAAGACCCAACGCGTGGTCGTGGTCGGCAGCGCCCACTTTCTCGCCAACACGTATCTGGGCAATGGTGGCAATCTCGACCTGGGCATCAATATGGTGAATTGGCTGAGCGGCGACGATCGGCTGATCAGCATCCAGCCGCGCAGCGCCCCGGACGCGAGCCTCACCTTGTCCAAGCCGTGGCTGCTCGCGATCGTGCTGCTATTCCTGATCGCACTGCCTTCACTCCTGCTCGCGATGGGCGCTTGGATCTGGTGGCGTCGCCGCGGCGTCTAGTGCTCGGACGCACAAATCTCGAAGCAAGGCTGACGAGAATGGCCGCCGTGAATTCGCGCACCGTGCTCAATTTCGGCTTGCTGGCAGCGGTCGCGGCCGCGGCCCTCGCGCTCTATCTGACGCCGCGCCAGGATGCGCCGCAAAGCTACAGTCTCGTGCCGGTAGCGCCCGAGCAGATCCGCCGGATCGACATCGAGCGTGCGCCGGCGACGACGATCTCGCTAGCGCGCGCCGGTGACCAATGGCGCATGCGCACGCCGGTGGCGGCACGCCTCGACGACACGGCGCTCTCGCGCGTGCTCGAGCTGGCACGCTTGCGCTCGGCGCAGCGCTTGCCCGCGCAGGCGCTTACGCGCTACGGCCTCGACCAGCCCTGGGGCAGCATCCGTTTCGACGACCACCGGATCGATTTCGGCATGTCGAACACGCTGACCCAGGAGGTCTATGCCAAGAGCGGCGAGCACGTCTACATGATCCCGGCACGTGCGCTCTCCGCCTTGCCGTCGACCCCGGCCAAGCTCATCGCGCATCGCATGTTCGGCAGCGACGAGCACCCGGTGGCCTTCGGCCATGCGCGCTTCACGCTTCGGCACGACGGCGAGCGCTGGCAGCTCGATCCCGCCGACCCGAATCTGTCTCAAGACGACCTGGTGCGCTGGGTCGATCAATGGCGAATGGCGAGCAGCATTCTGACGCAACCGCAGCCGAACCCTGCGGCCGACTTCAAGGACAGGATCGAAGTCACGCTGCGCGATGGTCGTGCACTCGTCGTCGGCGTGGCCGCAAGGCAGCCGGACCTGGTGCTGGTACGTGCGGACGAAGGACTCGCGTATCACTTCGCGGCGAGAGCCGCGCAGATGCTGCTCGCAACGCCGAGCGAGGCCGCCACCCGACAGCCCTGAAGACCCACGGCCATGCCCGAGCTTCCCGAGGTCGAGAATACGCGCCGCGGTCTGGCACCCGCGCTCGCGGGCCGGCGCATCGTGCGGGTGATCGTGCGCAATGCGAGCCTGCGCTGGCCGCTGCCCGCCTCGTTGAGCGATGCGCTGACGGGCCGGCGCATTCGCGCCGTGCGCCGCCGCGCCAAATACCTCATCGTCGATCTCGACCGCGACGCGCTGATCATGCACCTGGGGATGTCCGGGGCACTGAGCATGGTGGCGGCAAGCGCCCCGGCGCGAAAGCACGACCATCTCGATATCGTGCTCGACGACAAGCGCGCGCTGCGCTTCACCGACCCGCGCCGGTTCGGCTCGGTTCACCTGGTCGCGGGCGATCCCGAGCAGCACGTTTTGCTGCGCCAATTGGGACCGGAGCCTTTTTCGGCGGACTTCTGCGCCGAGCGCATGCTCGCTGCCACGCGCGGACGGCGCACGAGCATCAAGGAGACGCTCATGAATGCGCGCGTCGTCGTGGGTCTGGGAAACATCTACGCCAACGAGGCGCTATTTCGCGCCGGCATCCATCCGCGCACGCGCGCGGGGCGCATCGGCTACGGCCGCTACACCACGCTGGTTGGCGCATGCCGGGAAACACTGGCCGAGGCCATCGCAGCAGGCGGCAGCAGCTTGCGCGACTGGCATCATGCCGACGGCTCGCGCGGCCAATTCCAGCGACGCTATTTCGTCTACGACCGCGCCGGCGAGCCTTGCCGCAAATGCGCCACCCCGATTCGCGCCATCCGCCAGGGCCAGCGCGCGACCTACTACTGCCCCCGCTGCCAGCGGCGCTGATCAGCGCACGGGCTCGACCGAAGTCAACCGCAGATATTTCTCGTAGAGCTGCGCGCGACTTTCGGCGAATGCCGGATCGAGCGGAATGCAATCGACCGGGCAGACCTTGCGGCACTGCGGCTCGTCGTGGTGCCCGATGCACTCCGTGCAGCGGCCAGGATCGATCCGGTAGATCTCCTCGCCCTGTGATATCGCATCGTTGGGGCATTCGGGCTCGCACACATCGCAGTTGATGCATTCGTCGGTGATGATGAGCGCCATGACGACCTCGCCTACTTCCCCCCCTTGACCTTGAGCCGCGCGACTACCGAAGGCTGGACGAATTTCGAGACATCACCCCCGAGCAAGGCGATCTCGCGCACCAGGGTCGCCGAGATGAACAGGTATTGCTCGGCGGGGGTGAGAAACAGGGTCTCGATCTCGGGATGGAGGTTGCGATTCATGCCCGCGAGCTGGAACTCGTACTCGAAATCGGACACGGCCCGCAGCCCGCGCATGATGACATTGGCGCCCTGGGCGCGAGCGAAATCGATCAGCAAGCCGGAAAAGCGCATCACCTTCACGTTGGCATAGCCCTTGAGCACCTCGCGCGCGATCTCGACCCGTTCATCGGGCGTGAAGCAGGGTCGCTTGGAGGGGCTGTCGGCCACGGCCACCACGACGTCTTCGAACAAGCGCGCCGCGCGCCGGACGAGATCCTCGTGGCCGAGGGTGAACGGATCGAACGTGCCGGGATAAATGACTTTATTGGTTGCCATGGATGAAAAGCTGGTAGGTGACCTGCCCCGCGCTGGCCCGGCGATGGAGCTGCCAGGGCGATGCGAGCGCGATACCGCCGGCGCTCTCGACGTATGCCATGCCCCCGCGCCGGGTCAGGCGCGACAGCTCCGGTGCGAGGCGCGCAAGCAATTCGCTTTGGAATGGCGGATCGAGCAAGACGATGTCGAATGCCTGCTTGGCGTCGCGCACGAATTCTAGCGCATCGGCGCGTCGCAGTTCCACGGCCGCCTCGCAGCGTAGGGCATGCGCGTTGCGCCGCAAGGCCTCGTAGGTCACCGCGTCTCTTTCCACCATGACGACGTGGCGCGCACCGCGCGACACCGCTTCGAAACCGAGCGCGCCGCTACCGGCGAAGAGGTCGCAGCAATCGCGCCCGCCGAGATCCTGCCCGAGCCAGTTGAAGAGCGTTTCGCGCACCCGGTCCGGGCTTGGCCGCAGCCCCGGCCGGGAAGGAAAGCGCAACACCCGGCTGCGATAGAGGCCGCCGATGATGCGCACGCGATTGGCGGTCACCGCGGCCCGGCCGCCTCCACGCCTCCGCCGACCACGACCGTCACCAACCGATCGGGCTGCACATGGCGGGCAAATGCCGCCTTGATATCGGCCACCGTCACCTTGCGGATGTTGGCCACGAACTCATCCAGGTAGCTGAGCGGAAGGCGGTAGAAGCCGATGGTCGCGAGGTATTCGTGGATCTTGCGATTGGAATCGATGCGCATGGGGAAGCCACCGATCAGGTTGTCCTTGGCTTCCTCCAACTCACGCGCGCTGGGGCCGCGCGCGACGAAATCGCGCAGCGTGTCGCGTACCACGCCGAGGGCTGCCTGCGCCTGGTCGCCGCGGGTTTGCAGCCCGATCTGGAACGGACCCTCGCGCAACAGCGGCGCGAAATAGCTGTAGACGCTGTAGGCGAGCCCGCGCTTCTGTCGCACTTCCTCGTTCAAGCGCGAAGCGAAACCGCCGCCGCCGAGGATATGGTTGCCCACGAACAAGGCAAAATAGTCGGGATCACCGCGACGTATGCCGGGAGCGCCGATCAGGATGTGCGCCTGCGACGCGGGATGCGGCAATACGCGTGCCGCGGCTTCCTGCAGCGACTGTACTTGCGGCAAGGCCACGGCGTCGCCGCCGGCACGAGGCAGATCCTTGGTCAGCGCCTCGGCCATGCGCTCGGCCTCGCTGCGCGATACGTCACCCATGATCGCCACGATCGCGCGTTCAGCGACATAGTGGCGGCGATAGAAACCTTCCAGATCGGCGCGGCTGAGCTTGGCGACCGTTTCCACCTCGCCGGACGCTCGCAGTCCATACGGATGATCGCCATATACCATGCGATTGAAGGCGCGGCTCGCGAGCGTATCGGGCTTGGTATCGGCCTCCTTCAGGCCGGCGATCGCCCGCGCTTTTTCGCGCTCGAGCACGGCCTGCGGGAACTCGGGCCGCTGTAGTACGCGAGCCATGAGATCGAGCGCGCGTTCGCGCTCGCGCGCGCCCGACAAGGTCCGCAGATAAACGCCTGCCCGGTCGCTATCGAATCGTCCGCCCAGACGCGCGCCGACATCCGCCGCGCGCTGAGAGATTTCGTTTTCGCTCAAGCCGCCGGCGCCCAGACGCAGTAGCTGCTGGGTGAAGTAGGCGCGGCCCGCCTGTTCCTTGCTGTCGTAGCCGGAGCCCGCCGGGAAGTCGACGCTCACATCGAGCATCGGCAAGTCGTGGTTCTCGACGAACAGCACGCGCGCACCGGAGATCGTGGTCCAATCCTGGATCGGCAGCAAGGCATGCGCCAGTTGCGCCGACAACGCGTACAGGCCGAGCGCGATCCAGAAGCGTGCCCGCGCGAATGCCTTGCGCAGGCTGGCGCAGCACGCGACGCCGGCCGCATCGGCGCCGGCCGGCGATCGGAAAGCGGTGCTCAATGGCGAACCCCGGGCGGCGGCGGCGCAGGGCGCTTGCCGCCAAGCGGCTGCGGATCGAGCACCGCAACGGTCAAGACGTCATTCTGGAAGTGGCGCTTGGCCACGTCCTGGACTTGTTCCGCGGTGACGCGCCGGATGCGTTCCACCTGAATGTCGATCGAGCGATGCGACAGCCCGATCGTCTCCAGCGCACCCATCTGCCGCGCCTGGGCGAACATCGAATCGCGCGCGTAGATCTGCGCCGCCACGACCTGGGCCTTGACGCGCGCCAGCTCGTCCTCCTGGATGCCTTCGGTCGCGATACGCGCAATCTCCGCCTTCAGCGCAGTCTCGGCCTCGGCCACGGTCCTGCCTTCGGAGGGCGTCGCCGAGAGCAGGAACAAACCCGGGCCACGCCCCGTGCCCTGGTAACCCGCGCCGGCAGCCGCCGCGAGTCGGGTACCGCGCACCAAGCTCGCGGCAAGACGCGCGCCTTCGTGACCGTCCAGCACGCCCTCGAGCACCTCCAGCGCATAAGGCTCCCAATCGTTCTCGGGATCGCGCAGCTTCGGCACGCGATACGCCATCAGCACGCTGGGCAGCTCGGAGGGCGCCTTGACCACCACGCGCCGGGGCCCGATCTGTGCGGATTCGACCTGAGGTTTGCGCTGCGGCAGGGCGCGCGCCGGGATCGGACCGAAATGCTTGCGTGCAAGACCGAGGACTTCCTCGCCGCTGACATCGCCCACGACCACCAGGATGGCATTGTTCGGGGCGTACCAGCGTCCATACCAGTCGCGGGCATCGTCGACCCGCATGTTCTGCAGATCGTTCATCCAACCGATGATGGGATGGCGATACGGATGCGCCTGGAACGCGGTCGCCATGAGCGCTTCGTATACGAGCGATTGCGGGCGATCGTCGGTACGCCAGCGGCGTTCTTCCATCACCACCTGGATCTCTTTCTCGAACTCTTCCTTGGTCAGAACGAGGCCCGTCATGCGATCGGCCTCCATTTCGATCGCCAGCGGCAAGCGGTCACGGTGCAGGGTCTGGAAGTACGCGGTGTAGTCGCGGCTGGTGAAGGCATTGTCGCGCCCGCCGGCACGGGCGATACGGCGGGAGAACTCCCCGCCCGGCACCTTTTCCGTGCCCTTGAACATCATGTGCTCGAGCACGTGGGCGACACCGGTGGTGCCGTTGAATTCATCGACGCTGCCCGCCCCGTACCACACCATCGACACCGCGACGGGCGCGCGATGGTCTTCCTTCACCAGGATGCGCATGCCGTTATCGAGCCGGTAGTCATGCACCGGCGCCGACCCCGCGCGCGCATCGCCGCAGAGCGCGAACCAGCCGAGCGTCACTACGCTCAACGAAACGAGCAGGAAAACCCGCATGCTAGAATCCGCCAGCCTTAGCCACTTCCTCTGACACTGTATCACCATGTTCGGTTTCCTCAAATCCAACCGCAAGGAGGAAGGCGGCGGCTGGGGCGCGCGTCTCAAGCAAGGCTTGCAGCGCACCCGCGAAGTCCTCAACACCGATCTCACCGAGCTTTTCTCGCGTCATCCCAAGATCGACGAGGCGCTGTATGAAGAGCTGGAGACCTTGCTCATCACCAGCGACGTCGGCGTTGCCGCGACCGGTCATATCATGGCTGCGCTTCGCGCGCGCGCGAAAGCCGATCGACTCGCCGACGCGCAGCAGTTGCGGGCGGCGTTGAAAGCGGTGTTGTACGATTTGATCGCGCCGCTCGAAGTGCCGCTCGAGATTTCAGACCAGAAGCCGTTCGTCATCATGATGGTCGGCGTGAACGGCACCGGCAAGACGACGTCCATCGGCAAGCTCGCCAAGTATTGCCAGGCGAGCGGCCTGTCGGTACTGCTCGCCGCCGGCGATACGTTCCGTGCGGCCGCGCGCGAGCAACTTGCCGTGTGGGGCGAGCGCAACAACGTGGCCGTGATTTCCCAGCGTAGCGGGGATTCGGCGGCCGTCATTTTCGATGCGGTGCAGGCCGCGCGCGCGCGTTCGGCCGATGTCTTGATTGCCGATACGGCCGGCCGCCTGCCCACCCAGCTCCACCTCATGGAAGAGATCCGCAAGGTGAAGCGCGTGATCGATCGGGCGCTGCCGGGCGCGCCGCACGAGATCATGCTGGTGCTCGACGCAAACACGGGCCAGAACGCCCTGGCGCAGTTGAAGGCCTTCGATGACGCACTGGGACTCACCGGTCTCATCATGACGAAGCTCGACGGCACGGCCAAGGGCGGCGTCATCGCGGCGATCGCCCACGCCCGCTCGGCGCTCGCCAAGGACAGGCCCATACCGCTGCGCTTCATCGGCGTGGGCGAAGGCATGGACGACCTGCAGCCCTTCGATGCGCGCGCCTTCGTCGATGCGTTATTCGACTGAGTGCGTGAGCGCCGCGCGCACGCGCGCGAGCAGGGGAGCGTCGCCTGCTCGATGATCCGCTTCGAGCACGTCGACAAGCGCTATCCCGGCGGCATCATCGCATTGCAGGATGTCAGCCTGCGCATCGAGCGCGGCGAGCTGGTCGTGATCGCCGGCGCATCCGGCGCCGGCAAGAGCACAATGCTCAAACTCATTGCGGCCGTCGAGCAACCGAGCGCCGGGCGCGTAAGCGTCAATGACGAGGACCTGCGCGGCTTGCGCGCGCGGGCGCTGCCCTATCTGCGCCGCCAGCTCGGGCTGGTCTTCCAGGATCACAAGCTGCTGTTCGATCGCAGCGTGTTCGACAACGTCGCCTTGCCGCTTGCGATCGCAGGGCTCGGCCGCAAGGAAACGAGCCGCCGCGTGGACGCGGCCCTGGACAAGGTCGGCCTGCTCGGGCGCAGCCACGCCTCGCCGATCGCCCTTTCCGGAGGCGAGCAGCAACGGCTGTGCATTGCGCGGGCGATCGTTCACCGCCCGGCCATCCTGCTCGCGGACGAGCCGACCGGCAACCTCGATCCCGACCACGCCGGGGCGATCGCCACGCTGTTCGAGTCGTTCAACCGGGCCGGGGTAACCGTCGTCATCGCCACCCACGATCGGGTCGTGATCGAACGGCTGCGGCCCAGGCGCCTGGATTTGCAGGCCGGCCGGCTGCTCGAGGCAGCGCCGTGACAGGCTGGCTCAGAGCCCATGCCAGGGCGCTCGGCGCGGCGCTGGGGCGCATCTTCCGGCATCCGGCGGCCTCCTTGCTGGAAGCGATCGTGCTCGGCATGGCGCTCGCGCTGCCGCTCGGTCTCTACGTGGCGATCGACGGCGTCCACGCCTTCGCCAGCCGTCACGCCAGCGCGCCTGAGCTGTCGGTATACCTCGCGCTGGGCGCCGACCAGCGCGCGATCGACGCCGTCAGAGCGCGCCTCGAGGGCCTCGACGGGGTGGATCGTGTCGATTTCATCTCGCGCCAGGATGCTGCCAAGGCCTTGCGGAAGTCAGCGGGTCTCGCGGAGGCCCTCGACGCCTTGCCGGACAATCCCTTGCCCGACGCCTTTGCGATCCATGGCGGGGGCTGGGGCGCGTCGCGGCTGGAGCGCCTGCGCAGCGAGATCGCCCTCTGGCCGCAGGTTGCGCTGGTCCAGGTCGACGCCGGCTGGGCGCGCACGCTGGAGGCTGCCGCCAAGCTCGGGCGGGCAGTGGCCGCCCTGCTCGGGGTCATGTTCGGTCTGGCAGCCCTCGCCATCGTGTTCAATACCGTGCGCCTCCAGTTGCTCGACCGCCGCGACGAAATCGAGCTCTCGCGCCTGATCGGTGCGACACCCGGCTTCATCTGCCGTCCCTTCGTCTACCTCGGGGCGCTTCAGGGCCTGCTCGGGGGCGCCGTGGCGCTCCTGCTGGTGCTCGCGGCCAGCGCTTGGCTCAACGCAGCTCTGGTCGATTTTTCAATTGCCTATGGCGCGCATCTGAGCTTCCGCGCCGTTCCCTGGGGTGTCGCCGGGGCGATCCTCGCGGGCGCTGGTCTGCTCGGTGCCACCGCAGCCCGGCTCGCCGCCGGCCGACAGCTTTGGGCGTGAGAGTTGCAGGATCCAACCGGTAGCTTTCGAAACTTTTTGCCGTTGTTGGCACTCTCTCCTATGGAGTGCTAACATCGCGAGAAAACAAGGAGTCACACGATGACTGCAATCGTTGCCCTTCCCAACCCATCCGGCGGAGGCAGCCTGGAGAACTACATCCAGGCCGTGAATCGATTCCCCATCTTGAGCCTGGAAGAAGAGTCCGCTCTCGCGCGCCGCTATAGCGAGCATGAGGATCTGGAGGCGGCGCGGCGGCTCGTGCTGTCGCACCTGCGGGTCGTAGTCGCCATCGCCCGCGGCTACCTCGGCTACGGTTTACCCCAGGCCGACCTCATCCAGGAAGGCAATATCGGCCTCATGAAGGCCGTGAAACGCTTCGATCCGGAGCGAGGCGTGCGCCTGGTATCGTTCGCCATGCACTGGATTCGGGCCGAGATCCACGAGTTCATCCTGCGCAACTGGCGCATCGTCAAGATCGCCACCACCAAGGCGCAACGCAAGCTCTTCTTCAACCTTCGCAGCCTGAAGCGGAACCTGGGCACGCTCGGCGACAAGGAAGTCACCGCGATGGCCAAGCAACTCGGGGTGAAGAAGCACGAGGTGATCGAGATGGAGACGCGCTTGGGCGGTCAGGACATCTCGCTCGAGCCGCTCGACGACGAGGACGAGGGGCTGAGCCCCATCGGCTATCTTCGCGATCCGGCCGGAGAACCCTCACGCCTGCTGGAAGATGAAGAGACCGGGCGGCGCCGGGGTGAGGGTCTGCGCACAGCCCTCGATTCGCTCGACCCGCGTAGCCGGCGGATCATCGAAGCGCGCTGGTTACGCGAGGGCGATACCGCCACGCTGCACGACCTGGCAGCCGAGTTCAGCGTCTCCGCGGAGCGTATCCGTCAAATCGAGCAGAAGGCCCTGGGCCGGATGAAAACTGCCATGGCGCAGGCGCTCGCGTAACGGCTCGACGCCATGGCGGTTCGCAAAGGGCAGGCGCGGCCTGTCCTTTGTCTTTCTGGCCGGGGAAGCTATTGATCGAGCAATAGCCGGATGTCGTGCACCAGGTCCTCGACCGGCTGCTCGTGGCGAACGAACAGGCGCACGCGTCCTGCCCGATCGAATATGAACGATCCGGCGGAGTGGTCCATGGTGTAGGTCTGCTCGGTCTTGCCGGGCTGTTTCTGATAGAGCACCTTGAATTCCCGGGCGGTGCGCGCGATCGCCTCGGCGTCTCCGTACAGCCCGACGAATCGCGGGTCGAACGCAGGTACGTATTGCGCGAGCACCGGCTGGGTGTCGCGCTGCGGATCGACGGTGACGAACAGCACCTGGAGCTTGTCCGCGTCGGCGCCCAGCGCCTTCGCGACCGCGGCGAAGCGCGACAGCGTGCTCGGGCAGACGTCCGGGCACTGGGTATAGCCGAAGAAAACCGCGACCACCTTGCCTTTGAAATCCGCCAGCGTCCGCTGCTTGCCGTCGTGGCCGGTGAGCTCGAGCGTGCGCGCGAACTCGGCGCCGCTGATGTCGGTGCTGCGGAATTTCTCTGGCGCACAACCCGCCAGGGACAACGCCAGTGCGAGCATCAGCCCAAGTCGCGTGAACATCAGATCCCGAGGTAGTGATCGAGCAGCAATGCCGTGAACAGCAGCGACAGGTAGACGATCGAATAGCGAAACGCCCGCCGTGCCAGCGCATCGCTGTAGCGCGTGACGATTCTTACCGCGTAGACGAGATAGATCGCGTCGAGCACGAGCGCGCTCACTAGGTAGACGCTGCCGCTCATGCGGGAGGCAAAGGGCAGGAGCGTGACCGCGCTCAGGATGATCGTGTAAAGCAGTACCGAGAGCCGGGTGAAGCGCCCGCCGTGCGTGACCGGCAGCATCGGCACCCCGGCCTTGGCATAGTCGTCGCGCCGATACAGCGCGAGCGACCAGAAATGCGGCGGCGTCCAGGCGAAGATGATGAGGAACAACAGCAAGGCATCGTGACTGACTTCGCCGGTGACCGCGGCCCAACCGAGCACCGGCGGCATCGCGCCTGAGGCGCCGCCGATGACGATATTCTGCGGCGTGAGCGGCTTCAAGATCACGGTGTAGATCACCGCATAACCGATGAACGTGGCCAACGTGAGCCACATCGTGAGCGGATTCACCCACCGGTACAACAGCAACAAGCCCGCGCCGCCGATCAAGCCCGCGAACAGCAGCGTCTGTGCGGCGCTGACCGCGCCCTGCGGCAAGGGACGCCGGCGCGTACGCGCCATGAGCGCGTCGATCTTCTGTTCAACGAGGCAGTTGAATGCGGCGGCCGCTCCGGCCACCAGCGCGATCCCGAACGTGCCGGCCAGCAAAGGCTGGAGCGGGACAGCGCCCGGCACCGCCAGCAACATGCCGATGAACGCGGTGAAGACGATGAGCGATACGACGCGCGGCTTGGTGAGCTGGTAGAACTGCCGCGCACGCACGCTCGCAGTCTGAAGCATGAGGCTGCTGGACATTACGGAGGAAGCGAAAAGCGTCGGGCGATTGGGCGTGGAGATTCTATCACCTGCCACGGCGGCGTCGGACCGATACCGCGGCAGCGCGAGGTCGAAGCAGCGTCGGGCAGCTCCCCTGCTCAGTGCCGGCGCCGCGGCGCGCTCGCCACCATCGCGTGCGTTGAGCCGGCCGCCGGCCGTGGATCAAGCGATTCCCCGCGCGCGTTGAACCGCGCTTACCATCGCGGGCGTGGCGCCGGCCGGCGCTGTCAGCCGACGTGCGAGTACTTGAGCAAGCGCGCGATGTCCTTCAGCATGCGGCTCGGGTCGGCGTCCTGCGGAAAGCGCATCATCACGTTGCCGAGAGGGTCGACGAGGTAGATGTGATTCCGATTGCTCGCCGGCGCGGGGAAAGTAGCGGCCACGACCGCGTCGGCGCGCACGAGCCACGTGCCCGCGTAATCGCGCGCAATGCTCTCGGCAGGCGTCTCGCTGTCGAGGATGACCAGGACGCGCTCGATGCGGCCGATGTCCTTGCCCTGGGTTTGGCGCACCTGGCGCATCTTCCACAGCTTGTCCTCGCAGGCCTGCGTGCAGCCGCCGCTGTCTAAGGCGACGAAGACCCAGCGGCCGCGCAATTGATCGAAGGCGAAGGGCTTGCCGTCGAGCGTCTGGAGCGGTCGGGCCGGCAACGCCCGCGGCTCGAGCAAGGTGCCGTAGTTGGTATGGGCCGAGGGCAACCAGAACACGTACAAGAGATACGACGCCACCACGGGCGCCAGCGCAAGCGCACCGATGCCGAGCACTTTCAAGCGATTAATCGTTCGCGGGGACACGGCGTAGGGACAGGAAAAGGTAACCGCACGCGATCAGCAACGCCAGCGCGAACCATTGGAAGGCGTAGCTGCGGTGGACATTGATCTCGCGCTCCGATGGCTGCCACGACCGCACCAGGCCGTCGGCGAGCTCGGTCGCTTGCTGGATCATCACGGGCTGGATCGGATAGGGCATGTGCGCGCGGTAGCGCTCGATGGTCAGGTTCTGCCACACGATGCCTTCGATCGCCTCAGCGGAAAGCTCGTAGAGCTTTCGTCCCGGAACGAGCGCCAAGCCGCTCACTGCGACGTCGCCCGCGGGCGTTCGGACTTCGGGCAGGCGGCGCCGATCGCCCGTGCCGGCGATCCAACCGCGATCGACCAGCACGTGCATGTCAGCGCCGGCAAGGCGCAACGGCATCACGACCTCGAAGCCCGCAACGCCGTTGCGGACCCGGTTGTCGAGCAAGACCATGCCGCGCGGCTCGAAGGCGCCGCGCGCCTCCACCGTGCGCCGCTCCACCAGTGCGACGTCGATCGCGCCGGCGCCGATATGAATCGCCGGTTGCGAAGCGCGCTGCGCGAGCAAGGCGAAGCGCTGGAGCTTTTCCTGTGCACGGCCGAGCTGCCAGTATCCCAACGCGACACCAGCCCCCACGCCGAGCAAAGCCGCGATGGTCGCCCACAACGTGGGGCGGAATTGTCTGCGCGCGTGCATGAGCGTTGGACGGGCCCCGTGCTAGACTGGATCATTCGTCGCGGGCGTCGCCGTGAAGATCATCGTCATCCTGCTCATGGTTTTCATCGCGGGGAGCCTGCTCTCCGCGGGGTTCTTCCTGGTGAAGGACCAGGGACGTTCCGATCGAACCGTGCGCGCCCTCACGATTCGCATTATCCTTTCCGTGTGCGTCTTCGTGCTGCTCATGCTCGGCCATTACTTCGGCTTGATCGGCGAGCGCCTGGGCTGATCCCGCGGCTCCCTCGAGACGACTACGCCGCACCTTGGGTGCGGCGTAGCGGCAAGCGTGCGACGCCCGAGCGTTGCTCAGAGCCAGTACACGAAGATGAACAGGAACAGCCAGACGACGTCGACGAAGTGCCAGTACCACGACACGCCCTCGAAAGCGAAATGGTGTTCGGGCGTGAAATGGCCGGCGATGCAACGCGCCAGGATGACGATCAACATGATCGTGCCGATGGTCACGTGAAAACCGTGAAAGCCCGTCAACATGTAGAAGGTCGCGCCGTACGCGCCTGACGTGAGCTTCAGGTTGAGATCGCTGTAGGCATGGCCGTATTCGTATGCCTGAAAGCCCAGGAAGGTGATGCCCAGCGCCACGGTCGCGAACATCCAGCCGATCAGCGCGCCTCGATTGCCCTTCTTCAAGGCCCAATGCGCCAGCGTGATGGTGACCCCGGAGCTCAACAGCAGCAGGGTATTGAGCGCGGGAATGCCGAAGGCGCCCATGGGCGTGAATTTCTCGCTGATGCCTGGTCCCGCGATCGGCCATCCGGGCGCGAAGTCGGGCCAGATCAGCTTCTGGTCGACTTCGCCCAGCCAGGGCACCGACAGCACGCGCATGTAGTACAACGCGCCGAAGAAGGCGCCGAAAAACATCACCTCCGAGAAGATGAACCAGCTCATCCCCCAGCGAAACGAAACGTCGACCCGGTCGTTGTACTTGCCGGCGACGCTTTCGCGCACGACCGTGCCGAACCAGCCGAACATCATGTAGATCAGCACCGCGAAGCCCAGGGCCAGCAGCACATAGCCGGCCGCCAGGCGATTGACGGAGAACGCCGCACCGAAGCCGAGCAGGCCGAGCGCGATCGAGCCCGTGATCGGCCAGGTCGAGGGCTGCGGCAGGTAGTAGCGATCGGTTGACGCGTTGGACATTTCCTTCTCCCCGATTTCCGGTCAGGCGCTCATGCGCCGGCCAGGCGCAAAACGAATTGCACCAGCAACAATAACGCCGTCACGAACAGCGCGGCGCCGATCACCCCGACGATGATGAGCTGCAGCGGCGAAATCCGGACCGCTTCATGGTCCGCGCGCCGCCGCACGCCGAAAAATCCGCTCCCCACGGCCTTCGCGACCTGCAACAGCGAAGCGCGCTTGGATCGGTCGTGTTCCGGTACGTCCATCGCGATCATCCGCTCACCCCGTTGCCCGCGGGTTTCGGCGTAGCGCCATTGAGCTCGAAAAACGTGTAGGACAGCGTGACCGTGGCGACATCCTTGGGCAGCTCGGGATCGACCACGAACACCACCGGCATCTGCCGCACCTCGCCGGGTGCCAGCTCCTGCTTCTGAAAGCAGAAGCACTCCATCTTGCGAAAGTAGCCGGCCGCAATTCGCGGCCCATAGCTGGGGATCGCCTGGCCGGCGATCGGGCTCGCCGAGTCGTTCCGGACCTCGTACACCACTTGCACGAGCTGCCCGGGGTGAACCCGCACGCTGCGCTGCCTGGGCGCGAAGCTCCACGGCAGCCCGCGCGTGTTTGCGTCCAGCTCCACCGTGATCCAGCGGCTGGTGTCAACCTGGGTGTTGAGCGGCGCGTCGGGCTTGATGAAGTTGTTGAGCCCGGTCACCTCGCATATCGCGCGGTAGAAGGGCACCAGCGCGAAGCCGAAGCCGAACATCGCAACGGCGAATATCGCCAAGCGGGTGAGCGTGCTGCGGTTGTGTGAGCGCTGGCTCATCCGAGATGCCACACCTTGTGGGCGAACGCAGCCAAGGACGCCAGCGCCAGCAGGCCGAGGACGAGCGCCGTACGCAGGTTCTTGCGTGCGCGTTGCTTGTTCAATTCGGCGCCAGTCGACATGAGCGCTACTTCACCATCGGCGGCGTCTCGAAGCTATGGTAGGGCGCCGGCGAGGGCAGGTGCGTCCATTCCAGCGTATCCGCGCCCTCCCACGCCTTCGCCGGAGCTTGCTCGCCGCTGCGGATGCACTTGACCACCACGTACAGGAACAGCAGTTGGGCCAAGCCGAAGCCGAACGCGCCGATGGAGGACACCATGTTGAAATCGGCGAACTGCAGCGCGTAGTCGGGAATGCGGCGCGGCATGCCCGCGAGCCCCAGGAAGTGCTGCACGAAGAAGGCCATGTTGAAGAAGATGAACGACAGCCAGAAGTGCCACTTGCCCAGGGTCTCGTCGTACATCCGGCCGGTCCACTTCGGAATCCAGAAATAGACCCCCGCGAAGGCCGCGAACAACGCGCCCGCGACCATCACGTAATGGAAGTGGGCCACGACGTAGTAGGTATCGTGCAACTGGATGTCGATCGGGACGATGGCGAGCACGAGCCCCGTGAAGCCGCCGATGGTGAAGAGAAACAGAAAGCCGATGGCGAACAGCATCGGCGTCTCGAACGACAGCGACCCCTTCCACATCGTGGCGACCCAGTTGAAGACTTTCACGCCGGTGGGCACGGCGATCAGGCTGGTCGCATACATGAAGAACAACTGCGCCTGCACCGGCATGCCCGTGGTGTACATGTGGTGTGCCCAGACGATGAAAGACAGGATGGCGATCGAGGCGGTCGCGTACACCATCGAGGTATAACCGAACAGCGGCTTGCGCGAGAACGCCGGGATGACCTGCGAGATCACGCCGAAGGCGGGAATCGCGATGATGTAGACCTCCGGGTGACCGAAGAACCAGAAGATGTGCTGGAACAGCACCGGGTCCCCGCCTCCTGCCGGGTTGAAGAAGTGCGTGCCGAAGTGCCGGTCGGTCAGGATCATGGTGACGGCACCGGCCAGCACGGGCATGGCGGCGAGCAGCAGGTACGCGGTAATGAGCCACGTCCAGCAGAACAGCGGCATCTTCATCAGCGTCATCCCCGGCGCGCGCATGTTGAGCAGCGTGGTGATGATGTTGATAGAGCCGAGGATCGAGGACATGCCGAGGATGTGGACCGCGAAGATCGCCAGGTCCATGCCCATCCCCATTTGCACCGTGAGCGGCGGATACAGCGTCCAACCCGCCGCGGCCGCGCCGCCGGGCACGAACAAGGACGTGACCAGAAGCAGCGCGGCCGGCGGCAGCAACCAGAAGCTCCAATTGTTCAGCCGGGGAAACGCCATGTCGGGCGCTCCGATCATCATCGGAATCTGCCAGTTCGCGAAGCCGACGAACGCGGGCATGATCGCGCCGAACACCATGATGAGGCCGTGCAGCGTGGTCATCTGGTTGAAGAAATCGGGATTGACCACCTGCAGACCGGGCTGGAACAACTCGGCGCGAATGACGAGCGCCATGACCCCACCGGTCAGGAACATCGCGAAGCTGAACCACAGGTACATTGTGCCGATGTCCTTGTGGTTGGTGGTCGTGAGATAGCGTGCGAGCCCGCTCGGGTGGTGAGCGTGGTCATCGTGCCCGTGCGGGTGATCGTGAACGGCTGTGCTCATCGGCTGGCTCCGTGAAGTTCTCGGTCGTTGCGGCTGACGCAATAGGGTCGTTACCGGGCTGCGCCCGCGTGGCCGGCGGGGGCCGCCGCGTGCAACGCGCTCGCCGCTATCCGCAGCGCACTGGCGCGTTCGCCGTGCAGCGCCTGAGGGCTGCTCGAACGCGCCGCCGCCACTTCGGCCGGCATCACGGCCTCCCCGCCGAGGTTGTTCCAGCTATTGCGGGTGTAAGTCAGCACCGCTGCGAGGTCCACGTCGGAGAGCTGCCTGAACGGTTGCATCAAGGTGACCTTGCCGTCGCGCACGACGCCGTGGAGCACGGTGGCGATCTGGGCCTGCTTGGACCCGGTCACGACCTTCGAACCGTTCAACGCGGGGAAGCTCCCGGGAATGCCCATGCCGTCGCCCTGGTGACAGGCGACGCAGTTCTCGGCGAACACCTTGCGCCCGCGCGCGCTCAGCTCCGCCAGTGTCCATTGCTTGTTCGCGTCTTCGGCGGCAGCGGCCGGCTTCTGCTTGCGCTCGTTGACCCAGGCCGCGTACTTCTCCGCCGACAGGACGTTCACTACGATCGGCATAAAGCCGTGCTCCTTGCCGCACAGCTCGGCGCATTGGCCCCGATAGAGGCCCTCACGCTCGGCTTTGAACCAGGTGTCGCGGACGAATCCAGGGATCGCATCCTGCTTGGCCGCGAGCGAAGGGACCCACCAGGCGTGCAGGACGTCTGCGGCCGTGATCACCAGGCGCACCTTCTTGCCCACCGGCACGACCACGGGTTGGTCGACCTCGAGCAGGTAGTTCTCGCCCTTGGGGGCGGTACCATCGATCTGCTCGCGCGGTGTGGCGAGGGTGCTGAAGAAAGAAATGCCTTCACCGTCGCCCTTGAGATAGTCGTAGCCCCACTTCCACTGGTACCCCGTCACCTTGATGGTCAGATCCGCGGCCGACGTGTCGCGCTGATGGACCAGGGTGCGGGTGGCGGGCACCGCGATGCCGATCAGGATGACGAACGGAATGACCGTCCAGATGACCTCGACCGTAGTGTTCTCGTGAAAATGCGCAGCCGGATGACCCGCCGATTTGCGGTGCTTGAGAATGGCATAGAACATGAAGCCGAACACGCCGACGAAAATGACGACGCATACCCACAAGATGAGGTGATGCAGGTCGTAGATGTCCTGGCCAAGAGCGCTGTTCGGATCCTGCAAGTTGTAGCGGCTTGCGCCGGCGAGCGCCGGCGCAAGCGCGAGCATCGCGCCCGTGGTCCACTTACCGATCATGTTTTTCCCTAGCCCTGATTGGTTTGTCATGACTGAACCCGCAATCGATTCTCGAGCTTGCGCGCCAGGTCGAGGCGATCGCCGTCGCTCAGGAATGTTCCGAACTCGATCTCACTGCCGTGTGAGCGCAGCGCGATTCGCCTGCGCCCAGCACCATTGCGCACGACCACCTGCGTCCAATAGCGATTGGACTCGAAGCGCCGCACGCCGCTACGCGTATGGCGTTCCACGAACAGGCGATCGCCGCGAATGATCACCTGCTCGTAATCCTCAGCATCGCGAGAAATACGGCGAAACGCGACGTACAGCGCTGCCAGCTCCAAGCCCGCGAACGGCAGGATGGGCCATGCCCCGATACTTGCGAACGCCAGCGCGATCAGCCCCGAAACGAGGGCCGCAAGCGCGAATGCTCTCCAACGCCCGGAATGTTGCAGCGAGCAGTTGCGCCTGGCAATCAGAGAAAAATCCTGGTTGTCCGCAGCAGAGCCGTCGTGCATGGCACTGGTCCGAATGTTACGTCACAGCACCCGGGGCCGCGGCGAAGGGCGCCTCAGAGCGCAGGGACTGTATCACACGGCTTGTCGCGGGCGCAAGAAAAGCCCCGCAGATTCAAGCGCGATGCGCGCGCTTGCCCAAAAGCGTCGGGTTGTTCGATCGCGGCCCGGCGAAGATATGCCGGGAGCAACTCGTCAGCGGCCGGAGCGAAGCTCGCTGCGCTTCAAGCCGAGAATCGATACGCAGCAATGAGAATCAAGCGAATGATCGAGCGCGTGCTCGCGCGAGCGCTTCGAGGGCAGGTGCGCGAGCTCTGCCAGCATCGGCGCGCCGAGGCGCTCGCGCAACGCCTCGACGTTGTCGCGATAGCGCCGCATCGACGGATCGATACGGTTGGCAACCCAACCCGCGAGCACCAAGCCACGGCCGCGAATCGCCTCCGCGGTAAGCAGCGCATGCGACAGGCAACCGAGCCGCATCCCGACTACCAGGATCACCGGCAGCCGCAGCGCGCGCGCCAGGTCGGCCAAGTCGGCGCGCTCGTTCAACGGCACGCGAAATCCCCCGGCGCCCTCGACCACCACGCACTCGGCGCGCTCCGAGAGCGCACGAAAAGCCTGCGCCATCACGCGCACGTCGAGGCGCACGCCGGCTTCACGCGCCGCCAGGTGCGGCGCAATCGCACGGGCAAGCAAGTAGGGATTGCGCAGTGCGCGTGACGCGCGAAGCGCGCTCGCGGCCGCCAAGGCGACGACGTCCGCATTGTCGAGCGCGCCCCGGATGCGTCCCGCACCTGCCGCGACCGGCTTCATGCCGATGGCACGAACTCCCTCGCGCGCGAGCGCGCGCAGCAGCGCACACGCGACTTGCGTCTTGCCCACCCCGGTATCCGTGCCGGTCACGAACACTCCCCGCGACCGCCTCATGCCGGAGGTCCTCGGCGTGGATGGAACTGGATCAGCGCATGAGCGGCCGCGCTCGCGCGCTCGGTGTGCGGACGCCAGGCATGGCCGTAGACGATCTCGAACGTGGCCGGCAAACGCCCCTCCTTGCGGTAGCCCTCGTAGGCTGCCGTCATACGCGCGAACGCGGCCCTGCCGCTCAAGGCACGGTTACGTCCCGCATTGGCGTTGTGCGCCCCGGCAGCCTTGATCTCGCGCAACAGCGAGGTCACGTCCGGGTACGTCAACGTGAGGTATTCCATGTCCATCACCGGATCGGCGAAATGCTCGCCCAGCAGCAAGTCGCCGATGTCGTGCAGATCGACGAAGCGGTTGACGTGCACGAAGGCGTCCGCGCTGGCGTAGGCCGCGCGCAGCTCCTTCAACGTGTCCGGACCCAGGGTGCTGAACATGCATACCCCGCCGGGGCGCAAGATGCGATACATCTCCGCCAGCGCCAGCCGCGGCTCGACCCAGGGCAGCGCGAGATTGGACCACACGAGGTCGAACACGCGCTCGGCGAAGGACGATCGCGTCATGTCGCCGCACACCCGCGGCGTTGCACGGCCCGCGAAGCGCTGGCTGCCGCGGCGCCACCACGGCACGGCACGCCGGGATGCGCGCAGCATCGCGTGGGCGAGATCGAGCTCGACCACCGTGCACCCGGGATAGCGTTGGCGCAGGCTGCCCGCACCAGCACCGCGACCGCTGCCGAGATCGACCGCCATGCGCGGCTCGATGCGCAACAAGTCGAGCCGTTCGTCCATGCGCCGGCCGATCTCGTCGGACAGGAAATCCGCGCGCGCGGCAGAGCGCTCGAACGCGCGCCGAACCTCGTTGCGATCGAGCTCGTCGCCGGCCTTCACTACAGCTTGCGCAGCGCTGACACCAGCCGCTCGACATCGGCGAGCGTGTGTCCGGCCGACAACGAAATGCGCAGCCGCGCGCTGCCAGCGGGCACGGTGGGCGGGCGGATCGCCGGTACGATCATGCCGTGAGCGCGCAGGACTTCGGCGGCACGCAGCGCAGCGCCCGCGCTTCCCAGCACATAGGGTTGTATCGCTGTCGGCGAGGGCAGCAAGCGTGCGCGCGCCGCCCGCAACCCTTCCTTCAGGTCCCCGATGAGCGCCTGCAAGTGCTCGCGGCGCCAGCCTTCGCCGCGGATTATGGCGAGGCTCTGCAGCAGTGCCGCCGCGAGCAGGGGCGGTGTGGCGGTGGTGTAGACATACGTGCGGGCACGGTTGACGAGATAGTCGATGAGGGCGGCACTGGAGGCAACGAAGGCGCCGTAGACCCCCGCGGCCTTGCCCAGCGTACCCATGTAGATCACGCGCTCGGAGCTGACGGCGAAATGCGACGGCGTCCCGGCGCCATGCTCGCCCAGCACGCCGAAGCCATGGGCATCGTCGAGCAAGAGATACGCGCCGTGCCGCTCACACAGGCGAACCAGCTCGGGCAGCGGTGCGAGATCGCCGTCCATGCTGAAAACCGCATCGGTGAGAATCAGCTTGCGGGTGCGCGCACGCGCGCGGCCGAGCGCGCGATCTAGGGCGTCGAGATCGCCATGGGGATAGCGGTGAAAGCGCGCCCGCGACAGCACCATGGCATCATTCAGCGAGGCGTGGTTGAGCTTGTCCGCGAATACCTCGTCGTCGCGCCCGCACAGCGCCGTCACCACGCCGAGATTGGCCATGTAGCCGGTGGAGAACACCAGGGCGCGCGCCATGCCAACGGTCTCGGCCAGCGCGCTCTCGAGCTGTTCATGCAAGGCGTGATGGCCGTGGAGCAGGTGCGACGCCCCGGCTCCCACGCCATAACGCGATGCCGCCTCGCGCGCTGCTTCGATCAGGCGCGGGTCGGCCGCGAGCCCGAGGTAATCGTTGGATGCGAAGGAGACGAAATCGCGCCCGCGCACGACGACGTGCGCTCCCTGTCTGCCCTCCAATACGGCGCGCGAGCGATGCAAGCCCGCGGCACGCAGGCGATCGAGCTCGCCTTGGACCGATTGGGCGAGGAGGTTCGGGTCGAGCTCAGCCGCTTGCGCTGTCACCCGGCAGCTCGCCGTAGCGTTCCGGCGAGACCCTCAGCTCTCGCTCGAGCTCGCGCGCGGAACCGCGGCCGCGGGATGCAAGCCGAGTTTCGCCATGAGATGCTGATCGCGCTCCACCTCGGGATTCCCGGTCGTGAGCAGCTTGTCGCCGTAGAAGATCGAGTTGGCGCCGGCGAGAAAGCACAGCGCCTGGACCGCGTCGGACATGTCGCTGCGCCCCGCCGACAGACGCACGCGGGCACGCGGCATGGCGATGCGCGCGCAAGCGATGGTGCGCACGAATTCGAGCGGATCGAGCGGCTCGGTATCTGCCAGAGGCGTACCGGGAACGGCGACGAGGTTGTTGATGGGCACCGATTCGGGGTACGGATCGAGATTCGCGAGCTGCGCGATCAGGGCGGCGCGCTGGGCGCGCGTCTCGCCCATGCCGACGATGCCGCCGCAGCAGACATGCACGCCGGCCGCGCGCACCCGTCCCAAGGTATCGAGCCGATCCCGCTGCTCACGGGTATGGATGATCTCGTTGTAATACTCGGGCGCGGTGTCCAGGTTGTGGTTGTAGTAGTCGAGGCCGGCCGCACCGAGCTGCTCGGCCTGGCCGTCCTTCAACATGCCGAGCGTGGCGCAGGTTTCCATGCCGAGATCGTGTACCGCCTTGATCATCGCGGCGACCTGCTCGACGTCGCGCTGCTTGGGGCCGCGCCACGCCGCCCCCATGCAAAAGCGCGTGGCTCCCTTCGCGCGCGCGGCCTGCGCGGCCGCAACCACCTGTTCGATGGGCAGCAACGCCTGATCGGCCAGGCCGGTATCGAAGCGAACCGACTGCGGGCAGTAGCCACAATCCTCCGGACACCCGCCGGTCTTGATGGACAGCAGGGTCGAGAGCTGGATTTCGTTTGGATCGAAGTGGCTTCGATGCACGCTCTGCGCGCGATGCAACAGATCGTTGAACGGCAATTCGAACAGCGCCGCGACCGAATCCACGGACCAATGCGCTCGCGTGGCGGCGGCCGGCGCGCGGGCTTCGTCTACAATCGAAACGTTCATGAGGGATGGCGAGCCAAGGGTGGGGGAAGCCGTTGTTCAATTTCGGCAGGGCGATTCTAAACTATTGCTCATCGCTGAGGCAGCATGCGCTCCCGCCGCTGTGCCTGCTGTGCTCGGCGCACGCGCGCTGCGGCAACCTGTGCGCGGGCTGTCGCAGCGACCTGCCGCATCTGCCCGTGGAGCGCTGTCCCAAGTGCGCGGCGCCGAGCCGCGCGGCCGAGGTGTGCGGGGCTTGCCTCGCGCACCCGCCGGCGTTCGATCGCGTGCTCGCGCCCTGCGCCTATGCCTTCCCGCTCGACCGGTTGATCCAGAGCTTCAAGTATGGCGGCAAGCTCGCCGCGGCGCCTGCCCTCGCGGACCTCATGTGGCCGGTCGTGAGCGCCGAAGCGGCGCCGGACCTGATCGTGCCGATGCCGCTCGGCGCGCAGCGGCTGCGCGAACGCGGATTCAACCAGTCGCTCGAGCTCGCGCGCCTTTTGGCCGCGCGCATGGATGTGCCCTTGGCGCGTGCGGCGTGCGCGCGCGTGCGCGACGCCGCCCCGCAGAGCGCGCTACCGTGGAAGGAGCGCGACGCCAACGTCCGCGGTGCATTCGTCTGTACGGCCGACGTGCGCGGCTACGCGATCGCTGTGGTCGACGATGTCCTCACCACCGGGGCCACGCTGAACGAGCTGTCGCGGGTGCTATACCGCGCCGGTGCGGTACGCGTCACCGGCTGGGTCGCGGCGCGCACCTTGGCCCCTGAGCATTGACGACCGAAGCCCGAGGATGCCCATGACCGAGACCCTTCGCGGCGCCGATCTGCTGGCACGAACCCTGGCACGCGCCGGGACACGCTACCTGTTCTCGCTCTCCGGCAACCACGTCATGTCGATCTACGATGCGGCGCTGGAGGCGGATCTCGACATCATCCACGTGCGCCACGAAGGCGCCGCCGTGCACATGGCGGACGCATGGGGACGCCTGACGGGAGAGCCGGGCGTGGCGTTGGTGACGGGCGGCCCCGGTCATGCGAATGCGCTCGGCGCGCTGTACACCGCCGCCGCGTCCGATTCCCCGCTGGTGCTGCTCTCGGGCCATGCGCCGACCCATCAGCTCGGCATGGATGCCTTCCAGGAAATGCGCCAGGCCGACATCGCCGCACCGTTGGTGAAGGCCGCCTGGACCGCTGCCAGCGCCGCGGGATTGGGCGAGGACATCGCGCGTGCGTTGCGCATCGCGCGCGCCGGGCGGCCCGGCCCGGTGCATGTCAGCCTGCCTTGCGACCTGCTCGAAGCCCGGATACCGCACCTGCCGCAGCCCGCAGCCGAGGCCGATCTGCCGCCCGTGCCCCTGGAGGCGGCGGTAGCGGCGGCCATCGCCGAGCAGCTGCACGCGGCCAAGCGAGCGCTCGTTCTCACCGGCCCCATGCTGTGCGGCGAGCGTCACCGCGGCGTGCGCGAGGCCCTGGCGCGCGCATGGCGTATCCCGGTCATCGGCATGGAAAGTCCGCGCGGCGTGAACGATCCGGCGCTGGGTGCGCTGGCCGAAGTGCTGCGCGCCGCGGACCTGGTCGTGCTGCTGGCGAAGAAGCTCGACTTCACCCTGCGTTTCGGCCGCAGCCCCGCGTTCGCGGCCGATTGCCGCTTCATCGTGGTGGATCCCGAAGCGGCGACCTTGGAGCGGGCCGCGCGCGCGGCGGCCGATCCCGCCCGGCTTACGCTCGCGGCGATCGCCGATCCCTTTCGGGCCGCCGCGCAACTCAGCGCGCTGGCGAGCGCGCAGCGCACCGATTCCACGTGGGCGGACGAAGTCGAAGCCGCCCTGGGCTATCGGCCGCCGCAATGGGACGAGGCGGGCAAGCGCAGCGCCGCTCCGGTGCATCCGGTCGAGGTCGGGCGCGCGGTCCAGCAGCTCGTGAACGAGGCGTCGCAGAGCGTCGTCGTGATCGACGGCGGCGAATTCGGCCAGTGGGCCCAAGCCTGCGTCGAAGCGCCGCTGCGGCTCATCAACGGCCCGGCGGGATCCATCGGCAGCGCCCTGCCCTTCGCGCTGGCCGCGAAGCTCGCGCGCCCACAGGCGCAGGTGATCGCGCTGCTGGGCGACGGCACCTTCGGCTTCCACATGGCCGAGTTCGACACGGCCGTGCGCCACGCGCTGCCGATCCTCGCGGTCGTCGGTAACGATGCCTGCTGGAACGCCGAGCATCAGATCCAGATCGATAGCTTCGGCCGCGACCGCGCCGTGGGCTGCGAGCTGCTGCCGAGCCGCTACGACCAGGCCGTCGCGGGTCTGGGAGGTTTCGGCCAGCTCGTGCGGCACGCGGCGGAGCTGCGCCCCGCGCTCGAAGCGGCGCGCGCCTCGGGCCGGCCCGCGTGCGTCAATGTCATGGTCGAACGGCTGGCGGCGCCGATCGTCAGTCGATGAAACGGCGCTTCGCCGGCCGCAGGACGATTCGCCCCGCTACCGCACCGGCTTCCTGAGGATGTCGGGCAGGACCTGAGCCAAGCGCTCGCGCCCGATGCGCTCGATACGCTGCGCACCGATCAGCGCCTCCACGGCTTGCGCCGACCCGGCGTTCTTCCACTGCTTGAATTCATCGACGTGGGTGTAGCCCAAGGCCTGCGCGAGCAGCGCGATGTAATTGACGACCCGGAACGGCTCCGTCGTCTCCAAGCCGCACAGCAAGCGCTGGCAGGAGTGGAAGATCGTCACGACGTCGTCCGCGCCGCTGTCCTGCGCAAGCTCGCACAGCCGGCGGGTGTTGTCCTTCATCGCCGCCGGCACGGCCAGCAACGGCGAGCACATGTGGCCGGGCGAGCGCTCGCTCGCGGGCGCGATCTCGAGGCCCGGGATGAGCGCGAGCAGATCGTGTACCAGGGAACCGACGTCGACTTCGCGGAAGCCGCTATGCTGGTGCAGGACGACCCGGCGCTCGATGCGGCATGTCATGCGCTCTGCCAGGCGGTCACGGCGCTGGTGCAAAACCTGGCTGATGTGCGCGACCGAGAAATTTGGCTCCTGGTACTGGCTCATGAAGGCGCCCATGTGGCGATGACACGACGGACACCAGGTCACCACCTGCTCTTCGGGCAGCGCGTTGAACTTGCGCACCGTGCGTACCGCCATGCCTTCGGCGGCGCGCAGATTGCCGTCCTTGGGACTGCCGCAGCAGTATCCCGGCCCGCCGAGCGGGGAGGACTCGATGCCAGCGGCGCGCAGCACTTCGATCGCGGCGTGGATGATGTCGCCGTGACGCAAGACGTTGCAGCCGTACCAGAACACCACGCGCTCGCTCACGGCAGCCTCCGGTCGTGCCAGTCGAGCAGCTCGCGCTCATCGAGCTGGAGTGCCGCGTAGGTATCGATCTTCTGAAAGAACTGGGGCTCCTCGCGGCCTTCCATCTGGGGTGCCTCCCCGAGCGCGCCGAGCGCCACCATGCGCGCGACGCGCAACATCAGCATGGGATCGATCCCCTCCGGACAGGCGGGGATACAACTGGCGGACTGGGTGCAGATCTTGACGAATTCGAGCCCGAGCGCTCGCCCGGGCTCGCGGCGCAGAAGCTGCAAGACCTCGCCCACGACGCGCTCGCCCGGTGCGTCTTGCAGCAGGGCCGAATAGCGCGGCATCGGGCACACCTGGTAGCAGCGCCCGCAGGCGGTACAGCGATCGAGCGTATCGGTAATGACGCGCTCGACATGCTCGCGCAAGCTTCGGGGCTTTCCTGCCATGGCGGACTCCGCAACCGAAGCGTCAGCTTAACGGGCACATGCAGGCGCTACAAGCGGATTACGCGCTCGCGGGAGCCGGCAAGGAACACTGCTCTCGGACTTCCGCGAGCAAGCCGGATGGCGATTCCCGTATCTCGGGCGCAAAGCCGGCGGTAAGCAATACGCCGAATTCTCTGCAAGAGAGCTAGGCAGTCTCGATCGGCCGGGTGACCGCGCGCGTGTCGCCGAAGCTCGGCACGTACACCGAGTGCGTTCCTGGCCCGCCGGCGACGACGATGCCGATCTCTTCCGGGCAGGTCGAAATCGGCAGCAAGGTCGACGCCTCGATGGTCCCGAGCTCGGCGGCGCGGCTGTGGCGTGTGCGCTCGAAGTCTTTGTGCGCCATGCGCCCGGCCGCCATCTTCGATTGCTCCCACAAGCGCTGGCGCACCTGCGCCTTGTCCAGGCCGTCGCGATACAGGATGTGGGCGTGCTCGGGGGAGAGAATCAGCCACGGCTCGCCGCCCACCCAGTAATCGTTGCTGGTTGCGAACGCCATTGAATCGGCCACTGCCCGCAGGATGTCGGCGGCGTCCTTGGCGTGGGTATTCATGTTGAGCGTGCCCGCGGCGCCGACCACCGTGACGGTGCTCTGGAGCGCGTCGTAACCGCGTTCGACGTGCAACGGCGCCCAGGGGCTGTCGGCTTCATTCTCCGCGCAGCAGAAGCTGTACTTCCCCGGCTGCCCCTGGGTCGCGCGATCCATCTCGCCGGGCAGCGCGCCGCCCACGTTCTGCAGGATGAGCCTGAGCGCACGACCGAGGCTCGCGTTGGCGCGCGCGCCTTGCCCCAGGCAGTTGAACGTGCCGTTGATGTCGAGTCGCCCGGCGACGGGGCCATTAACGACCAGCCAGACGGCAACCGGGTTGGTGGTTGCCTGTACGCCCTGGAGGTTGAAGCGCGGATCGGCGAGCGCCTCGACGGCAGCGATAAGCACCGGCAGGTACTCGGCGAGGCAGCCGGCAAGGACCGCGTTGATCGCGATGCGCTCCACGGTGGCGGCGCCGAATCCCGGTGCGAGGCGCGCGATCACTTCGTGCCGCGCCCGAGCCGTGCCGGCGAGCATCGCCTCGACCCGATCCTGGGTCGGCGGGACGACCGGCAGACCGTCGCCCCAGCGGCGCTCGTGAAACAGCCGGTTGATCGCATCGAGATCGTCCGGGGCCTCGACCAAGCGCGCGGCGTCGCTGCTGCGCTCTACGCTCACGGTTTCCCCTCGCGCGTAACCAGGCGAGCGATCTCATCCACGCAGGATTGCGCCATCGCGCACACCTCCTCGCGCCGGCGCAGCCCGAAGGGATGAGGGATCACCACCAGCGGCAGGTCGGGATGGCCGAGCGCCTTGGCCTGCGCCTTCGCCAGCGTGGTGAACGCGGTGGAGCATACCGTCAAGGCGGGCTTGCCGCGCTTGGCGATCTCTACGCTGTCGTGGACACTCCACGACGTACACGACCCTCAATCCCCCGAGCCTGTGATCACCAGGTCGCATTGCGCCGCCAGCTCCTCCACCACCGCCGCAGCCGCCGGCATGGACGCCCCGCGCTTGGCGCGTTTGACGACGCTCGCCACGCCGTAGCGCTGCATCAGCAGGCCCGTGAGATCGTCGACGAGGTGGTTGAAATTGGGCTTGGCGTTGTCGATGAAGCCCACGACTTTGCCCTGCAGCCGGTCGAGCGTTCGACTGCTATAGCGCGCCTGAGCCGTGGCCGGCGCGGTGGGATCGTAGATCAGCAACGTGGC
Organism: Burkholderiales bacterium; assembly: GCA_020848435.1. GTDB lineage: Bacteria > Pseudomonadota > Gammaproteobacteria > Burkholderiales > WYBJ01 > WYBJ01. The sequence goes on along the minus strand of JADLAC010000033.1, from coordinate 12,603 downwards.
GTTCATAGTCCTCCTCACGTCATCGATTCAAGTGAGCGTGATGCGCGCGAAGCGGCGCTTGCCGACTTGCACGACCAGAGTTCGGCCCGCATCGATCACCAACCCCCGGTCGGAGATCCTCTCGCCGTCGATTTTTACCGCGCCTTGCCCGATGAGGCGCAAGGCATCCGAGGTGCTCGCCGTGAGCCCGCCCTGCTTGAGCATCTGCGCGATGGGCAAGCCGGCGCTCGGGGCGAGGAGCTCGATCGCGGGCATATCCTGGGGCGACTCGCCGCGGCGAAAGCGCGCTTCGAACTCGGCCAGCGCGGCGTCGGCAGCGGCGCGGCTGTGGAAACGCGCCACGATCTCCTTCGCGAGCTCGACCTTGATGTCGCGCGGATTGCGCCCGGCGCCGACCTCGTCGCGCCAGCGGCGGATGCGCTCGGCCGGTTCGAACGAAAGCAGCTCCAGGTAACGCCACATCAGCGCGTCGGAAATCGACATCAGCTTGCCGAACATATCGTTCGGCGCATCGGTGATAGCCACCGTATTGCCGAGCGACTTGGACATCTTGTTTAGGCCGTCCAGCCCTTCGAGCAGCGGCATGGTCAGAATGCACTGGGGCCGCTGGCCGTAGTGCTTCTGCACTTCGCGCCCCATCAGCAGGTTGAACTTCTGGTCGGTGCCGCCCAGCTCGAGATCGCTCTCCAGGGCAAAGGAGTCGTAGCCCTGCACCAGCGGGTAGAGGAATTCATGAATCGCGATCGGCTGATTGGCGCGATAACGCTTGCCGAAATCGTCGCGCTCGAGCATGCGGGCGACGGTCTGGCACGCGGCCAGCCGCACCATGTCGGCCGCGCCCATGCGCTCCATCCAGGCGGAGTTGAATACGACCTCGGTGCGGCCGCGGTCGAGGATCTTGAAGACTTGGTCGGTATACGTGCGCGCGTTGGCCGCGATCGCATCGCGCGTGAGCGCAGGCCGGGTGGCGCTCTTTCCGGTGGGATCGCCGATCATGGCGGTGAAATCGCCCACCAGGAAACTGACCTCGTGTCCCAGGTCCTGGAGCTGGCGCAGCTTATTGAGCAGCACGGTGTGCCCGATATGCAAATCGGGTGCGGTCGGATCGAAGCCGGCCTTGACGCGCAACGGCCGTCCCTCCTTCAGACGCTCCACCAGCTCGGCCTCGACCAGTATCTCCTCGCTGCCTCGCCGAATCGCCGCCAGTGCCTCGTCGAGCGAGGTCGAGGCTTTCCCTGCCGTTTTCACGATGCGGTATTTCCTGTTTGACGACCGTGACTTTTCTGTTACCCTTCGCACCGTCGAACCCGGCGGGGACTTCATGACAAATGCTAAGAGCGTGATTCTAGCTCATAAATCAGGGAGGAGCGGGAAGGCTTTGTGGTTTGCCGTCGCTGCCGGGATACCGTGTTTCGGTGTCGTCGCGGCCTTCGGCGTAGCCCCCGATACGCTGGTCGACAAGCTGCACGTCGAGCGGATCGTGCAAGAGGTCACACTGCCTCGGCTCCCGGGTCACGACGCGCTGCTCGACGCGAGCTACGTCTCCGAGGAACGCATTCAGCGCGGCGATACGGTGGCGGCCTTGCTTGCCCGCCTGGAAGTCGATGATCCGCAGGCAATCGACTTCCTGCGTCGATCGCGCGATACGCGCGCGCTCGCCCAACTGCGGCCGGGAAGAAGCGTGCGCGCGGAAACGTCCGCCAGCGGCGAGCTGCAGCGTCTCACCTACCTCACGCCTTCGGGCGACCTGCTCACGATCGAGCGCGGCAACGACGGCTTCCGTGTTTCACAGACGCCGGCGGATCTCGACCCGCAGCCGTTGATGGTCTCCGGCGAAATCCGCAGCTCGCTCTTTGCCGCGACCGATGCCGCCGGCCTACCGGACGCGATCGCCACCCAGATCGCCGAAATCTTTTCCAGTCATATCGATTTTCACCGCGACCTGCGCCGGGGCGATCGCTTCGCCGTGGTCTACGAGGGCCTCGCATTCGAGGGCGAGGTGGTGAAGACGGGCCGGGTGCTCGCCGCTGAATTCGTGAACCAGGGCAAGACGCACCGCGCCGTATGGTTCGATGGCGGTGACGGTGCCGGCGCGTATTACACCCCCGACGGCAAGAGTCTGCGCAAGGCGTTCCTGCGCTCGCCGCTCGAATTCTCGCGGATCTCGTCGGGGTTCTCGCACGCGCGCTTTCATCCCATTCTGCAAACGTGGACGGCGCACCGCGGCATCGACTACGCCGCGCCGACCGGTACGCGGGTGCGCACCACGGGCGATGGCGTGGTGAGCTTCGTCGGGCGCAAGGGCGGCTACGGCAACCTCGTCATTGTGGATCACGCGGGCCACTACAGTACCTACTACGCCCACTTGTCGGCCTTCGCTGCGGGAATCCGGCACGGTGCACGGCTAGCGCAAGGCGATTTCGTCGGCCATGTCGGTCAGACCGGGCTCGCGACCGGCCCGCACCTGCATTACGAATTCCATATCCGCGGCGTTCAGCATGATCCGATGCGGGTGGTGCAGCCCGAAGCGGTGCCGATCACCCGCCAGTTGCGCGCGGCCTTCGAGAACCACGCCGATCCGCTGGTACATCAGCTTTCCTTGTTGCGCACCGCGACCCTGGCGCGCCTGGATTGATCGCGCGCCGCCGTCGGTACCCGCCGCCGAGTGTCATCGCCGGCGCGGCCGGGGCACGGCCGCGCTCGATCTCTGCCGCTTCCGCTCCGATCGCTGCGGCCCGTGAGGAAGCCGTCACTGCGTACCGGCAGTAATTGCCACCATCGCCATGGCGCCTGAGCTCTACGTGGGCTTGATGTCGGGGACCAGCCTGGACGGTATCGACGCGGTACTGGCCCGATTCGATACCGCAAGCCCGCTGCTCGCAACGCAGTTCGCCGCTTTTCCGGGCGCGTTGCGGCAGCAGTTGCGGGCATTGTCGCAACCGGGCTACGACGAGATCAACCGCTCGAGCGAGGCTGCCTTGGCACTGGCCCGTCGCTACGCCGGGGCGGTGCGCGCACTGCTCGACCAGGCCGGCATCGAGCCGAGCGCCGTCAGTGCCATCGGTTGCCATGGACAAACAGTACGCCACGACCCGGCACGCGGCTTCACCGTTCAATTGGTCAACGGCTCCCTGCTCGCGGAGCTGAGCGGCATTCGCGTGGTGTGCGACTTTCGCAGCCGCGATATCGCGGCCGGGGGCGAGGGCGCACCGCTGGTTCCGGCGTTTCATGCCGCCATTTTTCGGCACGCGCAGCACGCCCGCGCGGTCGTGAACCTCGGCGGTATCGCCAATGTGACCTACTTGCCCGCCCAGGGCGACATCCTCGGCTTCGACTGCGGGCCGGGCAATGCGCTGCTCGACGAATGGGTATTCCAGGTGCGCGGACTGCACTTCGACGCCGGGGGAACCTGGGCCGCGCAAGGCCGCGTGCGATCGGCGCTGCTGAACGCCCTCTTGGCCGATCCCTATTTCCGTCGCGCGCCCCCGAAGAGTACCGGGCGGGATGTCTTCAACCTCGACTGGGCGCGTCCTCACATACGCCCGGAGTACGACGCCGCCGACGTTCAGGCCACTCTTGCCGAGCTGACCGCGGAGTGCGTCGCAGCGGCGCTGCGAGGCGACTGCCCCGACCTCGATGAGGTGTACTTGTGCGGCGGCGGGGTCGCGAACACGGATTTGTTCGCACGGATTCAACGCCTGCTGCCCGCTATGCGGGTCATGAGCACGGCAGCGCTCGGCATCCCCCCCGACTGGGTCGAGGCGCTCGCGTTCGCTTGGCTCGCGCGCGAAACGCTGGCCGGGCGTCCCGGCAACGTGCCTTCGGTCACCGGCGCCGCGACGCCCCGCGTCCTGGGCTGCGTCTACCCGAAATGACGAGGGGGCCGAAGCCCCCTTTCTCGTCGCTGCTTGTAACGTTCTCAGGCGGAGAAGGACGATCCGCAGCCGCAGGTGGTGGTCGCATTCGGGTTCTTGATCACGAACTGCGCGCCCTCGATGCCCTCGGTGTAGTCGATCTCGGCGCCCATCAGATATTGGAAGCTCATGGCATCCACGAGGAAGGTGACGCCGTCCTTCACCAGGGCCGTATCGTCATCGGCCACCGATTCGTCGAAGGTGAACCCGTACTGGAAGCCCGAGCAGCCGCCGCCGCTGACGAAGATTCGCAGCTTCAGATCCGGATTTCCCTCTTCTTCGATCAGCGACTTGACCTTGCCCACCGCGGCATCGGTGAGGATCATCGCGTCGGCCGGGATTTCGTTGACTGCGTTCATGGACGTTCCTGCTGGAAAGAACAATCAGACAATTATTGTCCGTGGCCGTTCGCAGCGTCAATCGAGGCCGCCGGCCACGAGCGGTACCACTTTTTCGCTGCTGCGCGCATCGGCCAGGTACACCAGCCGCCCCTGCACGACCGCTCCCGCCTGAATCTCCAGGCTGCGGTAGGCGACATCGCCCGATACCCGTGCCTTGGCCTGTAATTCCAGCGACTCGCTCGCTTGGATCGGGCCGCTGACCTTGCCATTGATGACGGCATGCGCAACCCGGATCTCGCCGTGAACGCTCGCTTGCTCGGAAAGCACCAGCGTCCCGGCGTCCTCGCTCACCACGTCGCCGCTGACGGCACCGTCGATACGCAGCCCGCCGCTGAAACGGACGTCGCCCTGGACCCTGCAACCGGCGCCGATCAGCGTATCGATGCGCCCATTCGGTTTGGCTCGTCTGTTGCGCCCAAACACACTCCCCTCCCAGCGTCGCGCGCGTGCGTCATTCGCCTCACGACAGTGTAACAGTCTGCATGGCCTTAGGCTGCGATCGACCGCCTTCGAATACCCGCACTTGGATGCTGCGCACGACCGCGCCAGGTTCCACGCGGAACGTGCCATCGATTCTTTGGTGCACCCGGAAATCGAGCTGGTAGGCGCGCTCGTCGCGCTCGGCCGGCGCCGGCACGGTCATGCCCGTGCGCTTGCCGTCCTGGACCAGGTTAACCACCAGCTCATAGCTACCCTGGAACGGCTTGGTCCGCGCACCGGTCTGCAGCAGCACGATGCGGTAGTTGTACTCCCCGGCCAGCGCGTTCGGCTCGACCCGCACGCTGCTCACCTTGACGCCTTCCGCCGTTGCGTCGGTCGCCGAAATCGCTTGCACCAGGGCGATGTCCTCGCGCAAGCGGGCATTCTCCTCGCTGAGCGACTTCACCTGCCGGGCCAGGTCGGCGTTGGTCGCGCGCTCGATCTGCAGCTGTCGCTCCAAGACCGAGAACTCGCTTTTCAGGCCGTGGACCTCGGCTTCCAGACGGGCGTTGTCGTCTTTGAGACCGACCATGCGGCCATCAGCCGGCTCACCCGCCGAGGCTACGGGCGCGAGCAGGGCATCGTAGCCGATCCACGCCAAGCCGCCGAGCGCAGCCGCAAGAAAGACTACGGCGATCGCCCGCAAGTGCCACGGCATTTGCGGGCGTACCGCAACCCGCCGCGCGTGCAGGCCGAAATAGCGCCGGAAGAGCTTCGCCGTCACGGCAATACGGCCAACGCATCCAACGCGATGGCTTCGGGCAGGTCGAACATGATGTTCATGTTCTGAACCGCCTGGCCGGCGGCGCCCTTCACCAGGTTGTCGATGACCGACAGGACCACGACAGTATCGCGATCCTGTGGCCGGTGCACGGCGATACGACAGGTATTGGCGGCGCGCACGCTGCGCGTTTCGGGATGGGAACCCGAGGGCATGACATCGACGAAGGGCTCGGCAGCGTAGCGCTGCTCGTACAAGCCCTGGAGGTCGACGGACCCGTTCAGTCGGGCATAGAGCGTCGCATGGATGCCGCGGATCATGGGCGTGAGATGTGGCACGAAGACCGGCGCGACATCGCGCCCAGCCATGGCTGAGAGGCCCTGCGCGATTTCCGGCAGATGCCTATGACCCGGCACAGCGTAGGCCTTGAAGTTGTCGCCGGCCTCGGAGAAGAGCGTGTGCACCTCGGCCTTGCGGCCGGCGCCGCTCACGCCCGATTTTGCATCGGCGATGAGACTCGCCAGATCGACTCGTCCGGCTTCGACCAGGGGCAGGAAGCCGAGCTGGACCGCAGTCGGATAACACCCCGGATTGGCGACCAGCCGGGCGTGGCGGATCTTCTGCCGGTACAGCTCCGGCAGCCCATAGACCGCGTCGGCAACGAGCTCCGGGCAGGCGTGCTTCATCTTGTACCAGGATTCCCAGGTCGGGACGTCGCGGATGCGGAAATCCGCCGCCAGGTCGATCACGCGCACACCGGCATCGAGCAGCTCGCGCGCCTGCTGCATGCACACGCCGTTGGGCGTGGCGAAGAACACCACGTCGCATCCGGTGAGCCGGGTATCCTTCGGATCCGAAAAGGCCAAGTCGATCGCGCCGCGCAGGTTCGGGAACAGCGCGGCGACCGGCACACCGGCCTCGGCCCGAGAGGTGATGGCGCGTAGATCCGCTTGCGGATGGCGCGCGAGCAGCCGCAGCAACTCGACACCCGTGTATCCGGTTGCGCCGACGATACCGACTTTGACCATCGCGTCATCTCCCATGCCTGAGGCCCGGGATTCGAATGGTAACTCGCCGGGGGTCGCGGCGGATCCCGGCGCGACCGGCCATGACGGCAAAGCCGCCCGAGGGCGGCTTTGCCTGTAGGAATCCTCGACCTTAGCGCTTGGAGAACTGCTTGCGCCTGCGCGCCTTATGCAGGCCGACCTTCTTGCGCTCCACTTCGCGCGCGTCGCGGGTCACCAGTCCCGCCTTGCGCAGCGCCGGCTTCAGCGCCTCGTCGTAGTCGACCAGGGCGCGGCTGATGCCATGGCGCACGGCACCGGCCTGGCCGGACTCGCCGCCGCCGTGGACGTTGACCTGGATGTCGAAGGTATTGAGATGGTTGGTCAGTGCCAGCGGCTGGCGAACCACCATGCGTCCCGTCTCGCGCGAGAAGAACTCGTCGACCGGCTTGTCGTTGACCACGATCGAGCCCTTGCCGGGCTTGAGGAACACGCGCGCGACGGCAGTCTTGCGCCGTCCCGTGCCGTAGTGTTGTGGGGCGCGGGTTGCCATAACGATCAGATCTCCAGGGTCTTCGGCTGTTGCGCGGCGTGCGGGTGGGCGTCTCCGCTGTACACCTTGAGCTTGCGCCGCATCGCGTAACCCAGCGGCCCCTTGGGCAGCATGCCCTTCACGGCCAACTCGAGGGCACGGGTGGGGAAACGCGCTTGCAGCTTGCCGAAGCTCGTTTCGCGAATGCCGCCGGGGTAGCCGGTATAGCGGTAGTACTTCTTGTCCTGTTCCTTGGCGCCGGTCACCCGCAGCTTTTCGGCATTCACCACGACGATATAATCGCCCGTGTCCACATGCGGGGTATAAATGGCCTTGTGTTTGCCACGCAGGCGGCGGGCGATTTCCGCTGCCAGCCGGCCGAGCACTTTGCCCGAGGCATCCACGACGTACCAGCCGTGCTGAACCTCTTCGGGCTTTGCTGAAAACGTGCGCATGTCGCGACTTCCAACCGGTGTGCAAAGAGGCGGGATTTTAGGGGCTCGCCTCCGGACGTGTCAAACCCATGCGCCGCAGCATCGCCTGGCGTTCGGCCCGCTTCAATGCCGGACCCGCCGCGCGCCCCGCCCGGGTCGATGATGGCCCTGCTCAAAGCGCTGCTCTTGCCGCCCACGGTTCTCGTGTTACTCGGATTGGCGGGCCTTGCGCTGCGCCGGCGCGCGCCGCGGCTGGGCAAGGTGCTGGCGTGGGCGGCTTTCGGCGCTCTCTATATGGTGTCGACGCCGTTCTTCGGCAGCCTCGCCTTGAGCGCGCTGCAACCGGCTTACGTCGATCCGCGTGCGCGCGGCGACGCCCAGGCGATTGTCGCGCTCGGCGGCGGCAGCTTCGGCCCGGCCCCGGAATATGGCGCGGACACGGTGAGTCATTTGACGCTGGTGCGGGCGCGCTATGCGGCCCATTTGCAGCGACTGACCGGAAAGCCGCTGTTGCTTTCGGGCGGCAGTCCGAGGTACATGACGCCCGAAGCCCTGCAGATGCGCGCCGTAGTGGCCGGCGAAATGAACGTGCCGGTACGTTGGATCGAAGACCGTTCGGTCGACACCTTCACCAACGCCTTGGAGAGCCAGCGGATTCTCGCCCCCCAAGGCATCGATACGATCTATCTCGTCACCCACGCCTGGCACCTGCCGCGAGCCCGGCTCGCGTTCGAGCATGCGGGCTTCAAGGTGCTGCCGGCACCGACCGGCTACGCGCGCTTCGACCTCGCCGATCTCGCGCCGGAGGACTTTTTGCCGCGCCCCTCCGCACTCTTGAACAGCTATTATTTCTTTCACGAGATCCTGGGCTACGTGGCGTACATGCTGCGCGTTCGGCTGTGAACGCAAGTGAAGGAGAAGCCGATGAAGGTCCGCGTAAAGTGGGTGGAAAACGTCTGCTTCATGGCGGAAACCGAAAGCGGCCACGCCATCGTGATGGATGGGGCGCCCGAGGGCGGCGGGCGCAACCTCGGTCCACGTCCCATGGAAACGGTGCTCGCCGGCACGGGCGGCTGTAGCGCCTACGATGTCGTGACCATCCTGCGCAAGGCGCGCCAGCCGGTGAAGCAGTGCGAGCTGCACATCGACGCCGAGCGCGCAGCCGAGGATCCGAAGGTCTTTACGCGCATCCACCTGCACTTCGTCGTCACCGGCACGGGCGTGAAGAAAGAGCACGTCGAGCGCGCCGTACACCTGTCCGCGGAAAAATATTGCTCGGCCTCGATCATGCTCGCCAAGACGGCGACCATCAGCCACGACTTCGAGATCGTGGAAGGCTGATCCGGCCGCGCCGCTATACCCAGTAGGCGGTGGTCGTCATCACCCGCGAGGCGGCTCGCATCAACAGCCGGCATCCGAGCGGCAACTCGCTTGCGCCGAGGTGCAATGCACTGGTTGCGTGCTTGGCCTCGTCGCGCTTCATGGCGATGATGAGGGCTCGACTCTTGGCGTCGTGGTGGGACAGCTCGCCCAGGTGGCGATCCAGGTGGGCGACCACCTGGCGCTCGGTTTCGGCGAGGAAGCCGAGGTTCCAGCGATCGCCCGCCAATCCGGCCACCATCCCGATCGCATACGAGCCCGCGTACCATAAGGGATTGAGCAGGCTGCGCCGTCCGCCCAGCTCGGCGATGCGGCGCTCGGTCCAGGCCAGGTGATCGACTTCCTCGCCTGCCGCCTGCGCCAGCGCTGCTTTCGCTCGCGGGTTGCGCGCGGTCAGCGCTTGTCCCTGGTAGAGCGCTTGCGCGCACACTTCGCCGACGTGGTTCACTCGCATCAGCGCCGCGACTTTGGCCTTCGCGGCGGGATCCAGATCGGCTTCGGGCACGTTCTCGCCCGGCATCGGCCGCGCCGAACGCGCGGGCCCGAAGACGGTACGCAGGGCGCGGTCGAAGCTGAGAATCAAGCGATCCGGGATCATGGCGGCGCGTCCCAGGAAAACAGCCGCGCAAGCTCGCGGCCCGGATGCGGTGCGCGCATGAAGGCTTCTCCCACCAGGAAACAGTGCACGCCGCGCTGGCGCATCGCTTGCACGTCATTCGGGCGCAGTATGCCGCTTTCCGTCACCACCAGCCGCTCGGCCGGCACCCGCTCCAACAGCGAATAGGTCGTCTCCAGCCGCGTTTCGAAGCTGCGCAAGTCCCGGTTGTTGATGCCGATGAGCGGCGTCGTCAACTGGAGCGCCGCGGCAAGCTCGGCCGCATCGTGTGCTTCCACCAGCACCGCCATGCCGAGCGAGTGCGCCAGCGCCTCCAGCTCACGCATGCGCTGGGCGTCGAGGGCCGCCACGATGAGCAGGATGCAGTCCGCGCCGAAGGCACGCGCCTCGTACACCTGGTAAGGATCGACGATGAAATCCTTGCGCAACACCGGCAGCGCCGCGGCTTCACGTGCGACCACGAGGTGGTCGAGACTGCCGCTAAAGAACTGCCGGTCGGTCAGCACCGACAGGCACGCGGCGCCATGGCGGGCATAGCCCGCCGCGATGTCGGCCGGCGCGAAATCCTCCCGCAACAAACCCTTGCTCGGACTCGCCTGCTTGATCTCGGCAATGACCGCCGGGTGCCCGGCCACGAGCTTGGCGCGCAGCGCCGCGACGAAGTCGCGCACCGGCCCCGCCGCTTCGGCACGCCGGCGCAGCTCGCTCAGCGGAACCAGAGCGCTCGCCGCCGCGACTTCGGCCGCTTTGACCTCCAGGATGCGCTTCAGCACATCCGGCTTGTCGGCGTCGAGCGGCACTTGCATCAGGCCGTGCGAGTGAAGGTGATGAACTGGTCGAGCTTGGCGCGCGCGGCGCCGCTCATCACCGCGGCACGCGCGCGCTCCACGCCCGTTTGGATGGAAGGCACGACATCGGCTGCGTACAAGGCTGCGCCCGCGTTGAGCAGCACGACGTCGAGAATGGGGCCGGGCGTGCCCGCGAGCGCCTGCGCGACGCGAGTCTTGGATTCGGCGGCATCGGCCACCTTCAGCGCTTCGACGCCGTGCTCCTGGAGGCCGAAGTCGCGCGGGCACACGGTGTACTCGCGCACCGTTCCGTCTTTCAACTCCCCTACCATCGTTTCGCCATCGAGCGCGATCTCGTCCAGGCCGCTTATCCCGTGGACCACCAGCACGTGCCGGCTGCCGAGGCGCTGTAACACGCGCACCTGGATGCCCACCAGGTCGGGATGAAACACTCCGAGCAGCTGGTTCGGTGCCCCCGCCGGATTCGTGATCGGGCCGAGGATATTGAAGATCGTGCGCACGCCGAGCTCCTTGCGCACCGGCGCGGCGTATTTCATGGCGGCGTGGTGGTTGGGCGCGAACATGAAACCGATGCCGGTCTGCTCGATCGAGCGAGCCACTTGCGCCGGGGAAAGATTGATGTTGGCGCCGAGCGCCTCCAGGACATCGGCGCTGCCCGACTTGGAGGACACCGAGCGGCCGCCGTGCTTGGCGACGCGCGCGCCGGCGGCCGCCGCGACGAAGCTTGCGGCGGTGGAGATGTTGAAGGTGTGCGCGGCGTCGCCGCCGGTGCCGACGATATCGACCAGGTGCGTGGTATCGCTTACGTCCACGCGCGTGGCGAGCTCGCGCATGACCTGCGCCGCGGCGGCGATCTCACCGATGGTCTCTTTCTTGACGCGCAAACCGGTGATGATCGCGGCGATGAGAACGGGCGACATCTCCCCGTTCATGATCTGGCGCATGAGCGCGAGCATCTCGTCGTGGAAGATCTCGCGGTGCTCGATGATTCGAGTCAACGCATCGTGGGGATTCATCGTGATGACTGGCGTGCGATAGAAAGTCGGACGGTAATGATACCGCGCCTTGCGCGGCGGGCTGACGACGCCGCGGATGTTTTTTAAGCCGCTGGGTCAGCGGACCTACGCCCAATGGACGAGACCAATGGCCGATGGCGCCGCCATGGCGAAACGAGACAATGGCTGCACGCAACGGATCGGTCACAAGTCGTTACACACGCTCTGGTGACTTTTCCGGCGCTCGGGCGTTATTGTGAGCACGCGACCCGGCCGCGCCGTTCGGGTCAGGAGATTCGAGCATGCTGCCATTGACCAAGCGTTACCTGGTGCTGGAAGCCGAGTCGTATCGCGGCAGCGGGGGTGTGAGCGCGGAGAATCGCGCGCAGGGTTTTCAACCCGCTTTCATCGATACCAGCACCGGCGCGACCTATCTGTCGACCTTCGTCGATGGCCGCCCGGCGCCGTTTCACCTCCTCGACGGCATGCCCGATGATCTGGTGGTCGCGCGCGATTGCCGCGGGCGCGTCGCCCAGGTGCTCGGCACGATCATCGCCGGATTTCTGCGTGAAGGCGTGTTCTACACTCGCGAACAGGCGGCTGCCCTCGTGTGCGGCAAGGCAGCGCTGGGTACCGTCTGAGCCGGCGGCGAGCGCTCGCCGCCGCCCTCAGGCAAAAGGCGGCGTCCGTAACGTCGCCTTGGAAGGCCGAGCCCGACCGCGAATGCTCCCCGCGCCGTGCTCAGGGCAAGGCGGATGCCGGCACCTGCCGCAGGAAGTTCTCCAGCAGCTCGTGACCCGACTCGGTGAGAATCGATTCGGGATGGAATTGCACGCCCTGAACGGCGAGCTCGCGATGGCGCACGCCCATGATCTCGCCGTCGTCGCTCCAAGCCGTGATCTCCAGGCACTCGGGCAAGCTCGCGCGCTCGATCACCAGCGAGTGATAGCGCGTCGCCGTAAGCGGATTGGGCAGGCCGGCGAAGACGCCTTTGCCTTCGTGGTGGATCGCGGAGGTCTTGCCGTGCATGACGCTCCTGGCATGGACGATCCGGCCGCCGAAGGCCTGGCCGATGGCCTGATGGCCGAGGCACACCCCCAGTATGGGCAGCCGGCCGGCAAAGCGATGAATCAGGTCGACCGAGATTCCCGCTTCCTTCGGCGTGCACGGGCCGGGCGAGATCACGATCGCGCCGGGATCGAGCGTCGCCACTTCGTCGAGCGTGATCTGGTCGTTGCGAAACACGCGCACGTCCTCGCCCAGCTCGCCCAGATATTGCACCAGGTTGTAGGTGAACGAATCGTAGTTGTCGATCAT
>JADLAC010000032.1 GCA_020848435.1 Burkholderiales bacterium | reverse complement strand
TGCCAAGAGGCAAGGTCGGCACTACACGCCCCTTTGCGCTTCACGCACGATCCAACTCGATGATTCCATTCAACCCCGGTCCGAAAAAAATGCCGAAACGGGGGTCGAACTGCTCAAGTTGGGTTAGCGGCGAAACAGCCAGACAACAAAGCTGATCAGCAGCGAGACGATGACGCTGCTGGTGAGCGGAAAGTAGAAGCGGAAACCCTTGCGCTCGAGCTGGATGTCTCCAGGCAGGCTACCGAGGCCGAGCTTCGTGAGCCAGGGCCAGGCGAGCCCGAGCAGCAGCAGAAGCAGCCCGCTCGCGATCAGCCATCGAGACATCGCCCCGGCCTCGCTCTACACCTGAGGATTGATCCGGTCTAGCTTCGAGTGCAGCTTGTTCAGCGCGTTGATATACGCCTTGGCGGAAGCCACGACGATGTCCGTATCCGCGCCCTGCCCGTTCACGATACGACCGTTCTTGCTCAAGCGGACCGTGACCTCGCCTTGGGCATCGGTGCCACTGGTGATGTTGTTGACCGAATAGAGCAGCAGCTCCGCCCCGCTGCCGACGATCGCCTCGACCGCCTTGAACGATGCATCCACCGGCCCGCTGCCGTTGGCCTGCGATTCGCGCTCCTTGCCGTCCTCGGTCAGCACGACGCGCGCGAAGGGCTGCTCCCCGGTCTCCGAATGCGCGGTCAGCGCCACCAGCCGGTAATGCTCGCTCTCGGTGTGATCGTTGTCCTCTTCGGTCACGATGGCTTGCAGGTCGTCGTCGTAGATCTCGTGCTTGCGATCGGCGAGGTCCTTGAAACGCTTGAAGGCCGCATTCAGCGCCTCCTCGCCGCTCAGCTCGATACCGAGCTCCGTCAGCCGGGCTTTGAAGGCGTTGCGCCCGGAGTGCTTGCCGAGCACCAGCTTGTTGGTCTTCCACCCCACGTCCTCGGCACGCATGATCTCGTAGGTATCGCGGCTCTTGAGCACGCCGTCCTGGTGGATTCCGGCCTCGTGGGCGAAGGCGTTGGCGCCGACGATCGCCTTGTTGGGCTGGACCGGAAATCCCGTGATCGTCGACACGAGCCGGCTGGCCGGCACGATTTGCGTGGTGTCGATGCTGGAATCGCAGCCGAACACGTCCTGGCGCGTGCGCACCGCCATGACGATCTCTTCGAGCGATGCATTGCCCGCGCGCTCGCCCAGGCCGTTGATCGTGCACTCCACCTGGCGCGCTCCGGCGAGAATCGCGGAAAGCGAGTTCGCGACGGCGAGCCCCAGGTCGTTGTGGCAATGCACCGACCACACCACCTTGTCCGCGTTGGGGATGCGCTCACGCAGGCTGCGGATCGTCTGCCCGAAGTGCTCCGGCAGGGTGTAGCCGACGGTGTCCGGGATGTTGATCGTCGTCGCGCCGGCATCGATCACTTTTTCCAGGATTCGGCAAAGGAAATCGATATCGGAGCGGCCGGCGTCTTCCGGAGAGAACTCGACGTTATCGGTATACTCCCGCGCCCAGCGCACGGCGCGCACCGCGTGCTCGATCACCTGCGAGGGCTCCATGCGCAGCTTCTTCTCCATGTGGATCGGGCTGGTCGCGAGAAAGGTATGAATACGCGGCGATCGCGCCACCCTCACGGCCTCGCCGCAGCGGCGCACGTCCTGCTCATTGGCGCGCGCTAGCCCGCATACCGTGCTGTCCTTGATCGCGCTCGCGACGGCTTTCACCGCCTCGAAGTCGCCGTCGCTGGCGGCCGGGAAGCCGGCCTCGATCACGTCCACGCGCATGCGCTCCAGGTGGCGCGCGATGCGCAATTTCTCTTCCCGCGTCATGGAAGCTCCAGGGCTCTGTTCCCCGTCGCGCATGGTCGTATCGAAAATGATCAAGCGGTCTTTCATGAGGGTCTCCGTTTCGCCGACTCCATCGGCGCCTGAAGCGCCGACGGAAACGATGCCAGCATGGATTGGTGTCCCCCGGTTGGCTTACGCATCCGGGGCCGGCAACTGCAATGGAATGTGGTCGAGGTTTTTAGCGCGCGAGGCGCAGCAGCAGGCTGCCCAACAGGACGTTGGCCAGGCAGGAGACGAAGAACATAGGCCTGCTGAATATCATGGACAGACTATATGACGAGCGAGCGCGTTTGGTCAAGCAGCGAGTCGAATGCAGCGAGTTCGAATGCTAGCTCGGATTGTGATTTCCCGGCGGCCGGCGGGCGCCACGCCGGCCGTGCAGGAAGCGCCACACCCAGATCACATAGCCTGACGTGGCATAGGAGACCGACAGGCCGAACAACAATTCCGGCAGCGTATCGGAGAAGGACACGACGATGCCGATGGTGAAAGCGATGACCACCACCACCCAGAAGGGCACGCTCTTGCGCAGGTTGATGTCCTTGCCGCTGTAGAAGGGAACGTTGCTCACCATCGTGAGGCCGGCGAACAACGTAATGCTCCAGGCGAGCCAGCGGATATCCTTGCCCTGGATCTGGTACTCGTTCATCGCCCAGACCAGCCCGGCAACCAGACACGCTGCTGCCGGGCTCGGCATGCCCTGGAAGAAGCGCTTGTCCGCCACCTCGACCTGGGTGTTGAAGCGCGCGAGTCGCAGTGCCGCCCCCAGGCAATAGACGAAAGCCGCGACCCAGCCGAGCCGCCCCATTCCCTGTAGAGCCCAAACATAGGCAATGAGCGCCGGCGCGGCGCCGAACGACACCATGTCAGAGAGAGAGTCGTACTCCACGCCGAAGGCGCTCTGGGTGCGGGTGAAGCGCGCCACGCGCCCGTCGAGGCCGTCGAGCACCATGGCGATGAAGATCGCCATGGCCGACTGTTCGAAGCGCCCGTTCATCGCCTGGACAATGGCATAAAAGCCGGCGAAAAGAGCACCCGAAGTTATCAGGTTCGGCAGCCAGTAGATGCCGTGCCGGCGAAACTTCGTCTTCAACAGGCCTTTCGGCCGGACCGGCGGCTGGTGCATATCCATGATGAGTCTCGGAACCAGGCATTCGTCGTGCCCGGATCGAGCGATTATGAAGTGAAGCGCCCGCGGGCGCAAAAAACCTCGCGAACGCCGCGCTCAAGACGCGCCCGACGTTAGTGTCCTGCAGCGACGAACCTCGGACTCAGGACACGAGCTCCGCGAGCACGGTCAAGCCGCCATAGACTTTGTCACCGACGCGCGCGCGCGGCTGCGCATCCGCAGGCAGATACACGTCCACACGCGAGCCGAAGCGAATGAACCCGAAGCGTTGCCCGCGCCGCAGGTATTCGCCGCCACGCACGTAACATAGGATGCGCCGCGCGATCAGGCCGGCCACCTGCACACAGGTCACGTCCGCCCCGCCGTCGGCGCGGATCCATAGCGCATTGCGCTCGTTGTCGAGGGACGCCTTGTCGAGTGCCGCGTTGATGAAGGCACCGGCCGAATACCAGGCTTCGCGGACCGTGCCGTCGACCGGGCTGCGGTTCGAATGCACGTTGAATACGTTCATGAACACCGACAAGCGCAGCGCCTCGCGCCGGAGGTAGGGATCGTGCGTGCGCTCGACCGAGACGATCCTGCCGTCGGCGGGTGCGATGACGAGCTTCGCCCCGGCGGGCGGCGTGCGCGGCGGGTCGCGGAAGAACTGAAGGATGAACGCGGCAACGAGCCACAACGGCACCGACCACCCCCAGCCCGCAAACCAGGTCGCGACGCCGGCGGCAGCGACGGCCAAGCCGATATACGGCCAACCCTCGCGGGCGACGATGGGATGAGGATAGAGCGCGCCGAGCGCAGCCATGGGATCTCCGGGCCCCGCGCGAGCGCGACGCAGCCGGCGGGCCTGATCAGTTGCGCGACTTGTCGACCAGGCGGTTCTGCTTGATCCAGGGCATCATGTCGCGCAACCGGGAGCCGACCTTCTCCAGGTCATGCTCGGCCGACATGCGCCGCATCGCCTTCAGGGTCGGCGTTCCGGCCCGATTTTCCAGGATGAATTCCTTGGCGAACTGGCCCGTCTGGATCTCCTTCAGGATGCGGCGCATCTCGGCGCGCGTGCGATCATCCACTATGCGCGGCCCACGGGTGAAATCACCGTACTCGGCCGTGTTCGAGACCGAGTAGCGCATGTTGGCCAAACCGCCTTCGTAAATCAGGTCGACGATCAGCTTCACTTCGTGCAAGCATTCGAAATACGCCATCTCGGGAGCGTAACCGGCTTCGACCAGGGTTTCGTAGCCGGATTGGATGAGGGCCGTCAAGCCGCCGCAAAGCACGACCTGCTCGCCGAAAAGATCGGTCTCGCACTCTTCGCGGAAGGTCGTTTCGATCACTCCGGCGCGCGCGGCGCCGATGGCCGCCGCGTAGGACAGGGCGAGGTCGCGCGCGCGCCCGCTGGCATCCTGGTAGACCGCGATCAACGACGGCACCCCGCCGCCCTGGACGTAGGTCGAGCGCACCAGGTGGCCGGGGCCTTTGGGGGCGATCATCACCACGTCGAGGTCCTTGCGCGGCTCGATCTGCTGGAAGTGGATGTTGAATCCATGCGCAAACGCAAGGGTCGCGCCCTTGCGCATGTTCGGCTCGATCTCCTGCCGATACACGTCGGCATGATGCTCGTCGGGCAGCAGGATCATCACCAGGTCGGCGCCCTTGACCGCCTCCCCCACCGCCTTGACCGCGATGCCGGCCTTCTTGGCCTTATCCCAGGAGGCGCCCCCTTTGCGCAGCCCCACCGTGACTTTGACGCCGGAATCCTTCAGATTGTTGGCGTGGGCGTGCCCCTGCGAGCCATAACCGATGATGGTGACCTTCTTGCCGCGAATGAGCGACAGGTCGGCATCCTTGTCGTAGAAGACCTTCATCATTTCCCCTTGTTTGCAAGAACGTAGGCGCGGTGCGGGCGTGCCCGGCACGCCTGGACCGCGGATTCGAGTAGGGCTAGAGCTTCAAGACCCGATCGCCGCGGCCGATCCCCGAAGCACCGGTACGTACCGTCTCCAGGATCACCTCGCGCGATACCGCCTTGAGAAATGCATCGAGCTTCGAGCCGCTGCCCGTAAGCTCGATGGTGTAATCGCGCTCGGTCACGTCGATGATGCGGCCGCGGAAAATATCCGCCATGCGCTTCATCTCTTCCCGATCCTTGCCCACCGCGCGCACTTTCACCAGCATCAGCTCGCGTTCGATGTGGTCGCCCTCGGACAGGTCGATGACCTTCACCACGTCGACCAGCTTGTTGAGCTGCTTGTTGATCTGCTCGATGACGTCGTCGGAGCCGCTGGTGACGATGGTCATCCGCGACAGCGTCGCATCCTCGGTCGGAGCGACCGTCAGGGACTCGATGTTGTAGCCCCGCGCCGAGAACAGGCCGGAGACCCGCGACAGCGCACCGGGCTCGTTCTCGAGCAAAACGGAAATGATATGTCTCATGCTACGAGCGCCTCCCGCAACGCCCGTTATACCAGGATCATCTCGGACAAGCCCTTGCCGCCCGGAATCATCGGGTAAACGTTTTCCGCCTGGTCGGTGATGAAATCCATGAACACCAGGTCGCTCTTGCGCTTGAATGCTTCGGCCAGCGCGGCCTCGACGTCGCCGGGCTTCTCGATGCGCATGCCCACGTGGCCGAACGATTCAGCGAGCCGGACGAAATCAGGCAACGCGTCCATGTAGGATTCGGCATAGCGGTTGCCGTGGAAGAACTCCTGCCACTGCCGCACCATGCCCATGTAGCGATTGTTGAGATTCACGATCTTGAGCGGCAGCCGATACTGCTTGCAGGTGGACAGCTCCTGGATGCACATCATGATCGAGGACTCGCCGGTCACGCATACCACGGTGTCCTTGGGATGCGCGAGCTGCACGCCCATGGCGGCCGGCATGCCGAAGCCCATCGTGCCGAGCCCGCCGGAGTTGATCCAGCGCCGGGGCTTTTCGAACTTGTAGAACTGCGCGGCCCACATCTGGTGCTGGCCTACATCCGAGGTCACGTAGGCTTCCCCGCGCGTCGTCTCGTGCAGCTTCTGGATGACGAACTGGGGCTTGATCAGGGGGCTCGCCCGGTCGTATTTCAAGCTGTCGCGCGCGCGCCAAAGCTCGATTTGGGCCCACCAGGTCTTGAGCGATGCGGCGTCCTGCTTGGCGCTGCCGCTGCCCAGTTGCTTCAGCAGCTCCTGCAAGACATCGCGCACGTCGCCCACGATCGGCACGTCGACCCGCACCCGCTTGGAGATCGACGAGGGATCGATATCGATATGGATGATCTTGCGCTTTTCGTCGAAGAAATGCTTCGGATTGCCGATCACGCGATCGTCGAAGCGCGCGCCGATGGCGAGCAGCACATCGCAATGCTGCATCGCCATATTAGCCTCATAGGTGCCGTGCATGCCGAGCATGCCCAGAAACTGCGCGTCGCTGGCCGGAAAGCCGCCCAAGCCCATCAAGGTGCTGGTACACGGGAATCCGAGCTTGCGCACGAGCTGGGTGAGCTCCTTGGTCGCGTCTCCGAGAACGACCCCGCCGCCGGTATAGATCATCGGCCGCTCGGCCTTCATGAGCAGCGAAAGGGCCTTCTTGATCTGCCCGCCGTGGCCCTTGGTGACCGGATTGTAGGAACGCATCCCGATGCTTTCCGGGTAGTCGAACCTGGCCTTGGCCGCGGTGACGTCCTTCGGGATGTCGACCACGATCGGACCGGGACGCCCGGAAGCGGCCAGATAGAAGGCCTTCTTCATGGTGGCGGCGATGTCGCGCACATCTTTCACCAGGAAGTTGTGCTTGACGCAAGGCCGGGTGATACCGACCGTGTCGACTTCCTGGAACGCGTCCTGGCCGATCGCGTGGGTAGGCACCTGGCCGGTGATGATTACGACCGGAATCGAATCCATATAGGCCGTCGCGATGCCGGTCACCGCATTCGTCACGCCCGGGCCCGACGTGACCAAGGCGACTCCGACCCGGCCGGAGGCACGGGCGTAGCCATCTGCCGCATGCACTGCCGCTTGCTCATGCCGGACCAGCACGTGCTTGACCCGATTCTGCTTGAACAGCTCGTCGTAGATGAAGAGCACGGCGCCGCCCGGATAGCCGAAAACATGCTCCACGTTTTCCGCCTGCAGGCATCGCACCACGATTTCTGCGCCGCTGATTTCCATTGCACCTTCCGGAAAAAGCCGAACTCGAAACATTACCGGCCGGGCGTGCCCCGGTCAAGACGACCGGCCGGCCGCGCGCGCTCGCTTGGTTGCGCTCCGGCGCATTTGCTAAGATGCGCTCGGAGACGCACGACAACATGATGGCGCCATGTGAGCGCGCCACGGAACCAAACGCGATTCCGGACAAGGTAAGCACAACTGGCCACCCGCAAGGAATTGTCGGATTTCCTCGCCGAAGTCGAACGACGCGCGTACAAACAGGCGCTGTTCGGGGTCAAAGATCGGCACGTCGCGCTCGATATCGTGCAGGACGCCATGCTGAAGCTTGCCGAGAATTACGGCGCTCGACCGGCCGAGGAGCTGCCCGCGCTGTTCCAGCGAATCCTGCAAAATGCCATCCGAGATCACTACCGCCGGCAGAGGGTGCGTGCGTTCTGGATCTCGCCTCTATCCGCCCTGAAGGGGGGCGAGCGCGAGGATGACGATTCCGATCCGCTGGAAACTCTGCGCCCGGAGCCGAACCCCAAGGACGCCGCCGGCCCCCCGGCGGCAGCTTTAGAGCAGGCACAAACCGTTGGTTTGATAGAAAAAGCGCTCGAGGCTCTGCCCCCTCGTCAACGCCAGGCGTTTTTGCTGCGTTACTGGGAGGAAATGGATGTCGCGGAAGCGGCCGAGATCATGGGATGCTCGCCTGGGAGCGTGAAGACCCACTGCTCGCGGGCGACCCATGCCATTGCCGCGTTCCTCAAGAGTAAGGGATTCGAACCATGAGCATTGGCGAAGAAGAATTGGCGGGCCGTATCGTCCGCCACCTGGATCGGGGGTTGGCGGATCTCGATGCCGGCATCGGCGCGAAGCTACGTTCCGCTCGCGAGAGCGCAGTCGAGCGACTCGAACCGCAGCCGGCCTGGTCGCTCGCCTTGGCGGGCGCTCGAGGGCCGCGCACGAGCGGGCGGCAGTTCAATCCCGTGTACGTGTTCTCCGTGGCGGCATTCGTGCTGTCGATCTACGGGGTGGTCCTCTGGCAGCAGCAGCAGCATATCGAAGACCCTATCGATATCGACGCGAAGCTTCTCTCGGGCGATTTGCCGATCGACGCGTACCTCGACAAGGGCCTCGATACATGGCTAAAGCGCTAGCATCTCTAGCCTTGCTGCTGTGTACCGTCCTGCCCGCCACGTCCCTCGCTCAACAGGTTCGGCCCGCCTGGTCGGAGCTTAACCCGGCCCAGCGCCAGGTACTCGCGCCGCTCGAGGAGGATTGGAGCCGCATCAGCGCCGAGCAACGCCGGCGCTGGATCGCGCTGGCCGACCGCTATCCGAAAATGGCGCCGGCGGAGCAGAAGCGTGTCCAGGAGCGCATGCGCGAATGGGCAAAGCTCACGCCGCAGCAGCGCGATGCGGCACGCGCGCGCTATCGCGCGCTATCGAAGCTCGCGCCGGACCAGCGCCGGGCCATCATAAAGCAGTGGACCGACTCGCAGGAAGCCCAACAAGCCCTGCCCGTAGACGCCCCGCCGCTGCCCGAGACGGCCGAAGCCGCCAAGCCGGCGGAGCCGCCGGCAGCCACGGACGCGCCCGCGCCGGCCGAAGAACGGCCGGCCGCCCCCTCGCAGTAGCCAGGGGGCGCGTGACCGCTCGTCCGCCAGCTTCGAGTAGCCTCGGAAAGCACACGAGCGCTCGGACCGCTGAGCTTCGGGTAGTGCCGGGAGGCGCGTGACCGCTCGTCCCGCCGTGCTTCGTATAGCCCCGTAATGCGCCCATGACCGCTCCTCCCGCTGAGCGTCGATCGGCGAGCCTGAAGGTACGGTTGGCCGCGCTGGTATATGAGAGCTTGCTCCTCATCGCGCTGCTGTTCGCGGCCACGGCAGTATTCGTCGCCGTCTTCGGCGATAGCCGATCCCAGCCCACGCGCACGCTGCTCCAGGTGTACCTTTTGTCGGCAGCCGGCATGTATTTCGTCTGGAGCTGGACCGGCGGCCGGCGCACCTTGCCGATGAAGACCTGGCACTTGCGCCTCGTCGATGATACCGGCCAGCATCCGACCGCGTCCCGTGCCGTGATTCGCTTCCTTGCCGCGTCACTCAGCCTGCCCGTGTTCGGCTTGGCCCTATGGTGGGCACTCATCGATGCCGAGCGCCGGTTCCTGCACGACCGCATCGCTGGCACGCGCCTCGTTACCGACGCGCCTGCGCGACCCGTGCCGCCACGTGGATGATTGGCAGCAGCTTGCCCCTTGGCGCGTCAACGACGCTCGAGCGCCCAAATCAGCCCGAAGGCGAGCAGCAGGAACGACGCGGAGGGCAGTGTTGCGCTCAACGCGACCGGCCAGTCGAAAATCGAGCCGACATAGCCCACCAGCCGATTGAGCAAGTGAAAGCCGAGCCCGAGCATGATGCCGGTGAAAACCTTGGCGCCGATACCGCCCGCGCGGCGTTGAACGTGCGCAAAGGGAAGCGCCAGGACCATCATGACGACGACCGCGAGCGGATAGGTGAACTTGGTCCAGAGCGCGATTTCGAAGCGGGCCGACTGCTGGCGGTTCTCACGTAGATGCTGCACGTAATAGAACAGGTCGCGGGCCGAGCGCTGCTCGGGATCGACCAGCAGCACGTCCAGGATCGCCGGGGTGAGCACCGACACCCAGTAGGTATGCTCGAGCCGCTCTACGCGGGTACGGGTATCCTCGAATACGGTCTTCACCACGTCGCTGAGCAACCAGCGATCGTCCTTCTGATAATGGCCGCTCTGGGCATGGCTGATCGAGCGCAAGCGGTAGTCCTGGTCGAACTCGTAGATGCGCACGCCCTTCAAGCTTGCATCCGGCAGCGGTTGTTGCACGTTGACGAAGCTGCGTGCTTCCTTCACCCACAGGCCCGAGCGGAAATCGCTCGCCACCACACCGGTGGTGGCGCGTACCCGCAGCCGCTGCGCCGCTTGCTCGGCGGCGGGCGCGATGAATTCGCCGACGAGAAAGTTGGCTATCGCGAGAGCGATGCCGATCTGGGCGAGCACGGCGGCGAAACGCTGCACCGACACGCCCGAGACGCGGATCACCGTGTATTCGGAATTGGAAGCAAGCTGGGCCAACGCGAATATGGTGCCGATCAGCACCGCGATGGGAAACAGCTCGTACACGTGGCCCGGCATCGACAGCAGGACATAGCCGATGATCTGCGGCAAGCGATAGTTGCCCTGCCCCAGGTCCTTCAGCTCGCGAATCAGATCGAACAAGGCGAACAGGCTGACGAGCGCCGCGAATACGAACGCGGTCGCGCTGAACACCTCCTTCACCAGGTAGCGGCGTATGAGCGTCATCGCAGCCGGCGCCGCAGCGAGAACACCGCCACCCGCCAATAGAACAAGGCGCCGAGTAGGACGATCATCATGCCGTGCAGGCCGAGCAGGCCCGCCACGACGCCTACCCGGCCTTGCACCACCCAGGCTTGGACCATGCTCATGCAGTTGCTGTAGAAGACGTACACGAGCAGCGCGAGCACGAGATTCAAGGAGCGGCCGCCGCGCGGATTGACGAACGCGAGCGGTATCGCGAGCAACGACAAGATCAACGCCGACAGCGGCTGCCCGAAGCGCCATGACAGCTCGCCGTGCGCCGAGCGGGTATGCAGCTTGATGAGATCGACGGTGTCGAGCGATTTCACGGTAGGCAGCTCGCGCTTGGCTTCGTAGGCCTCGATGCGCATCGCGTAGCGCTCGAAGCGCGTGACCCGGAATTCCGCGGACCCTGGCGGGCCTTCGTAACGGCTGCCGTTGAGCAGGACGAGGAAGCGGTCGCCGTTCGGCGCAGTCTCCTGGTAGCCGCGCTTGGCCACCATTACGCCTTCACGCTGATGCTGGTTCGAACGCACGAAGACATTGCCGACCAGGTTGCCGTCACCTTCGATGTCCTCGACGAAAAAAACGCGCTCGGCTTGCTTGGATTCCCGGAAAACGCCCGGCGCCACGCCCGAAACATCGTCGCGGGAGTTGAGCTGGACGCGATACTCATCCGCGAGCCGGACCGCCCACGGCGACAACAGCAGCGACAGCAGTCCGATCGTGATGACCAGCGGCGCCGAGAACCCGAGCACGGGCCGAATCCAGGCGAACAGGCTCATGCCCGAGGTGAACCACACGATCATCTCCGAATCGCGATAGCTGCGCGTGAGCGTCATCAGGATCGAGATGAACAGCGTCAGCGATAGTAGGACCGGGAAATGGCTGAGCGCGCTAAATCCCAGCATCGCGAGGACGGCGTCGACCGCAAGCGAACCGGACGCGGCTTGGCCCAGGTAGCGGATGAACTGGGTCGTGAGCGTGATCGCGATCAGGACCACGAACACGCCCAAGGCCGAGGAAGCGAACTCGCGCAGCAGCGTGCGGCGAAAGATCATCGCCTTACGCCTTTTGACTTGACGCGCGCAATGCTCGGATAATCCGTCAAAGTACCGGCAGGGGAGGCGCTCCCGTCGGGGTTGCGCATGGACCTCGTCAACCCTCCCGACAACGGCGATCGCCCAAGCGAACGCCCGGCGCGGGCTGTCGAGGGCTCGCCGTAGGAGAGCGCGGTGGAATTTAGCATAAAAAGCGGAGCCCCCGAGAAGCAGCGCAGCGCCTGCGTCGTGGTGGGCGTATTCGAATCCCGTAAGCTGTCCGCAGCCGCCGAGTCGATCGATCGCGCGGCCCAAGGTCAATTGTCCGACATCGTGCGGCGCGGCGATATGGAAGGCAAGCTCGGCTCGACCCTGCTGCTGCACAATATCCCGCGCTTGCTGTGCGATCGCGTGCTCCTGGTAGGCCTCGGTCGCGAGCGCGAGTTCCGCGAGAAGCAATACCGGGACGCGTGCCGCGCCGCGATTCGCACCCTCAACGACACGGGATCGATGGAAGCGGTCGTGTTTCTGACGGAGCTCCCCGTTCGCCGCCGCGGCGCCGAGTGGAGGATCGCGCAAGCGGTCCTGGTCGCCACCGAAACGCTGTATCGCTTCGACCGGCTGAAGAGCAAACCGAGCGACGTGCGCCGGCCGCTGCGCAAGCTGACGTTGACGGTTGCGGGCCGCGCCGAGCTCGCCGCAGGCGAGGCAATCCTGCGTCAAGCCGAAGCCATCGCCCGCGGCATGAGCCTGGCGAAGGACCTGGGCAACCTGCCGCCCAACGTGTGCACGCCGGCGTATCTTGCCGAGCAGGCCGCGGCGATCGCCAAGGCCGCTGCCATGAGCTGTGAAATACTGGAAGCCGCAGACATGGAGAAGCTCGGCATGGGCGCGCTGCTCGCGGTCGCGCGCGGCTCCGCTCAGCCGCCGAAGCTGATCGTGCTGCGCTACCAGGGCGCCGATGCGGCGGCCGCCCCGATCGCGTTGGTCGGCAAGGGCATCACCTTCGACACCGGCGGCATCTCGCTCAAGCCCGCGGCCGAAATGGACGAGATGAAGTTCGACATGTGCGGCGCGGCCGCGGTCCTCGGGACGATGCAGGCGGTGGCTGAAATGCGCCTGCCGCTCAACGTGATCGGGCTCGCTCCCACCACGGAAAACATGCCCGGCGGGCGGGCCACCAAGCCGGGAGATATCGTCAAGACGCTTTCGGGACAGAGCGTCGAAGTGCTCAATACCGACGCCGAAGGGCGGCTCATCCTGTGCGATGCGCTGTCTTACTGCGAGCGCTTCAAACCCGCCGTGGTCATCGACGTCGCCACGCTCACAGGGGCCTGCGTCATCGCGCTCGGGCACGTCGCCACGGGCCTGTTCTCCAACGACGAGGCGCTCGCGCGCGAGCTGATCGCGGCCGGGGATGCCGCCTACGACCGGGCGTGGCACATGCCGTTGTGGGAAGACTACCAGGAGCAGCTACGCAGCAATTTCGCCGACATGGCAAATATCGGCGGCCGGCCGGCGGGCAGCATCACCGCGGCCTGCTTCCTGTCGCGCTTCGCCAAGACCTTTCGTTGGGCGCACTTGGATATCGCGGGCGTCGCCTGGCGCTCGGGCAAAGAGAAAGGCGCAACCGGACGCCCGGTGCCGATGCTCGCTCAGTACCTCATCGAGCGCGCGCAGGCCCACGCACGGGTACCGGCCCCGTGACGAGCATCGATTTCTACATCCAAGTGGACGACAAGCTCGACCTGGCGCGAAAGCTGTGTGCGAAGGCATTGGCGAACAAGGCGCGCATGGTCCTGTGGCTGGCCGACCGCGCGGGCTGCCAAAACCTGTCGCGGCTCATCTGGAGCCAGCCATCCACCGGTTTCATCCCGCACTGCGCGAACGCCGATCCCTTGGCCGCGGTGACGCCCATCATCATCGACTGCGACAGCGGCCCCTTTCCGCACGACCACGTGCTGGTGAACCTGCGCACCGAAATCCCGCCGTTCTTCAGCCGCTTCGAGCGCATGATCGAGATCGTCAGCGCCATCGATGATGACGACAAGCGCGCGGCACGCGAACGCTACCGCCATTATCGGGACCGGGGTTACGAGCTGCGCACCCATGACCTGGCCCGGCTCGCCAATGCCGGGATGCACTAGGAGCCTGTCGGACTTGATTTCCCGTGTGCGACGGAGGCGATTTTCGCGCAGGGCTAGGAGGACGACGCAGCCGATAGCGAGACTATCGGCAAGTCGTTCGACACCGCCATGCGCGAAAAGCGCCCCGTCCCTTCGGGTTGCGCCCATAACGCATCG
>JADLAC010000031.1 GCA_020848435.1 Burkholderiales bacterium | reverse complement strand
GCTTCCCAAGCTTACGACGAGGGTTCGATTCCCTTCACCCGCTCCAGCCAGCGAGCGTTTCCCGGGGAAGTGAAGCTGACCGTGGATTTCCATGCGCCGCTTTGCAACGATAATCTGCTCGGGGCGGATACCGGCTCCTGAGCATCGATCGGCGACTGGCAACGCTGGGTGCCGCGGTCGTCAGGCCGAGGTAGCCCTTGGTCCAGACGCGAAGCGCAAACCGATCCGTGTACCGCTATCTGGCGAAGATTGGGAAGCGGGATTCGCTCGAATGGATTTGATCGGTGGGCGGGTCGAGTCTAATGCCCAAGCAATAGGCGCCGCCGTGGGCTTCGCCGAGCGCGTGATCGCCTGGCAGCTCGAGCACGGGCGGCACGATCTGCCTTGGCAGAAAAGCCGCGACCCCTATGCCATCTGGGTAGCCGAGATCATGCTGCAGCAGACCCAGGTCGCGACCGTCATTCCGTACTATCGCCGCTTCATGCAGCGCTTTCCCGATCTGGCCGCGCTTGCGAGCGCCTCCGGCGACGACGTGCTGGAGCTTTGGAGCGGCCTCGGCTACTACTCGCGCGCGCGCAATCTGCAGCGCGCGGCGCTCGAGCTCATGCGCATGCACCGCGGCAAGTTTCCGCGCACCGCCGCTGCGATTGGCGAGCTGCCGGGCGTGGGCAGGTCGACCGCCGGGGCGATCGCGGCGCTTGCGTTCGGCGCTCGCCATGCCGTTCTCGACGGCAACGTCAAGCGCGTGCTCTGCCGCTGCTTCGCCGTCGATGGCGATCCCTCCGGGGGTGCTACGGAGCGCGCGCTGTGGTCGCTCGCGGAGCGGCTGTTGCCACGGCAGCACGTGCAGGCATACATCCAGGGCATGATGGACCTCGGCGCCACGGTCTGCATGCGCCGCCGGCCGCAGTGCGCGCGCTGTCCGCTCGCGGCGCAGTGCATCGCGCGGCGCCTGGGGCGGGTCGACGAGCTTCCGCGCACCCGCCGGCGGGTGCCGCTGCCGCAGCGTGACGTCGTCATGCTCGTCCTGCATCACCGAGCGCAGGTGC
Source organism: Burkholderiales bacterium (assembly GCA_020848435.1). Taxonomy (GTDB): domain Bacteria; phylum Pseudomonadota; class Gammaproteobacteria; order Burkholderiales; family WYBJ01; genus WYBJ01. The sequence continues at coordinate 56,954 of JADLAC010000031.1, read as the reverse complement.
TGCTGGAGAGGCGCCCGGCGAGCGGGATCTGGGGCGGGCTCTGGTCGTTGCCCGAGAGCGTCCCCGGAGAGGATCCGCGGCCGCTGTGCGCCCGGCGTTTCGGCGCGCATGTTCTCGACATCACCCCGTTGCCGGCCGTGCGCCATGGCTTCACGCATTTCCGGCTGCGGATCGAGCCGCTGCGCATCGATGTCGATGCGCTCGATACGCGCGTGGCCGAACCAGGCCTCGCCTGGTGGCCGATCGAGGAAGCGCGTACCGCGGCGCTGCCCGCCCCGATCCGGCGTATTCTGGAGCGCGAATGAAAGCTGGCGCGCGGCACCTGTTGACGCTCGCGCTGGTCCTGCTCGGCTTGTGGTTCTACGAGACGATGCGTCCCGTCGGGCAAGCGCCGGGCATACTCGCACCCGACCCACCTCGGCTGACCCCCGTCGAGGGCAAGCCGCCCGTGTTCGAGCGCAGTGCGCACGTGCTCACGGGTCTTGCCCGCTTCCAGGCCAAGGCGCGCGTGCTTTCGCTCGAACGCTACGGGCGCGATCGGCAAGCGCGCATCGCGCCGCTCGACCTGGCGTTGGGCTGGGGCGTGCTGTCCGACACCGCCACGCTCAAGGCAGTGGATGTGGCTCAGACCGAGCGGCGGGTGCTGTACCAGTCTTACGATCCCAAGCTTCCAGACGAGCAGGTCGAAACGAGCATACTCAACGTGCACGTGATCGGCGCGAACGCCGAAGTCGACAAGCGCCTGGGCGAGCTGCGCCAGGGACACATCGTCGAGCTGGAGGGCTGGCTGGTCGAGGCGGTGGGCGCCGACGGCTGGCGCTGGCGGGGCGAGACGCGCAGCCGCTCACCCGCGCTTCCGGGGACGCTGTTGTGGATCCAACGGCTCGAAGCGAGTTGAAATCACCCGCTCGCAGACCGATCCGGACAGACTCGCCCGTCGCGCGCGCGGACGTCGGCGGTGCTCGCGCACACGGGTTACCTTCAGCGGCAGCAACCCGCCGGGATAGAGCACGGTATTGAGCGCGAACAGCGGCAGCTCGATCCGCCGGGTCTCGGCGCTCATGTTTCGGCCAGCTCGCGATGGCGCACCAGCACCTTGATCTGCGGCGAGAAGTGCGCCGCCAGCTCTTCGACCAGGTAGACCGAGCGGTGCTGGCCGCCGGTGCAGCCGATGGCCACGGTGAGGTAGCTGCGGTTGTCGCGCACGAACGAAGGCAGCCAATTGTCGAGGAAGCCGCGAATGTCGGAGAGCATCAGCCGCACCGATGCCTCGGCTTGAAGAAATTCGACGACGGCTCGATCGCGTCCGTTCAGCGCGCGCAAGCTCGGCTCATAAAACGGATTGGGGAGGCTGCGCACGTCGAACACCATGTCGGCATCGAGCGGCAAGCCGTTCTTGAAGGCGAAGGACTGGAACAGCAAGGTGAGACCGGCGCGCTCGATGTTGACGAAATCTCGAATCCAGGCGCGAAGCTGCGCCGGGCGCAGCTCGCTGGTATCGATGTGATGCGCGAGCGCGGCGATCTCGGCCAGCAGCTCGCGTTCGCGCGCGATCGCCTCGGGCAGCGTCAGCTCGCCATCGCACAACGGGTGGCGGCGCCGGGTTTCCGAATAGCGTTTGACCAGCGTGTCGGTGCTCGCTTCGAGGTACATGAGCTGGACCTCGATACCGCTGTGGCGCAGAACGAGCAGATGCTGCGGCAGCAGGGGCAGGGTTTCGACGCTGCGCACGTCGATGCTGATGGCCACGTGCGGATGCGTCGATTCGCGCAGATACTCGACCAGCTCGGGCAGGAGCTTGGCGGGAAGATTGTCGACACAGTAATAGCCGAGGTCCTCGAGCGCGGTCAGCGCGATGCTCTTGCCCGAGCCCGACATGCCGGTGAGCAGGACGAGCTGCATCGGCTGCTGTTCGCTCACTTGCTTTCCGGCTCGGCGGGTGTAGCGCGCATGTGCCGCTCGTGGCGCGCGACGAAATCGCGCGTGCTGTCGATGCCGCGCAACTGCAGCACGTAGTTGCGCACGGCTGCTTCGACCAGCACGGCGAGGTTGCGGCCCGCGGCGACCGGCACGGTCACCTTGCGCACGTCGACGCCCAGCACGCGCTGGCTGCTCGCGGCGAGCGGCAGGCGCTCGAGGCGCACGCCGTCCGGACCGGCGGGCTTCTCCAGGTGCACGATCAGCTTCAGGTTCATCCGCGGACGCACCGAGGTCTCGCCGAAGATCGTGCGGATGTCGAGCACGCCCAGGCCGCGCACTTCGAGGAAATCCTTGAGCAACGGCGGACAGCGGCCCTCGAGCGTCTCGGGCGCGGTGCGGTAGAGCTCGACCACGTCGTCGGCCACCAGTCCGCTGCCGCGCGAAATGAGCTCGAGCCCGAGCTCGCTCTTGCCTACCCCGGATTCGCCCGTGATCAGGACGCCCATCCCGAGCACGTCGAGAAACACGCCGTGCATGGCGGTCGACTCGGCCAGCGCGCGGGCGAGGTAGTAGCGCAGCAGCCACATCAGGTGCACGCTCGGAAGCGGCGAGGCAAACAGCGGCGTGTCGCTCGCCTCGGCCATGTCGTACAGCGGAGCGGGCGCCGACTCCCCGCCCGTGACGATCAAGCAGAAGATGTCGCTGGCGGCGAGCTCGGCCAGCGCTTTTTCGCGCCCGGCGGGGCCCAGCTCTTCGAGATAGCCGATCTCGGTGCGGCCCAGCACCTGGATCCAGTTGGGATGGATCAGGTTGAAGTGGCCGATGAGGCCTTCCGGCGAGCTCGATACCCGCTCGGGCGCGATCTCATGCGCAGCCCCCGCGCGCCCGGCGATCCATTCGAGCTGGAGTTTTTCCCGGTTGTCTTCAAACAGCCGTGCTGCGCTGAGGTGCGGCATGGGGCGCCCAGTCGCTGATCAGCCTGTGGATGTCGGCTGCGTCGTCTTCTTGCAGCAGCTTCTCGCGCAGCGCCTTGTCGCTGAACATCTGCGCGAGCTCCGACAGGACTTGCAGATGCAAGTCGGTCGCCTTCTCGGGGACCAGCAGCACGAAGACGAGGCTCACCGGCTGCCCGTCGGGCGCGTCGAACGCGATTGCGTGCCGCAGCCGCACCAAGGCGCCGATGGCTTCCTTCAGGCCCTTGATGCGTCCGTGCGGTATGGCAATGCCCTGGCCCAGCCCGGTGGAGCCGAGCTTCTCGCGCGCAAACAGGCTGTCGAAGACCTGGCTGCGCGCGATCTGGTTGTTGTTCTCGAACAGCAATCCGGCCTGTTCGAATACCCGCTTCTTGCTCGCGACGTCGAGGTCGAGAACGACGTTCGACACGGGCAACAGCTTGGAGATCAGGTTCATTGCGCCGTTATACGCAAGGAGGCAGTGGCTGTGATCCGAAGGCGGCCGGCGCCATGGCTCGAGGAGTTTCGCGGGAGAAACCGAAGCCGGCCGGATTATTCCGCGGCGCTGCGTTTAACCGACCCGTCGACCCGAGGCTGCACGCGCTTTTCCTTGTGCTTCACGATCTGGCGATCGAGCTTGTCGATCAGGGCGTCGATCGCGGCGTACATATCGGTATCCTGGCTTTCGGCGAACAGGTCGCGCCCGCGCACGTGCACGCTCGCTTCCACCTTGCGATGCTCGCGCTCGATCGAAAGAATGACATTGACGTCGATCATGTGATCGAAACGACGCGTGAGGCGATCGAGCTTGGACGTGAGATAGTCGCGAATGGCGGGTGTCACCTCGATATGATGGCCCATGACTTGCAGGTTCATGCGGCGCTCTCCGGTGGACTAGATGGATTTTCTGAGATTGACCGGAAGGATCTGCAACGATTCACGATATTTCGCCACCGTGCGCCGGGCCACCACGATGCCCTGCTGGCCGAGAATCTCGGATAGCTGGCTGTCCGAGAGCGGCTTCTTCGTGTTCTCGGCGCTCACGAGCTGCTTGATCAACGCGCGGATCGCTGTCGCCGAGCACGCGCCGCCGGTTTCGGTGGCGACGTGGCTGCCAAAGAAGTACTTCAGCTCGAAGATCCCGCGCGGGGTGAGCATGAATTTCTGCGTGGTGACTCGGGAAACCGTCGATTCGTGCAAATCCAATATCTGGGCGATTTCGCGCAACACCAGGGGCCGCATGGCGACCTCGCCATGCTCGAAGAAGTGGCGCTGCCGGTCGACGATCGCTTGGGACACGCGCAAGATCGTATCGAACCGCTGCTGCACGTTCTTTATCAGCCACTTGGCCTCTTGTAGCTGGCTTGCGAGCTGTTGCGCGCTGGCGTCGCGATTGCGCTGGAGGATCTGCGAATACATCCGGTTGATCCGCAGCTTGGGCATGGCGTCGGGGTTGAGCGCCGCCAGCCAGATGCCCTTGACCTTCTTGACCACCACGTCGGGAACGATGTAGCGCGCTTCCTCGCCGGCAAATGCCGCCCCCGGGCGGGGATTGAGGTTGGTGATGAGCCGTTGGATCGCACGCAGCGTGAGGTCGTCGCAACGCAAGACCTTCTTCAGCTTGCCGTAGTCGCGGGCAGCCAGCAGCTCCAGGTGCTGGCGCACCGTCTCGATGGCCTCGGCGCGATGGGGCGTGGCTTCCGGCATCGCCTTCAACTGCAATTCGAGGCATTCCGCCAGATTGCGTGCGCCGACCCCGGGAGGGTCGAGGTTTTGCAGATGGCGTAGCGCGATCGACAGCTCTTCGAGCTCCACGTCGAGCTCCGGCGGCAGCATCTGCGCGATCTCTTCCAGCGGCTGGGTGATGAAGCCGGAATCGTCCAAGGCATCGATCAACAAGCCGACCAGGATACGATCGTGCTCGGACATCGCGGTGAAGCCGGTTTGCGACAGCAGGTGCTCGCGCAGCGTGGGCGTCGCGGACGCGATCTGGGGATAGTCCGAATCGTCGTCATCATCGCGCCCGCCCGAACCGTAGCTTTCGTCCTCGAAGGCGGACAGCGTGGCGGCGCCGCCATCGGCAGTCGCCGCCTCCGCGCCCCGTTCTTCGGTCTCGCGTGCCGGGGCGGAATCGACTTCGGTGTAGGACTCGGATTCGAGACGGCTGGATGTCACCCCGTCCTGGGTATCCTCGTCGCGCTCGAGCAGCGGATTGTCCTGAAGAAACCGTTCGAGCTCCTGGTTGAGCTCCAGCGTCGAGAGCTGCAACAGCCGTATGGACTGCTGGAGCTGGGGCGTCAGGGTGAGGTGCTGGGAAAGTCTGAGCTGAAGGGAGTGTTTCATTTGGACAAAGGCGCCGGCTCGATGTCGAGGTCGCGCGCGGAGGGCGCCAGCCGATCCAGGGCCGTCCTAGAGGCGGAAATTCTCACCCAGGTACACCTTGCGAACGCTCTCATTATAGACGATTTCTTCCGGCTCGCCGCACGCCAGCACAGAGCCCTCGTTGATGATATAGGCGCGATCGCAGATGCCGAGCGTCTCGCGCACATTATGGTCGGTTATAACGACACCAATGCCTCGGCCCTTCAGAAATCCGATGATTTTCTGGATGTCGAGCACCGCGATGGGGTCGACCCCGGCGAAGGGCTCGTCCAGCAGGATGAAGCGGGGGTTGGCCGCGAGCGTGCGCGCGATCTCGACCCGCCGGCGCTCGCCCCCGGACAATCCGTTCGCCTGATTGTCGCGCAACTGGAGGATATTGAGGTCGCTCAGCAGGCTGTCGAGCTGGCCTCGGATCTGCTCGGCGCTGAGCGCCTGCAGCTCCAGGATGGCCTGGATGTTCTCCGCCACCGTCATGCGGCGAAAGATCGAAGCTTCCTGCGGCAGGTACGACAGCCCCAGCTTCGCTCGACTGTGGATCGGCATGTGCGTGAGCCGCCTATCGTCGAGGTAGAGCTCGCCGCCATCGACCGGCACCAGGCCGACCATCATGTAGAAGCAGGTGGTCTTGCCCGCGCCGTTGGGTCCGAGCAGACCGATGACCTCGCCGCTCGTCACGTCGAGGGAAACGTCCTTCACCACGACGCGCGACTTGTACTGCTTCTTCAGGCTGACGGCCCGCAGCTCGCTCATCTAGTGTCCTGAGCCCGACAGGCTCCTAGGTCTCGGCAATAAGCGGGGCGTGCGGCCGGCAGACGAGACGCGAGGCACCCTGGCGCGGGTGGCGGCTCGCATCGACGGGAATCACCTGCCCGCGTCGCTCAACGCCGGTGCAGGCTTGAGCTGTACCGGGGGCGCCTGCTCCTGCGGTTTGTTGTCCTTGCTCTTGGGCTGGATGACGGCCCGAACGCGTCCGGGGACCGCGCCGCTCGCCGCCTTCTCCTGCGCCCCCACGACCCGGAAGAACTCGGTCGGCTGATCGTAGGAGATGTAGCTGCCGCGAACTTCGTCCGCGCCGCGCTTCATTTGCGCGCGATTGAACAATTGCAAGCGTTCGGCCTTGCCGTCGTATTCGATGCGCTCGGCCTGGCCCTCGATGTACTCGTCGACGCCGTCGCGTTTCTGGCGGAAGTTCGCCAGGTTGCCGTAGGCCGTGCCGTGGTTGAAGCCCTGCGCGTCTTCGCGCACCACCATGCGATCGCCGCGGATCACCAGCGTGCCTTGCGTGACGACGACGTTGCCTTCGAACACGCTCACCTTCTTCGCGTCATCGATGGTCACGCGGTCGGCTTCGATGTTGATCGGCTTGTCGCGGTCCGCGCGTTCGGCCTGGGCCGCCGGTATGCCAACGAGCAGGAGCGCGCATACCGCGAACGCCGCGCCGAGGCCGGCGAAGCGCTCACTTGGTCTTCTTTTTCGAGACATAGGACCCGCGCACATTCGACAACAGCTTCAGCGTCTTCGCCTTGTTGTTCAATTCTAAGCCAACGGCCCTCACTTGGGTATTCGCGTCCACGATGGTGACGGGCCGATCGGTGAGCGCCAGGTCCTCGTCGGGGAGTACGTGCAGGAAATCGGTCGTCAAAGTGAGCTCGCTGCGGTTGCCGCTCGCAATGCGCACCGCCGTCACGTCGTCGATGAAGTCGACGGTCTTGCCCTCCTTGGAGACGCGCGCGCTGGTGGCAGAGATGCGCATGCTCAAAGCGTTGCTGTCGAACTTGAGCAGGCGCGGATGCTCGAGATGGGTGGTGTCGTCGTCCGGGTAGTGCAGCATGCGTTTGGCTTCCAACTGGTGCACGCGCACCCCGTCCGGGCCCATGCGCATCGCCACCAGGTTCTCGACGATGTAATCGGGATCGTGGCGGGCGCTGCCGTCACGCGGCGCGCTCGGGCCCTGCACCGTGCGCTCGAGCCAGAACGACAGCGCGGCAAGCACGGCGATCAACAACAGCGGAAATGCCGCGGTCAGGCGTTCCACTCACCCCTCGCCGCGGCCGGCCGCGCCGATTCGCGCGCGCAGCTCGAGCAGCCTCTCGCACGCCTCGCGCACGGCGCCCTCGCCGCCGCGGCGCCGGGTCACGTGATGCGCCGCCCGGCGCACCTCGTGCGGCGCATCCGGCACCGAGAAGGCGAGGCCGCACGCTTCGAGCACCGGCAGATCCATCACGTCATCGCCCATGTAGCAGGTATCGCGCGCTTGCACATCGAGTTTCGTAATGAGCTGCAGGAACGCGGGCAGCTTCTCGCCAGCCCCTTGGACGACGTGACGGATGCCGAGCTCGACGGCGCGCCGGTCGACACAGCCGGCGCGTCTTCCCGACAGGATGGCGACCTCGATTCCCTGCTCGCGCAAGAGCTTCAGGCCATGGCCGTCGAGCACGTTGAAGGCTTTCATTTCCTCGCCCGAGGCGCCGAGATAGATACGCCCATCGGTCATGACGCCGTCGACATCGAATACCGCGAGGCGAATTGCGCGCGCGCGCGCGGCCAGCTCGTGCTGCGATCGACGGCGTGCGCTCGAACGCTGCGGCGGCGATGCGGACATCAGATGACCTTGGCGCGGAACAGGTCGTGCATGTTGAGCGCGCCGATCAGGCGCTGGCCGGCATCGACCACGAGGAGCTGGTTCACCTTGTACTGTTCCATGATCTGCACCGCCTCGGCGGCGAGCCGGTCGGGCTGGATGGTGCGCGGGGCGCGCGTCATCACCTCGACGATGCGGGTACCGTGAAAGTCGGTCAAGCGACCCAAGGTGCGGCGCAGATCGCCGTCGGTAAAGATGCCCGTCACCGCGCCTGAATCGTCGAGCACCGCGGTCACGCCCATGCGCCCGCGCGACATCTCGCCGACGGCCTCGTAGACCGACGCCGTATGCTGGACGTGGGGGACCGCTTCCCCGGTTCGCATGGCGTCGCGCACCAGCGTGAGCTTCGTGCCGAGCTTGCCGCCCGGGTGCGAGCTGGCGAAATCCCGATCGCTAAAGCCGCGCGCTTGCATGAGCGCCACCGCGAGAGCATCCCCCAGCGCGAGCGCGGCGGTCGTGCTCGCGGTCGGGGCAAGGTTGAGGGGGCAAGCTTCCTTGGCCGCACCCGCGTACAGGCACACGTCGGCTTGGCCGCCGAGGCTCGATGCCGGATTGCCGGTCAATGCGATCAGCTTGGCGCCGCGGCGCTTGATCAAGGGCACGATGACGAGCAGCTCCGCGCTCTCGCCCGAATTGGACAGGGCGATGAAGACGTCCTCGCGGGTGATCATGCCGAGATCGCCGTGGCTCGCCTCGGCGGCGTGCACGAAGAACGCCGGGGTGCCGGTGCTGGCGAGCGTCGATGCGATCTTGCGCGCGATATGCCCCGACTTGCCGATGCCGCAGACCACGACCCGGCCGCGGCAATTGAGCACGATGTCCAGGGCTCGCTCGAAGTCCGCGCCGATGTGCTGCTTGAGTGCGGCGATCGCTTGCGCTTCGATGTCGAGGACCAGGCGCGCCGATGCGATCGCCTCGCCGGCGGCGCTGTCGAGGGGGCGGGGGCTCGTGCTGTTGGCCATTGCGGGCTGAGCGGCAGGCTCGGCCGCGCGGCTTGCGGCGCAGCCGACCCTGCCTTGGGTGCGGCGAGTATAGCAGAAGGCCCTTTCTGCCTTGGTCGCTGGCCGGCGCAGGCACAGAGCCCAGTTTGCGCCGGGGACGGCGTGCGCTACCCTCGGAGGTTCGCAGCCTCGAAGCCCAGGCCGGACCGCGGTAGGCCGGACCGGGGTCAGAACTTTTTTCATGACCACCTCCTTACAAGCAGTATTGCTCCTGCTGGCGGCTGCCGTGCTGGTCGTGGTCGTCTTCCGCAGCTTGAAGCTTCCGCCCTTGCTCGGCTACCTCGCGGTAGGCATCGCGATCGGTCCCCACGCGCTCGGTTTCATCCGCGATACCCCGGAGACGCACGCCTTGGCCGAGTTCGGCGTGGTGTTCCTCATGTTCAGCATCGGCCTCGAATTCAGCCTGCCGCGGCTGGTGAGCATGCGCCGCATCGTGTTCGGGTTGGGTACCTCGCAGGTTGCCATCACGCTCGCCGCGGCCGCGGTGTTGTTGCCGCTCGCGCTGCCGCTGGACTGGCGCGCGGGCTTGCTGCTGGGCGGCGCACTGGCGATGTCGTCCACCGCGATCGTGATCAAGATGCTGGCCGATCGGCTCGAGCTCGATTCCGGTCATGGCCGCCAGATCGTCGGCATCCTGCTGTTCCAGGACCTGGCCGTCGTGCCGTTGCTGATCCTGGTGCCGGCGCTGGCGCGGCCGGCCGGTGAGCTCGCGCCGGCGCTTGCCATAGCCGGCGTCAAGGCCGCCGTCGCGCTGTCGTTGCTGCTCGGCCTCGGCCAGCGGCCACTGCGCGCCTGGTTTCATCTCATCGCGCGGCAGTACTCGCCGGAGCTGTTCATCCTCAACGTTCTCCTGATCACGCTCGGGCTCGCGTACATCACTCATGCCGCCGGGTTATCGCTCGCGCTCGGTGCATTCGTCGCCGGCATGCTGATCTCCGAGACCGAGTACCGCTACCAGGTCGAGGACGACATCAAGCCGTTTCGCGATGTGTTGCTCGGGCTGTTCTTCGTCACCATCGGCATGCGTCTCGATCTGGGCGCCGTGATCGGGAACCTCGGTTGGGTGCTGGTGGCGCTCATCGCCATGCTCGTTTTCAAGGGCGCGTTGATCGCCGGGCTGTGCCGCGCGTTCGGCAATGGCGGTGGCGCCGCGTTGCGGATCGGGCTCGATCTCGCGCAAGTGGGCGAATTCGCATTCGTGCTGCTGGCGCAGCCGGGAGCCGCGGACATCATTCCCGCGCCGATCATGCAGCCCGTCCTGGCGGCGATGCTGCTCTCGATGCTGATCGCGCCGTTCCTGATCGAGTACAGCGAACGCATCGTGCGTCACACGGTCGGCGCCGAATGGCTTTCGCGCGCCATGGAGCTGCACCAGATCGCCGTCAAGAGCATGGCGGTCGATAACCACGTGGTGATTTGCGGTTACGGCCGCTGCGGCCAGAATCTCGCGCGTATGCTGGACCAGGAGAGCATCGGCTATTTCGCGCTCGACCTGGATCCGGCCCGCATCCACGATGCGGCCGCGGCCGGCGACACGGTCGTCTACGGTGATGCCGGCCGGCGCGAAGTCCTGATCGCTGCCGGACTCACCCGTGCGCGCGCGCTGGTCATCACCTTTCACGATCCGCACGTCTCGCTGCGCGTGCTGGCGCAAGTCCATAGCTTGCGCCCGGACCTGCCCGTGGTGGTGCGGACCCTCGACGATACCTACATCGATCGGCTCGAAGCGGCCGGCGCCTCCGAAGTGGTGGCCGAGGTGATGGAAGGCTCGCTCATGCTGGCCTCGCACGCGCTCATGCTGCTCGGCGTGCCGGTGAGGCGGGTTCTGCGGCGCGTGCAGGCGACGCGCGAAAGCCGGTATCACGTCCTGCGCGGCGTGTTCATCGGCGGGGGCCTCGCCGATGCCGACGGGGTCGAGCGGCCGCACGCGCGGCTGCACTCGGTCTTCGTCGTGCCGGACGCGCCGAGCATCGGGCGCAGCTTGGGGGAGCTGGCGCTCGCCGAGCTCGGCATCGAGGTGACTGCGATACGCCGCCGGGGCGTGAAGTCGCTGGCACCGGCGCAGGACACGCGTATCGAGCAGGGCGACGTGGTCGTGTTGTTCGGCAGCGAAGAGTCGATCGCCGCCGCCGAGATCAGGCTCCTGCAGGGGGCGCTGTTGCGCGCGCGGCCGCGCGGCGGGAAATGAAAAGCCCGCGCTCGGCGGGCTTTTCGCGGGCCTGGCGCTGCGATCAGAACAAGCTCGCTCCGCCGCAATTCACCTCGCCCTGGGGGATGAACCAGTTGCCGGTGGTGTCCACGCACTGCAACGGCGCGTAGGCGGCCGCCGGGGCGGGCGGCGCGGCCGGCGCGTTGCCCTGGTACTGCGAATAACGGAAGCCGCCGCGCACGCCGTTGCCGTCGTCGATCTTGCGGTCCACCTCCGAGATGATCTCGACCGGGACTTGCGCGCCAGTCTTCAGGTTGTGCTTGTTGGGCGGCGTCGCGTTGGTGTCCGCGTAGGCGCCGTCGTAGCGTAGCTGCAGGAAGATGTTGTAGGGGTTCTTGGGCGTGTTGTTGTCGTTCGCGGCCGTATCGCCCGCAGTCATGGTGTAGCTGCCGTTGAGGAAACCGGCGCTCGCGAGATGCATCCAGGCGAGGATTTCCTCATGCACCTCGGAGGCCACGCCGGCGACGGTGATCGGCACCGCGTTGTCTTGGATGATGCCGTTGCCGTTGCCGTTCAGACAGGAGGTGCCGGTGGGGCATTTCAGCGTGCTGTTGGCCGAGGCGTAGTCGCCCGGGTAAGCGCGGAACCGGTCCTGGAAGCCGAAGAACGCCGCCTTGATGCCATCCTGTTGCGAGATCAGGTTGCGTACGCGGGCACTGGTGATCAGCTCCTGGCCTTTCAAGACGCCGCCCAGAAGCAGCCCGATGATGACGAGCACGATCGCGATTTCGATCAGCGTGAAGCCGCTTTGATGTGATCTGCGCATGATGGGCGTTCCTTACGCCGGGCAAAGTGTGGACTAGTTGTGCAAACAGCATGCCGGCCGCGGATTCGGGTAGCTGCCGCATCGAGGGCGACCCTGCACGCGTGCTTGCCTACGAGCCGTGCTATCGACGGCTCGCCGAGCCGGCGCCTGCACCGCGTCCAGCCTGTTGTGTTTGCAGCGAATATGCCGTTCCACCGGCTCGCGCCCTGGCGTCGTCGGCCGGCGCTAGCGGGCTTCAACCAGCCGGCCTGGGCCGGGGTGCCTGTCACTTCTTCGTCGCGCCTGCCGAATTTTCAGCGGCCTTGATGCGCTCCAGGCTCTCCAGCAGCAGGATGCGCTCGTGCGCATCGCTGACCTGGCCGCCCGCCAGGAGACCGCCCAGCAGGATGCGCGCGCTGTCGAGCTCTCCCATGTCTTCGAGCAGGAAGATGTGCATCTGACGCGCCCACGCCGGCGCCTCGGGACTGCGTTCGGCAATGGCGCCGGCATACTTCAGCGCCAGCGGCAGGTCTTTCAGCCGGTGCTTCGCCATGATCGCGCCATGGGCAAGCCAGCGCCAGCGCCGGTTGGGATCGGCGAGGAATTGCCGGTAGGCGAGCTCGAGCATGTAGCGGCTGCGAGCCGGGTCCGGTACCTGGGCGTAGAGCTGGGTCGCCATCAGCAGCGGATACTGGCTGGTAGGATCGAGTCGCAATGCCGTCAGCAGCCACTGCGCCACGCGCTCGTAGTTCAGATCGCGGTACGGGATGCTGATGCCGGGCTGGTTGTCGAAGGATTGCAAGTAAAGCGTGAGCAGGTGGGCGAACGGTAGCGGCTCGAAACCTTGCATCAATGCGAGCGCGGGACCCGAAGGCGGCGGATCGAGCTCGGAGGCGCGTGCGAGCGGCTTGGGCTGGGCGAGGGAGAACACGATTTGCAGCAGCGCACAGACAATGACGCCTGCCACGACAGCGCGCGGAACGCGAGGACGCACCGCGCCGCGCGCCATCAAAGCTCCTTGCGATAGAAATCGAACAACGCCGCGGCCAGCAGCAATGCGACGAAAATCGCGCTCTGCAAAGCGATCGGGCCGAGCACATTCGCATCCACCGCGCGCTCGGCGATCCAGCCGGTGACCGCGAATCGGTCGAGCGCCGGTACGACCGCGGCGAGCGCATCCACGCCGAAAGCGAGCAGCGGCCGCGCCTCGCTCAGCTCGCCGAGCAAGGCCGTCTCCGACAGCAGGCGCACGGCGGTGATGCTGCGAGCAAGCAGGTAGAACGCGAGCACCAGGACGACCGCGGGCATCACCTGACTCAACGTGACGATGCAGAACAGGCTCAACGCGGCGACGATCGCAAGCTCGAAGAACAGTGCCGCGGCCCAGACGAGACACACAGGCAACGGGATCGACGACACCATCGGCGCCGCGGCCAGCAGCGCCAGCAGGACGGCGACGCCGATGAAACCGCCGAGCTTGCCGAGGATGTAATTCGAGCGCGGCAAATCGAGCGCCAGCAGCAAATCCAGTCCTTTTTCGGTGAATTCGCGCACCATGCTGCTGGTAATATAAAGCGCGAGCATGACCACGCTCGCAAGCCGCGAGCCGGCGGCGTAGAAGCTCCACTGCATTCGATCCGATTCCGTGATGGCGATCTGGTGGATGAACAGGCTCCCCGCCCATACGAAAGCGAACGCTCCCGCGGCGAGCAGCGGCAAGCGCGTGCGCAGCGCCTCCAGCAGCGCGAAACGCGCGATGGTGAGCACCTGGATGGGCAAGTCGGGACGCTCGTCAGGTCCGGTCGGCCGGCGCGGGCAGTATAGCCTAGGAGCCTGTCGGACTTGATTTCACGTGTGCGACGGAGGGGATTTTCGCGCAGGGCGAGGAGGACGACGCAGCCGATGGCGAGACTATCGGCAAGTCGTTCGACACCGCCATGCGCGAAAATCGCCCCGTCCCTTCGGGTTGTGCCCATAACGCCCGCATGCGGCGTTGCTCGGCTTGCCAATATTCCCGATATTGGTCTGCACCGAGCGCCTTGCCTGCGGGCGTTGTGGGCACAACGCATCGCGCGAAATCAAGTCCGACAGGCTCCTGCGGCGCGGATACGCCGAGCTCGGCGGCGTGCAACGCCGCTGAGCGCAGGCGGGCTTGCGTCCTGCTAGCTGGTCGGTTTGGGCTTGCGGCCCGGCGCCGGCGGAGGGAAGTAGCCCGAGGCCCGATACAGGCAGGCATCGACCGCTCTGCCATTCTCGAAGCGCGTGATCTTGCAGGCGATGACCGCGCCGCTCGTTGCCAGCGCGGCAAGACGCTCGCGTACCGTCGCCAGCGCGACGCCCGTCTCCTCGGCGATCTCCGAATCGAGCCGCTGGCCGTATTTCTTGAGACACTCCAGGACGTCCATTGATACATTTTGCGCCATTTCGGAGCGCTTGTCGCCCAAAATCAGCATTCGTTGCGTGTTTCCTGCGATCGGTGACAGGCGCGCCGCGAAATCTCGCCGGGGCACAGTCATGCCGTGCGTCATGGGGCGTTGCCGCGAAATGTTAAATATCTTCAGGCCGGCGTAGCGCGGGGAGATCGGGGCGCATACTCGGCTCGACTCGCGATCACGCGAGCCGGTGCCGAATCCTGCGTAACCCCCCGTAAAGCAAACGTGAACAGCACACCTGCTTCGTACCATGGGCGATGGCTCACGCCAGTGCCGAAGCAATGGCCGCCGCAGCGGCACGGCAGTGCCCTGTTCGGCTACCGCACGGCGGTGGCCGATCTCTTTACGATGAGCCGCGACTCATGCTCAGCGGGTTCGACGAGCGCGATCGTCGAGGCGATCGCGCTCCCGGCCATGGAGCTGGCGCGCGTCCTTGGCTTGTCCGGACCCGACTACGAGCGGCGCAGGCAGGACGATATGTTCTCGCGCGCCCAACGCAGGACCCTTGTCCGCTTGCTGGCCGTGATCGAGCGCGCGCAGCACGTGCTGGGCGATAGAAGCCGTGCGCTGCAATGGCTGCGGCATCCGAACCGGGCATTGCACGCGAGCGCACCGCTGGCGCTGCTCGGCTCGAATGCGGGAGCCGAGCGCGTCTACGCTGTCCTCATGCGCATCGAAGCGGGAACCTTCGCCTAGGAGCGAGGTTGTGGTAGAAAGGCGCGGTACGCCGGCACGGCGCTTTCGGCGGCGCCGCGGACTCGCGCCCGTTGCCCGGTTGCCTCCGTCGCCGGCAGCGGCGTCGGGCTGAGCGCTCGATCAGGGAGCCGACATGCCAGCATTGCCGGAACGTGCGAGGAAAGCGGATTTCGACATCGGCGGCACCGATGCCGCCGAGGTGCCGCGCGCAATGCTGGAGCGCGCTACGCCGCGCGCAGTGCGCGAGCATATCCGCGCGGGACGCTGGCGCGGCCATACCAAGCGCCTCGCCATCGGCTTTCACCAAGCCAACGTCATCATCGTGCGTCGCGAGCACGCCTTCGATTTCATGCGCTTCTGCATGCGCAACCGCACTGCGCTGCCGCTGTTGGACGTCACCGACCCTGGATCGCCCGCGCCGGAGCGCGCCGCGCCCGGCGCCGACCTGCGGACCGACGTCGGCGACTATTCGATATTCAGGAACGGCCGCTTTGCCGAACGCGTGCCTGACCTGAACGCGCTGTGGCGCACCGATCACGTCGCTTTTCTCACCGGATGCTCGATATCGCTGGCGCGGCCGCTGCAAGAGGCCGGCGTTGATTTGCCGCACGTGTCGAAAGACGCGGCGCCCGCGCCGGCGATGTTCATCACCAACCGGCAATGCACTCCGGCAGGGATTTTCTTCGGGCCGCTCGTGGTCGGCATGAAAGTGGTCCCGAACGAGACCGTGGTGGCGATGACCGCGGTCACGTCGCGTCATCCCGATTGCCACGGGGCGCCGGTCCATATCGGCGATCCTGCCGCGCTCGGCATCGACAACATCGAGGCGCCGGATTGGGGCAAGGCGAAAGCGCCCCCGCCCGGTCATACCGCGATGTTCTGGGCGTGCGGCTTGACGGCGCAAACGGCTGCCATGGCGGCGGGGATACCGGAGATGATCACGCAAACGGTCGGGCGCATGTTCGTGACCGATCTGCCGGTGCTGGCGGCATTGTGATCGGGAAGCCGAGCCCACGCGCCAAACCTCGCCGAGCGTAGTCCCGACGCCCCGAGGACCGCCGAACCCGAAACGCCGTCGCTGCCCAGGTACGAGGCGCACAGCTCGTGCGCCGGCCGGGAATGCCCGCCGAGCTTGCGGGCGCGATAGTTGCGGGAGCGCTTTCCTGTTGTGGCGGAACGACGCGCGTGGAGCACGGCGAGGGCGCCGTGCGCTGGCATTGTGGCAGGATCATCGGCCCGACGACTATCGGCAGCGCTATGCACCCCAGCACCGAGACGAACAAGACCGAGACCCAACCTGCGCTGCTGCTGTTGATCGCCGCCTTGCTGGTCTGCGTGTTCATCACCGATTTCTACACGCGGCTCGGCATGGCGGAATGGATCCTGTACATCGTTCCGGTGGGCGTGTGCGTCTTCGCCACTAAGCCCATGCTGCCGCTTTATGTCGCCAGCATCGCGAGCCTCCTGCTCTTGCTCGGCTTCGTGATTTCCCCGGTGGGCATGGTCGCCGAGCTGGCGGGAATCAATCGCTCGATCGGCTTCGTCACCATATGGGTGGTGGCGATCATCGTGCGGCAGGTGTTGAAGGCGCGCGCCGAGGTGCAGCGCTACGCCTGGATCAACGAGGGCCACGGCGAAGTGTCGCGGCGCGCGCTGGGCGATCTGCCGCCGGAGCAGGTCGGCTCGGCGCAGCTCGCGGCGCTCGCACACTATCTGCGCGCGGAGATCGGCGCGCTGTATCGCATCGAAGGCGATGCGCTGCTGCGTGTCGCGACCCACGGCTTCAGCGGCGAGGTGCCCGAGCGTTTCCGCATGGGCGAGGGCCTCGTCGGCCAAGTCGCGCGCGACGGCAAGCCGGCGCTACTGCGCGAGGTCCCGCCCGACTACCTCACGGTGCGCTCCGCGCTCGGGCAGGCGGCGCCGCGGCTGGTCCTCGTATCCGCGCTCACGGCCGATGGCGTGCCGTACGGCGTCGTCGAGCTCGGTTTTCTGCACCAGCCGGGCGATTTGTCGTCCTCGCTCGAGCTGCTCGAGCGCATCGCCGAATCGATGGGCATCGCGCTGCGTTCCGCGCTGTACCGGCAACGCGTGCTCGAGCTGCTGCAGCAGACCCAGCGGCAGAGCGAAGAGCTCCAGGTCCAACAGGAGGAGCTCAAGGCGAGCAACGAAGAGCTGGAAGAACATGCCCGGGCGCTCAAGGAGTCGCAGCTGCGCCTGGAGAACCAGCAGGCGGAGCTGGAGCAGATCAACGCCCAGCTCGAGCTGCGCACCAACGAGCTCGAGCGCCAGAAGGAGCAGTTGTTGGAAGCGCAAAGCGGCTTGCGCGATTCCGCGCGCCGGTTGGAGCGCGCCAGCCGCTACAAGTCCGAATTCCTGGCCAACATGTCGCACGAGCTGCGAACGCCGCTCAACAGCTCGCTCATCCTGGCGCAGGTGCTCGCGGACAACAAGAGCGGCAATCTGTCCGAGCAGCAGGTCAATTACGCCAGGGTCATCCAGACCGCGAACCAGGATCTGCTCGCGCTCATCAACGATATCCTGGATCTGTCCAAGATCGAAGCCGGCCACGCCGACATCCAGCCCGAGCCGGTAGCGCTCGCGCAGATTCTCGAGCGCCTGAGGGATGGCTTCGCTCCCCAGGCGACACGCAAAGGGCTCGCATTCGAGATTGCCGCGAGTCCGCAAGCCGCCTCGGTCTTGACGACCGACGCGCGGCGCCTCGAGCAGGTGCTGCGAAACCTGCTGTCGAACGCGATCAAGTTCACCGAAGCGGGCGCGGTGACGCTGAGCGTTGCACCCGAGGCCAGCGGCATGCTCGCCTTCGCCGTCGAAGATACCGGCATCGGCATCGCCGAGGAGGAGCAGGCGGCGATCTTCGAGGCGTTCCACCAGGCCGACGGCACCACCAGCCGCAAATACGGCGGCACGGGCTTGGGGCTGTCGATTTCGCGCGAGCTGGCGCGGCTGCTGGGCGGCGCCATTCGCGTTCAGAGCAAGGTGGGCGTGGGCAGCACGTTCACGCTGGTCGTGCCGCCCGAGGTGACAGTCGAGAGCACGCGACGCGCGACCCCAGCGTCACCACCGCCGGCACCCGCCGGCCTCGATTGGCCGCTGGCGCTATCCGGGCAGCATTCGGCGCGGGCGCCCCGAGCCGTGCTGCCGCCGTCCGAGGTCCCGGCCCATATCGACGACGATCGCGCCGCGCGCAGCCGCGAGCGCGTGATCCTGGTGGTCGAGGACGATCCCAAGTTCGCCGGCATCCTGTACGGCGTCGCGCACGACCTCGATCTGGATTGCGTTCACACCAGCTCCGGCGCCGAAGCGCTCAAGCTCGCGCATGAGCTGGAGCCCTCCGGCATCGTGCTCGACGTCGGTCTTCCAGACCACTCGGGCCTCGCAGTCCTGGAGCGGTTGAAGCGCGATCCGCTGACGCGGCACATCCCGGTGCACATGATCTCGGTCGAGGACCACACCCAGCCGGCGCTCGAGCTGGGCGCCGTCGGCTACACCCTGAAGCCGGTCGCGCGGGATCGGCTGCTGCAGGCGGTGGCGGCTCTGGAGGCGCGTTCGGGCAAGGGCGCGCGCAAGCTCCTGATCGTCGAAGACGATGCCGCGCTCGCCAACAGCATCGCAGTGCTGTTGCAGGCCGACGACCTCGAGATCGAGCTGGCTGCGACGGGCGCGCAAGCGCTGGAAAAGCTCGCCGCCGAAGCCTTCGACTGCATCGTGATGGATCTCGCGCTGCCGGATGCGAGCGGATTCGAGATCCTGGAGCGCATGAGCGCCGGGGAGAAATTCGCATCGCCCCCGGTCATCGTCTATACCGGGCGGGTGCTGACGCCGCAAGACGAAGCGCGCCTGCGCCGATATTCGCGATCGATCATCGTCAAGGGCGCCCGCTCCCCCGAGCGTCTGCTCGACGAGGTGAGCCTGTTCTTGCACCGCGTCGAGGCGCAATTGCCGCCCGACCAGCAGAAGCTCCTGCGCCAGGCACGCGAGCGCGACGCCGCTTTCGAGGGGCGCACGATTCTGCTCGCCGAAGACGACGTGCGTAACGTCTACGCCCTGTCGAGCGTGATCGAGCCCTTGGGAGCGAAGCTCAAGATCGCGCGCAATGGGCGCGAGGCGCTCGCGCTCGCCACCGACGCCGAGCCGCCGGATCTGGTGCTGATGGACATCATGATGCCGGAGATGGACGGTTTGGCCGCGATCCGGGCGATTCGGGGCTCGGCGGCAAGCGCGGTGCCGATCATCGCGCTCACGGCCAAGGCCATGCCCGAGGATCGCCGCGCCTGCCTGGATGCAGGCGCCAACGACTACATCTCCAAGCCGTTCGACCTCGACCGGCTGCTGTCGCTGTGCCGGGTGTGGATGAAGAAATGACGCAGCACGCGCGCGAGGACGCGTTCGACCACGAGCTGAAGCTCTTGCTGGATGCGATCTATCACCGTTACCAGCACGACTTCCGTCATTATGCCCTCGCATCGCTAAGGCGGCGGGTGAGCCAGGCGATGCAACGCTTCGGCTGCCGCAGCGTCTCGCAGCTACAGGATCGGATACTGCACGAGCCGGAGGTGTTCGCGCAGACCCTGGAGTATTTCACCGTGCAGGTGAGTGAGATGTTTCGCGATCCCGACTACTTTCGCGCGCTGCGCGCCGAAGTGGTGCCGTTCCTGCGGACCTATCCTTCGGTGAAGCTGTGGATCGCGGGCTGTAGCACGGGTGAGGAGGTGATCTCGCTCGCGATCGTCCTGGACGAGGAGGACGTGCTGGATCGCTCGCTCATCTACGCGACCGACATCAATCCGAAAGCGCTCGGCGTGGCGAAGGCGGGCGTCTATCCGATCGCCAGGATGGCCCAGTTCAGCGCGAGCTACCTCGCCGCCGGCGGTACGCGCTCGCTCAGCGACTACTACCACGCCGCCTACGGCAGTGCGATATTCGACCGCTCGCTACGCCAGCGTGTCCTGTATGCCGACCACAGTCTCGCCACCGATGCCGTATTCTCGGAGGTGCACTTCGTGTCGTGCCGCAACGTCCTGATCTATTTCGATCGCGAGTTGCAGAATCGGGCGCTGGGCGTGTTTCACGAGGCCCTGGTCCACCGCGGCTACCTCGGGCTCGGCAGCCGTGAAAGCCTGCGTTTCAGTGCGCTCGCCGCGAGCCTCGAGGAGCTGCCGGGGCGCCAGCGCCTGTACCGAAAGCGATGAGTGCGAAGCAACCGATGCACGCAGGGCGCTCGATCGAAGCGGTCGCGGTGGGCGCCTCCAGCGGCGGTATCGATGCGCTGACGCTGCTGCTGCAAGCGCTGCCGCCGAGCTTCGTGCCCGCGCTGCTGCTCGTCATGCACATTCCCGCCAGCAACGAGGGCTTGCTCGTCGAGGTGCTGGCGCCGCACTGCGCGCTGCCGGTGCGCGAGGCGTTCGACAAGGACAGCGTCGTGCCGGGAACGGTGTACGTCGCGCCGCCGGGCTATCACCTGCTGGTCGAGCCCGCTCGCACCTTGGCGTTGTCGGTCGACGAGCCGGTCAACTTCTGCCGGCCCTCGATCGATGTGCTGTTCGAGTCGGCCGCGTACGCCTACCGCGAAGCGCTGCTCGGTATCGTGCTGACGGGAGCCAACGAAGACGGCGCGCGCGGTCTCGACGCGATCCGCCGCGCAGGCGGTTTGGCGTGGGTGCAACAGCCGTCAACCTCGGTCTCGCCGGTGATGCCCGAAAGCGCCCTTCGATACGCGGGGGCCGACCGTATACTGGCGCTGTCCGAGATGGCAACCGAGCTCGCTCGCTTCGTCAGGCCGTGATGACAGACCCCGCAGACACCATCAACGTCCTCGTCGTGGACGACATCGCGCAGAACATCGCTGCGGTCGCGAGCGCGATCGCGCGGCCCGGATTGCGCCTGCTCGAGGCCGGGTCGGGTACCGAGGCGCTCGAGCTGCTGCTGCGCCACGAGGTGGCGCTCGCGCTCATCGATGTGCGCATGCCCGGCATGGACGGTTTCGAGCTCGCCGAGCTGATGCGCGGCGTCGAGCGTAGCCGCGGCGTGCCGATCATATTCATGACTGCCGCATCGCAGGACCCCATGCGCACGTTCAAGGGCTACGAGGCAGGCGCCGTCGACTTTCTCCACAAGCCCTTCGACCCGCGCATCTTGAGGAGCAAGGTGGATGTATTCGTGGAGCTGTTCGCCCAGCGGCGCCGGCTCTCGGAGCAGCTCCTGGAGCTTAAGAACGCGCTCAGGCTGAACGAAATGTTCGGTGCCGTGCTCGGCCACGACCTGCGCAATCCGCTGCATGCCATCGCACTTAGCGCCGAGCTGCTCGTCCGCCAATCCACCGATCCGAACGTCATCGCTTTGGGCGAACGCATCCGCGGCAGCGCGAAACGCATGGCGCGGATGATCGAGCAATTGCTCGATCTCGCCCGCATCCGATCCGGCGGGCTCGCGCTCAATACGAGCGAGCTCGACCTTGCACGCGTGCTCGCGCCCATACTCGATGAGCTGGTCGGCCCGCGCAACCAGGGCCGCGTTACGCTGCACTCTCGCGGTGATACCACGGCGGCCTTCGACGCCGACCGTCTGTCCCAGGTTTTTTCCAACCTGGTGGGCAATGCGCTCCAGCATGGCGATCGGTCGAGCCCGGTGTCGGTCAGCCTCGATGGCTCGGAACCCGATCGCCTTCTCGTCGAAGTTCGCAACCGGGGCACGATCGCGCCGGAGCACATGCATACGCTGTTCGAGCCGTTCAAGTCGGCCAAGCCGGGCGCGGGCGGCCTGGGGCTCGGGCTGTACATCGCCAAGCAGCTCGCCGAAGCCCACGGCGCCAGCCTGCAAGCGGCAAGCGACGCGGAGGGCTACACGAGCTTCGTGGTGTCGCTGCCGCGCAGGGGCTTGCCGCAGCGTGCCAAGCTCACGCTGTGAGCGCTCATTCCAACTTGATGCCGGCGGCTTGCGCGACCTTGGTCCACTTGGCGATTTCGGCCTTGAGCTCGCGCGCGAACTCCTCGGCGCTGTTGCCGATCAGGTTGGCGCCGTTTTCCGCCATCACGGCCTTGACCTTGGGCGCTTGCAGGCTGGACAGCGCCGCGCCATGAATGCGCTCGACCAGGCCGCGAGCGGTGCCGCGCGGGGCGAGTACGCCGACCCATGACGACAGCTCGTAGCCCGCGACGCCCGCTTCGCTGATGGTCGGAACCTGCGGCAATACGGGCGAGCGCGTGGCGCTGGTCACCGCCAGAGCACGCACCTTGCCGGACTGAGCCAGCCCCAGGCCCGAGATCAGCGGCGTGAAGGTCATATCGACGTGTCCGCCCGCGACATCCAGCGTTGCCGCGGTCGCGCCCTTGTAGGGAACATGCGCGATGTCGACGCCCGCCATGGTGTTGAACAGCAGCAGCCCGAGATGGTTGGAGCTCGCGGTGCCGCCGGAAGCGGAGTGCAACACGCCGGGCTTGGAGCGGGCGAGCGCAATGAGCTCTCGCACCGTCTTCGCGGGTACGGAGGGATGCACCGCGAGCAGGTTGGGCGTGGTCGAGAGCTTGCTGATGGGCACGAGGTCGACGAGCACGTCGTAGTTCATCTTCGCGTAGAGCGCCGGATTGATCGCCAAGGCGGTGGTGCCGAACAGCAGCGTATGGCCATCGGGCGCGGCGCGCGCGGCGAACTCGGTACCCATGCGCCCGCCGGCGCCGACACGGTTCAAGACGATGACGGGTTGTCCCCAGATCTCGCTCAGGCGCTGGCCGAGGGTGCGTGCGACTACATCGGTCGAGCCGCCGGCGGCGAAGGGCACCACCAGGGATACGGGCTTGGACGGAAAGCTCTGCGCCGAGGCCGCGCCGACCGAGACAATCGACAATACGGCGATACGCAATGGCAATGGCATGGTGCAGTATCCTCCATGGGCTCACCCGAGGCGGCGAGCGATGATGTGCTTACGCCGGCGAAAAACATCCGGGCTAGCGCGCCGGCGGCGCCGGCTCGACGCCAAGCGGATCGGGATCGAAGTTCGGCGCGGCGGTCGCCAGCGGCGGCATGCTCCATCCGCCCGCCGTGCGCCGGCGCACGTCGGCTTGCACAGCGACATCGATGACGGTCGGCCGGCGCGCGGCGAGCGCTGCTGCGATGACGTCTCCGAGCTCGGCCGCGCGCTCGATGCGAATGCCTTGCGCGCCCATCGCTTCGCCCAGCTTGGCGAAGTCGGTGGAGATGAGCTTGCCGCTGCGGGCGGAACGAAACCGGGTCGCGAATTCGCGCTCGGGGCCGAAGAATCCGGCCTGCAGATCGCGAATCGAGACGAATCCCATGTTGTTCCACACCACCCATACCACCGGCAGCTCGTATTCGACCGCGGTGGCGACAGCGCTCGCGTGCATCAGGAAGCCGCCATCGCCGACCACCGCCACCACGCCGCGATCGGGTGCGGCGAGCTGCGCGCCCAAGGCGCCGCCCACGCCGAATCCCATGGCGGCGAACCCGCCGGATTGCAGCAGCCGTCCCCGCGGCGGAATACGGCACTGCTGCACCATCCAGCTATGGTGGGCGCCGATATCGGAGACGAGGATCGTGTCGTCGGACAGCGCGCGGCTCAGCTCGCGCATCAGCCGGTCGGGATGGATCGGATAGGTCTGCGAGCCCGAGGTCGTCGCCAAGGCATCCGCCCAGGCGCGCTTCCAGCGCTCGATCGACGCGAGCCAGCCGCTGTCTTGCGGCAACGCCTTGGGGTTCGCGCACAGCGCCTGGTCGAGCAACTGCGCGAGCACCAGGCGGACGTCGCCCGCGATGCCGACGCTGGTCGGATAGTTCTTGCCGAGCTGCGCCGGGTCGTGATCGACATGAATCAAGCGCGTCGGCGGAATTCGATGCGTGATCCCAGGCTCCCAGCTGCTGGTGCTGCGATCGCCGAAGCGGGTACCGAGCGCGAGCAGGACGTCGCACGCGCGGGCGGCGCGGTTGGCCGCGTAGACGCCGTCGCGCCCCGTCGGGCCGACGCTCAGCGGGTGAGCTTCGTCGAATGCGCCCCTGCCTTGCGGCGTGGTCGCCACCGGCAGGCGCAGGCGTTCGGCGAGTTGGACCAGTGCCGCGCCTGCCCCTGAGAGCGTGCAGCCGTAGCCGGCCAGCACCAGCGGGCGTTCGGCGGCCGACAGCAGCTCGAGCGCCCGCGCGACGCTCGCGGGCTCGCCCTGCGAGCGCACGCCGAGCCCGCCGTGCCACTCGCCGGGCTCGGGCACGGACACCTCGGCGCTTTCGGTGAAGACGTTGAACGGGATATCGAGATGCACCGGACCGGGCCGTCCGGTGACCATCGTTCGATACGCGTCGCGCATCATGTCGGGCAGCATGTCGGCGCGCGTGGCCTGGAAGCTGCGCTTCACGTAGGGCCGCATCGCCGAGACGAAATCGGCCTGGTAGTGATGGCCGAATTCCTGGAAGGGCCCGCGGTTGAACTGTTGCGTCGGCACGTTGCCGGTGATCGCGAGCAGGGGTGAAGCATCGAACAACGCGCATGCGATCGCCATCTGGATGTTGACCGAGCCGGGACCGCAGGAGGTGAAGGTCGCCACGGGCTGCCCGCTGACACGGAAGTAGGCGTCGGCCATGAAGCCGGCGATCTGCTCGTTGTGGGTCGATACGGTCTTGATCTTGTCCTGGCGATCGAGCGCGGCGTCCATGAGTCCCACGTCGCCATGCCCGCACAGGCCGATGAGATAGGGGATGCGCTCCTTGACCAGGTAATCGACGATGATCTCTGCGCCCTTGAGGCACGTCATTTCTGCTCTCTCCCTACACGTGGACGCTGGTGTCGTTGTCGCAGCACAGTATGCCGTTCTTTACCGCCCGTGTCAGGGCGCGCTACCATCGATCGGGTGGGAACGTTGCGCGCGGCCGCCGCGGCGAATCGATATGATCGCGCACCGGCCGGCGCTTGACGATTGACCCGAAGCTTGCTCGCGCCTTGGCCGAGGCGATCGCGCGCGCGATTTGGTCAGCACGGAGCCAGGCATGCCTCGCAGGCAAGTAAACACAATCGTCGCCGTCGTTGCGCTGTGGATCGGCATGGGCGCGGCGGGCGCGGCCGATGTGCCGGCTTCCTATCCGAACCGGCCCATGCGGATGGTCGTGCCCTTCGCACCCGGCGGCACGGTCGATATCATCGGGCGCATCGTCGCCGACAAGCTGGCCGAGCGCTTGGGCCAGGCGGTGGTGGTCGACAATCGTCCGGGCGCGAATGCCATCGTCGGGTCGGAAATCGTCGCGCGGGCGCTTCCCGACGGGCATACGCTGTTGGTGGTCCCCGCCGGCTTTGCGGTGAATCCGAGCTTGCGCAAGCAGATGCCCTACGACACCCAGCGCGATCTGGCGCCCGTGGGGATCCTCGGCAGCAGTTTTTACGTCATGGTCATCACCGCCGCGATTCCGGCCAACAATCTCAGGGAGTTCATCGCCTGGGCCAAGGCGCGTCCGGGTCAATTGAGCTACGCATCGACGGGCACCGGCGCCTTGACCCATCTCGCGGCGGAGCTGTTCAAGAGTGCCGCCGGCGTGGACATGACGCATGTGCCGTACAAGGGCGGCGGCGCGCTCATGCCGGACCTGCTCGCGGGGCGCGTGGTCGCCTTCTTCGGCACCATGCCGACGGTCGCACCGCAGGTGCGCAGCGGCAAGCTCAAAGCATTGGCGGTGTCCACGGCCAAGCGCCCCAGCACGGCACCGGAGATTCCCACCTTCATCGAGGGCGGGCTTCCCGGCTTCGAGGTGGCGGGATGGTTCGGGATGCTCACCACGGGTCGGACCCCGAGCGCCATCGTGCGCCGGCTCGATGACGAGCTACGCGCGGTGTTGCACGAGGCCGATGCCAAGGAGCGCTTTCTCAAGCATGGCATGGAAGTCGAGCATCGCTCGGCGGCCGAATTCGCGGCGCTGCTCGTGAGGGAAGTCGCGCAATGGCGCAAGGTAGTCGGCGCGGCCGGAATCAAACCCGAGTGATTGCCCGCGAGCGGCCGCCGAGTATCCCAGGACAGCCGAGTCTTCGGCGCACGCCCTAGCGGGAAACGGCTTCCTGGACGGCGACGATCACGTTGCGCACCGTGGACGCCGTCATGTCTCGCACGATGAAGACCAGGCGCGAGCGCCGATCGGCGTCGGGCCAGGCTTGCAGCTCGACCGGGGGATGGACGAGGTGCTGCACGAGGTGCAGGACGACCGGACCGGGACAGCCCTGCACGTTGACCAGCCCTTTGACGCGCAACAAATCGGGTCCGCGCAACGCGATCAGGGTCGTGAGCGCCTGGGACAATCCAGACCACTGCACCGGCGCATCGAGCACCAGGGCGAAGGTCTCGATCCCGCTCGGGTGCCTGGGGCCGGCGGCCGGGGCGAAACGCGGCGGTGAGGGCTCGAACTCAAGCACGAATTTCGGCGCGATCCGGCCCTCGACGGCGACACCGGCGCGAGCGGCGGGATTCAGCTCATGCAGCTTGGCGAGCACGTGGGCGAGCGCATCGGGCGCGATCAGGTCGGTCTTGCTGACCACGATCCGATCCGCGAGCGCGACTTGGCGCAGGCACTCGGGGAAACGCGCGAGCGTGCTCTCGAAGCTCGCCGCGTCGACCACGGCGACCATGCCGCGCAGGTGAAAGTCGTCGCGCAGCGCGCGCTCGGCGATGAACGTTTGCAGTATCGGCGTCGGCTCCGCGAGCCCGCTCGTCTCGACGATGATGCGCTCGAACGGGGGGACGCTGCCTTGCGCGCGTTCGCGCAGCAGTGTGGCGCACGTCTCCCGCAGATCGTTCGCCATGCGGCAGCACAAGCAGCCGTTGCCGAGCAGGATGGTCTCGTCGCTGCCCGGTCGCAGTAGCGCCTGGTCGATGCCGATTTCGCCGAGCTCGTTGACGATGATCGCCGTGCCCGCCCCTTGCGGCGATTCGAGCAGGGAACGAATGAGCGAGGTCTTCCCGGCGCCGAGAAAGCCGGTCACCACGATGACCGGCATGCGCGCGCCGCCCGGGTGCCTGAGACGGCGCCCGAACATGGGATCGGCGGCTGCGCCAGCCGAGGCTGCGGGCACGCTCAGAATGCCATCTCCAGCACGAACAAGCCGCCGCGCTCGCGATCGACGCTGTACACGACCTGGCGCTCATCGACCAGCACGTCGTTGATCGACGTGAACCCGGTCGGCGATTGCGGCGAGGCGGGTGGCACGAAATAACCGATTTCCTTCGGCTGATAAGGGTTCGAGATGTCGAAGGCGCGCAAGCCCGCATTGAAGAACGTGCCGAGGATGACCTGATCGGACTTCCACGTGTACGGCCCCGGCGTGTTCTCGTGGATGTTGTGGGCACCGACCCGTCTGCCCGGCAGGCGCAGCGCATCGGCGGACGGCGCCGGCAAGGTCGCGATCGGTACCGGGTTGCGCTCGTCGCGGCCGTCCAGCACCCACATGAGCTTGGGCAGGTCCGAGCCGTCCTGCGTGGTCGTCTCGTCGGTCACGATCAGGAGATTGCGCTTGAACAGCGGCAGCACCGTGTGGGTGAAGCCGTGAAACGGCGGGGAATTGTCCCAGCGCGAGACCATGCGCGGCGCCGACATGTCGCCGATGTCGAGGATGATCATGCCAGCGTCGATGTAGCCGACATAGGCGCGATCCGGCCGCTCCGGGTACACGTTGGTGTTGTGCGCGCGGAAGCCGCTCATGCGCCCGACCAGCTCCGGCGGATGGCGCTCCGGCGCGGGTTCGCTGTCGCCCTCGGCGGTGCCCGGCAGCCACCAGCGGCCGACTTCCACGGGCTTGGAGGCGTTGCGCACGTCGATGATGCGGTAGCACTGATCGTCGCGCGGATTGCGCGGCACGTAGTCCGGCGCGCCGGAAGCCATGTGTACGTAGCACCCGTCGCAGAACCACAGTTGGTGGACGCCGCGCGAGTGCGCTCCCGAGGCATCGAAATGCGAGATCAGGCGCGGACGTTCCGGCGCGGCGATATCGAACAGATCGAAGCCGGCCGGTTTCTCGCCGCGCTTGTCGGTCTGGTAGGCGACCGCCATGATCTCGCCGCTCACCTCCAGCGAGTTGGAGCGCATCTGCGCTTGCGGCAGCTCGGTCTGGATGATGACCTGGGGCTTGCGTGGGTCCGACACGTCGACGCCGGTGAAATTCTTCGGCGCGCCCCAGTGCGCCAGCCATAGAATGCGGCGCCCGTCGCGCGCGACCTGGATCGACATGCCTTCACCCAAGCTGCCGAAGCCGTTGAGCTCGTGGTGCGCCAGCAGCCGGAAATTCCAGATTCGCATCTGGTCCGGGAAGTCGTTGATGAATGTCATCGTGCTTTCCTTCCTTCACCCGGTGGATGTGTGCGTCTCAAGTGCGGTCGAATGATCTCGAGGCCCTGCCGGCAAGGATATCGTCCGTGGGCGCGTTTGCCGAACGAACAAGCATCGGCTAGCGACCCTGGGCTCGCACACGCAGGGCGGGGCCCATCTTGCACGAAGCCGCTCGCATCGGGGCGGCACGGGAGATGCCGATCACTGCGTGATGTTCGCCTTTCGCACCACGGGCGTCCAGCGCGCCGTGTCTTCGGCCATCCGCACCCGCACGGCATCGCCGTCGGCGCCGATGGGAACGAGCGCAGTGGATTTCTCGATGACCTGGGCGATCTCCGGCAACTGGATGGCGGCAATCGCCGCGCCGGTGAGCTTGGCGAGCACGGGCTTCGGCGTGTCTTTGGGTGCGTACAGCGCGTACCAGTTCTCCATCACCAGGCCAGCCAGCCCCGACTCGGCCGTGGTCGGAATAGCGGGAAGCTGCGGCGCCCGCGTACGTCCGGCGATGGCGAGCATCCGCAGCCGCTCGCTGGCGACGTGCCGCAGCGCGAGCGACACGTCCGTGAAGACGAAGTTGATGTGGCCGCCGAGCAAGGCTGTCAAGGCGGGACCCTGGCCCTGGTGCGGGACGTGCAACAGCTCGATGCCCGCCACCTGCTGCATGAGCTCGCCGGTGAGGTGCATGGCACTGCCCACGCCCGCGCTGCCGTACGACAGCGTTTGGGACTTGGCGAGGGCCACCAGCTCCGAGAGCGACGACGCATTGATGCTGCGGCTGGCTACCAGCACCGGCGAGGCAGAGGCGATCAGCGCGACGGGTGCGAGATCCTTGTGCGGGTCGAACGGCATCTTGCTGCCTTGGACTGCCGCGCGCAGCACCATCGAGCCGATGCCGCCCATGACGATCGCATGGCCATCGGGCTCGGCTTTCGCGACTGAAAGAATGCCGACCGATCCGCCGGCGCCGGCCCGATTCTCGACGATCACCGGGCGCTTCAAGATCTTGGCCATGCCTTCGGCCACCGTTCGGGCCATGAGGTCGTTGCCGCCGCCGCTGGCATAGGGCGCGATCAGGCGGATCGGTTTCGAGGGGAAGTCCTGGGCGTGCGCCGTGCCGGCGACAAGAACACTGCTTGCCGCGATTAGCGCAAGGCCGAGTGGGTGCATGAGCTTCATGGGTCTCCCGAGTGTTGCGATTCGTATGCCGAAGATAGCGCGGGTCGCGGCGCTGGTCGCATGCCGGAGCCGATGCCGCGCGCGAGCGGCCGGATTACGAACGTGTTGCCGTGGTCCCTGCCACGAGGGCGACCGGCGCTCGCCGCCTACTCCTGCGCCTTCACGCCCGCCGATTTCACCACCGCGGTCCATTTCTCGATCTCGCGCGGCACGAAGTCCTTCAGGCTCGCCGGGGTCGAATCATCGACCACCTCGACGCCGAGCGCATCGAGCTTCGGGCGCAGCGACGGATCGCGGGCGGCGCGATTGATCTCGCGATTCAAGCGCTCGACGATCGAGCGTGGCGTCTGCGCGGGGGCGAAGAACATGTTCCACGTGTACGCCTCGAAGCCGGGCAGCCCGGTCTCGGACACCGTCGGCAGCTCCGGCAGCGCTTGGGCGCGCTTGAGCGCGGCGGTCGCGATGCCGCGCACCGTGCCGCTGCGCACGTGGCCCGCCGCACCGCCGACACCCTCGCAAACCGCACCGATGTTGCCGGCCATGAGATCGGTGACCGCCGGCCCGGTGCCCTTGTAGGGCACGTGTATGAACTCCTTGATGCCGGCGCGCTGCTTGAAGAGCTCGAAACACATGTGGCTGATGCCGCCGTTGCCCGAGGATCCGAAGCGATGCTTGCCCGGATTGGCTTTCAACGCTTCGATCAGGCCTTTCACGTCGGTGACCGGCAGGATCTTGGGATTCACCACCAGCACCATGGGCACGTTGACGGCGAGCGCTACTGGTACGAAATCGCGCACCGCGTCGTAGGGCAGCTTGCGCCCGTGCGCCGGATGCAAGCCGTGGGTGCTGATCACGCCCAGCAGCAGGGTATAGCCGTCGGGCTTCGCTTTGGCGACGATATCGGTGCCGATGATCCCTGCCGCGCCGGCGCGGTTGTCGACGATGATCTGCGTGCCCAGGTATTCCGAGAGCTTGCCCGCATACAAGCGCCCGACCGCATCGGTCGGCCCGCCCGCGGCGTAGCCGATCACCAGCCGGATGGGCTTGTTGGGATACTCGCCTTGCGCGGCGGCGAGACCGGAGCCGATGACACACAGTGAAGCAACGACCAGCCGTGACACGGAACCTCCTCGTAGCATGTTGTCGGATCGGCGCGGGCGCGATCAGGCTTCCTCGCCCGCTGCTGCCGAATCGCCTTCGGCCCGGTAGGCCGGATCCTCGATCACCCCGGTCTGCACCAGGCGCTCGATCTCGGCGCCATCCTCCAGGCAGCCGAACTTGCGCAGGACTGCGACCGTGTCCTCGCCCAGGTGCGGTGGTGCGAGCCGCACCGCTTGATCGAAACCGCGGTACTTGACGGGCCGTGCCGGCGCATGCATCCCGCCGCGTCCCATCGCGGCGAGCAGCTCCCGGTGTTTCACCTGCGGGTGCTCGACCAGGTCGGCGACATCGAGCACCGGGCCGCTCGGCACGTCGAACTGCTCGAAAATGCGCTCCCATTGCGCGGTCGTCTTTTGCCTGAGAGCGTCGCTGAGCGCTTCGAACAGGATCGCGCTGTGCTTCGCGCGCGTCGACAGGCGCGCGAATCTCGGATCGTCCAGCCATTCCCGCTTGTCCAGCGCATGGCAGAGATTGCGCCAGAAGCCCTGGTTGAACGCCGCCACCACGATGTGACCGTCCTTGGTCGGGAAGCCGCCCATCGGCACCACGGTCGGATGCGCGCCGCCGTTGCGCTCGGGCACCTTGCCGGTCAGCTCGTAATAGGGGATGTAATACCCCATGATGTTGAACAGGCAGTCGAAGTTGCTGACGTCGATGTACTGGCCGGCGCCGCTGCGGTCGCGATCGCGCAACGCGGCGACGATCGCCATCGCGGCGTACAGACCCGGAATGTAATCGCCCACCGAGAGCCCGGCGCGCACGGGGGCGCGACCCGCTTCGCCGGTGAGCGACATGAGCCCCGACATCGCCTGGATCACGCCGTCGAACGCGGGCTTGTCGCGCAACGGGCCGTCCTGGCCGAAGCCGCTGATGGCGCAGTAGACCAGGTCGGCCTTGAGCTTGGCCAGCGCGTCGTAGCCCAGGCCGAGCGACTCCATCACTCCCGGCCGAAAATTGTGCAGGACGACGTCGGCCTGGGTCACGAGCTGCGTGAGCAGCGCCTTGCCCCGCGCTTCCTTGAGATTCAGCGCGACGCTCAGCTTGTTGCGGTTGACCGCCGCGAAGAAGTGGCTGATGCCCCCGTCATGCGGGGGCGTGCCGCGCGCGGTGTCGCCGCGTCCGGGGGTTTCGATCTTCAAGACCGTCGCGCCCAGATCGGCCAGCGCCATCGCGGCGAAGGGACCGGCGATCACGTGGGTCAAGTCGATAACCACGATGTCGGCGAGCGGCAAGGCGCGGCCGCGGCTTTCGGCGCGCGCGTCGATTCGACGGGCGTTCATGTCGATCTCGGCAGTCATTCGAGCGCCCGTGGGCGCACGCCGGCGTCGCCCGCTTGCGCCAGCTCGCGCGCGGTGTCCGCGCCGAGCGCGGGCGGCCCACGCCGAATCGCCTGCCGGCCGTTGATGCGGATCGGCGCGGCGATGGTCGGCACGACCCGCCCGCTTGCAAGCGCCATGGTGGCGATGGTGCCATTGTGCCGCAACTGCTCGTCGGTCATCACCTCGGCCAGCGTGTTCACCGGACCGTTGGGCACTTGCGCGCGATCGAGCAGCTGCAGCCAGTGCGCTCGGGGTTCTTGCCGAAAGAGCGCGGCAAGCATGGCGTTCACCTCGGCGCGATGGGCGACGCGTGCCTTGATGGTCGCGAAGCGCGGATCGAGCGCCCATTGCGGCTTGCCCAGCCCCGCGCACATAGTGCGCCAGTACTCATCGCGCGTCGCCGCGATCACGAACGCGCCATCGGCGGCGTGATAGACATCCCACGGGCTTGCCTGGGGATGCGCCGCACCCAGCCGCGGCAACGCTTCGCCGGTGGCGAAAACCTGTTGAAAGCGCAGGTTGAGCAGCGAGATCATGCAGTCGAGCATCGCGATGTCGACCTTTTGCGGCCGGCCCGTGCGCCTGTTCTCGAGTATCGCGAGCACGATGCCCAGCGCGCCGAACACGCCCGAGGAAACATCGGCGACCGGCGCGCCGGCGGGCAGCGGCCCGCGATCGGGCTCACCCGTGATGCTCATGAGCCCCGACATCGCTTGCAGTACCACGTCCAGCCCCTGCTTGTCGCGATAGACACCGCGGGAGCCGAAAGCCGACAGCGCGCAATAGACGAGGCTCGGGTTCACGTTGAGCAGGCTGTCGTAATCGAGCCCGAGACGGGCCATGGCGCCCGGGCGGAAGTTCTCCACCACGACGTGCGCACCCGCGATGAGGCGCAGCACGGCGTCGCGTCCGGCGCGGCTTTTCAAGTCGAGGACGACGCTCTTCTTGTTGCGATTGAGCGCGATGAAGCCCACGTGCTCGCCGTCGACCCGCACGGTGCCGGAGGTGCGAAAGGCTTCACCCTCCGGCGGCTCGATCTTGATCACCTCGGCGCCGTAGTCGGCGAGCAGCATGGTGCACATCGGCCCGGCGGCGTGATGGGTGAAGTCGATGACGCGCACGCCCGCGAGCGGGCGTGCGGCCTCGTGTTCCGCGCCCGACATTGGATCAGCCTAGCCGGCGGCGCCGCGCTCGGGGACGATGGGAATCTCGGCATCCGGGCCGAAGCCCCCGAGCGGCTCGTACAGCTCGCGCCGGCGGGCCACGGCCGCGCTCGCGCCATTGCGGCGCACTTCCTTGAAGAAGGCGAAGTCGCCGTCCTCGAAACGCAGCTTGAGCCCGAGCGTGTGACCGAGGTAGAGCTCGGTGAACGCCTGCCCCATGCCCATCGCCTCCCACACGAGATGGCTGTACGCCTTGCCCGAGACGATGCCGTCGATCGGCAGCAGGGCGATGCGGCGGGCTTCGTTCATGACCTCGTCGGCGAGGGCCTCGCGCGGCACGGCGCGGTTCACCAGTCCGATGAGCGCAGCCTCGCGCCCGCTGTAGGTGCGTCCGGTCACCATCATCTCGCGCGTGCGCTTGTAGCCGATGAGGTGGGCATAGAGGCGGATCAGGGTGATGCCGGCGATGCCGCCCACCTGGCCCAGGTTGCCGATATGCGCATCCTCGGCGGCGATGGAAATGTCGCAGCACGCCTGCAGCTGGTTGCCGAGCTCGATGCAGTGGCCGCTGATCTGCGCGATCGTCGGCTTGAGCGAGAAGAACAGCCGCCGCCACACCTGCCGCAGGTCGCGTTGCAACAGGAGCTGGTGGCGGTTGGGCAGGCCACGCTCGTTGGTCTTCGAGCGCGTGCCGAAACCGTCGAAGTAGCCCTCCAGGTCGTGCCCGCCGCAGAAGTGATCGCCCTCGCCGCGGATCACCACCACCTTCACGTCGTCGTTCTTCTCCCAATCGTCGATCGCCTCCAGGAGCTGTTCTTCGCCCCAGAAGGGCGCCGCGTTGCGCTTGCCGGGATTGCTCAAGGTGACCGTGGCGATCTTGGCGGCCGGGTCCACCACGTACTTGACGTACTGGAACGGATGGGTCTTCACGCGAGCTCCTTGGCTGTTGTACGCTATGCGCACATGTGGGCGATATGCGCACAATCTACCAGAACGAAAACGCGGCGGTCAAATCGCGCCGCGCGGGCGCGCCGGGGATGTAGGCGCCGTGGGCGCGTCAGAGATGCAGGGGTACGATCCGCCATGCACGCAGGCAAGCAGGAAACCGGCGACGATGCCGGATGGATCCGCGACTACGTCCAGTCGCTCGAACGCGGACTCGCGGTCATCCGCTGCTTCGGCGGCACGCCGCAGCTCACGCTGAGCGAGATCGCGGCCCGAACGGCGATCACGCGCGCCGCGGCCCGCCGCTTCCTGCTCACCCTGGAGCGGCTGGGTTACGTCGCTCGCACCGAGCACGGCTATCGGCTGCTGCCGCGTACCCTGCAACTCGGCTACGCCTACCTGTCTTCCCAAGCCTTGCCGCAGCTCGTGCAGCCGCACCTGCAGCGGCTCGCCTCGACGCTGGACGAATCGTGCGGCGTCACGGTGCTCGACCAGGACTCCATCCTGTACGTCGCGCGCGTCACCATCAGCCGCCTGGTCGGTGCGACGGTGCGGGTTGGCTCCACGCTGCCGGCATACTGCACTTCCGCCGGACGCATCCTGCTTGCCGGCCTGGACGAGCGCGAGCTTGCGCAATACCTGAAGCGCGCGAAGCTGGAGCGCCTCGCGCCGCGCACGATCACCGCTTCCCGCAAGCTGCGCGTCGAAGTGGAGCGTGCCCGCCGGCAAGGCTGGTACTTGATCGACCAGGAGATCGAGGTGGGCGTGCGCTCGCTCGCCGCACCGGTGCGCGATGCCACCGGGCGCACGGTTGCGGCGGTCAACGTCAGCTCATACTCGACGCGGGTGAGCCTCGCGACCCTGCACCGGCGCTTCTTGCCGCGCTTGCTGGAAACCACTCAAGCGATCGAGGCCGAGCTGCACGCGCAGAAGTAGCGAGTCGCCTCGGCGGGGCTGGCGAAAGTACTCAGGAACATTTCCTTTTGGGGCATGGGTAGATTCGATCACGGCCTGACGCCGGCGCTCAGTTGCAGTTTGGCGTGTTCGTTACGCATTACCAATGCAGGCCAGGCCTATCGTCAGATACGCGGGAACGGCCAGCGTCGCGAACGGCTGCGCAGCCGCGGCCTGCGCAACGCCGTAACGGCCTTCGTCTCCGTTGAGGTTCATGGTGCCCAGCGTGCGCCCCATGTGCCGCACCGGCACGCACAGGGATGCGAAGCAGCCCAGCTCGGCCAGGGCGCGATGATCGCCGAAGGTCGCGCGCATCTCGTGCGCGCCGTTCGCGATGAAGGATGCGCCGCGATCGATTACGCATTGCGACCACGGACCGTGACGCATGGGTTTGCGGGCGCCGATGGGATAGCGCTGCGGCTGCGTACAGTACAGACGCTCCATTTCGAAGCGATCGAAGTCGAAGCGCAGAAAGGTGAACATGCGACTGCCGATCAGGCGGTCCATCGCCGCGCCGATCGCGCGCAGCGCGGCCCTGGGATCGTGCTGCTCGCGCACCGCGGCCGCGCACGCATCGAGCGCGTTCCAGTACTCCCGATGATCGGTCATGGCGCGCTCGTATCAATCGGGCTTGGCGCCGGCGTCGCGGATGATCTTGCCGTAGCGCTGGATTTCGGCGTGCATGAACTTCGCGAACTGTTCCGGCGTGGTGCCGACCGACTCCACGCCCTGTTGCAGCAGCCGCTTCTTGACCTCCGCCGACTGCACTGCCCGCTCGATCTCGGCGCTCAGGCGAGTGACGATGTCCGCCGGCGTGCGGGCAGGGCAAAGCACGCCGTACCACACCACCAGGTCGATCTGGGGAAAACCGAGCTCGCTGAACGTGGGCAGCTCGGGTGCGGCGGCACTGCGCTGGCTGCCCGTGAC
Source organism: Burkholderiales bacterium (assembly GCA_020848435.1). GTDB lineage: Bacteria > Pseudomonadota > Gammaproteobacteria > Burkholderiales > WYBJ01 > WYBJ01. The sequence goes on along the minus strand of JADLAC010000031.1, from coordinate 21,010 downwards.
CGCGATCGGGCGCAGTTTTCCGGCGCGCGCTTGCGGCAGCGACGACGGCAACGCCGTGAAGCCCATGGCGACGTGCCCGCCGACCATGTCGACCACCGCCGGTGCCGCGCCCTTGTAAGGCACGTGCACGATGTCGATCTTGGCCGTCGACTTGAGAATCTCGCCTGCGAGATGCTGCACCCCGCCCGTGCCGGCGGAGGCGTAGTTGAGCTGGCTCGGGCGCACCCGCGCGAGCGCGATCACGTCCTTGAGCGATTTCGCGGGTAGCGATGGGTGCACCGAAAACAGCATCGCCGCGTGCGCCGCGTACGATACCGGTGCGAAATCGCGGGTCGAGTCGTAGGCGATCTTGGGATAGAGATGCTGATTGATCGTGATTTCGGCGGAGGAGGCGAACAACACGGTGTAACCGTCGGCGGGCGCCTTGGCCGCCGCTTCCGCGCCGATCATGCCACCCGCGCCCGATCGATTCTCCACCACCATTTGCTGTCCGAGCTGCTCTTGCAGCTTCGCCGCGGTGATGCGGGTGAAGAAGTCCAGCCCCCCGCCCGGCGGGAACGGCACGATGATGCGCACCGGTTTCGCCGGCCAGGTTTGGGCCGTAGCGCTGGCGGCGGCGAGGACGCCGAGCGCGCCGGCCACGAACCCGAGGCGTGCAAGCATTACTGGATTCATGTCGGATATCCTCGCCGTCATATCCTTGCGGTCAGTCAAAAGTAAGATACAAGGTCTTGCACGTTGCCGCGGGGTCTGCAACGTGCAGACCTGACCCCGAAGTATACGCGCGGCGCCGATCGACATGCCGATCGGCGCAAAGCTAGAATCCGAGCGATGATCACCGACGCCGCAGCGCAGCTCCACCAAGCTTCCATCGTCATCGACGGCACCTGCCCGCTACTGCGCCGGCGCGAATTCGTCGACTGGTACATCGAAGGCGGTGTCACCACCTGCTGTCCGACGGTCGGCAGCACGGCGGGCGCCGGTGAGACCTTGCGCAATCTCGGCGCGTGGAAGCGCTTCATCGGCGCGCGTGCCGATCTCACGCAGGTGTTCGTCGCCGCTGACATCGAGCGGGCGAAGGCCGACCGCAAGCTCGGGCTCGTGTTCCACTTCCAGGGCGCCGATCCGATCGAAAACGACCTCGACCTGGTGGAGGCCTACCATGCGCTTGGCGTGCGCATGGTGCAGCTCACCTACAACGTGCGCAACCGCGTCGGCGACGGCTGCGAGGAGCCGGCCGATGCGGGTCTGTCGGCTTTCGGCGTGGATCTCATCAAGCGGCTGAACGACAACCGCATCGTGGTCGATTGCTCGCACACAGGCTACCGCACCACCATGGATGCCATCGCGCGCTCCTCGCGCCCGTGCGTGTTCTCGCACGCCAATGCCTATGGCCTGCATCCTTCGCCGCGCAACATCAAGGACGATCAGATCAAGGCGGCAGCCGCGAGCGGCGGGCTCGTCGGTGTCAACGGCTTTGCGGCCTTCCTCGGCGATTCGGCGCGGCCGAGCATGGATCGCTACCTCGAGCACATCGATTACATGGTGCAACTGGCCGGGATCGATCACGTCGCGCTGGCGATCGACTATTACGAAGGCATGTACCCCGTGGCCGATGCCGGCGAGGCGGCGGCGTTTTTCAAGCAGCAACTCGCGCAACGGCGCTGGAGCGCGGCGAGCTACCCGCCGCCGCCGCATCATTATCCTTCCGGCATGGCGACGCCACGCGAGCTGCCGAATCTTACGCGGGGGCTGCTTGCGCGCGGCTATGCGCGCGCGGATGTGCGTAAGGTGATCGGTGGCAACTGGCAGCGGCTATTTCGCGCGGTGTGGGGCGCGTAGCCGATTCAGCGGGCCGGCGCAACAATATCCCGGCTAACGAAAGCGCCCGGGCGAGAGCTCTGCGGCACTGATGCCGAAAGATGCGATGTCCGCGGGCAGCGCGCCATCCAGAATCAAGCCGGCGGCGATACGGCCCATCGCGGCGGAGGTCTGTATGCCGTAGCCGCCTTGTCCCGCGAGCCAGAAAAAGCCATCCGTACACGGATCGAAACCCGCGACCAGCGCCTTGTCCGGAGCGAATACGCGCAGCCCCGCCCATTTCGAGACGATGCGCGCAACGGATAAGCTCGTCGACTGTTCGAAGCGCTCGACGGCGAGCGCGATATCCAGCTCCTCGGGCTGCGCGTCGACCGGCGGCGAGGGCGTCTCGTCGGCCGGCGAGAGCAGCAGCCGCCCCGCATCGGGCTTGAAGTAAAACGTCTCCTGAAGATCCATCACCATCGGCCACGCCGCGGCATTCGCCGCTGCATCGATGATGACCGCGGTGCGCCGCTTCGGCACCAGACCCAGCACAGCCAAGCCCGCGCGCTGCGCGACCGCGTCCGCCCACGCGCCCGCGGCGTCTACGACGATCGGCGCTTCGAACGTGCCGGCGCGGCTGGTCAGCCGCCAGACGCCCGCCGAGCGGGCGATGCTTTCGACTTCGGCGTCCAGCACGATCGTCGCACCCTGGGCGCGCGACCCGCGCAGATAGCCCGAATGCAATGCGTGCGTATCGATGTCCTTGGCGTCGGGCTCGAGCATGGCGCAGCCGACCCGCGCGGCGTTCAGTATCGGCACCATCGCGAGCGCTTCGGACGGCTCGAGGCGGCGCACTCCAGGCGCGTAGCTTCTGAAGGCATCGATCTGCGCGGCCATCGCGCGCCGGTCGGCTTCCTGCCCGATCAGCAACACGCCTCGCGGCGTGAGTATCGGATGCTCCGCGAATCCGGCCGGCGGCGATGCGAGAAAGCTGCGGCTCGCGGCGGTGAGCGCGCGCGTGGATGCGAGCCCGTAGGTTTCGGTGAAAAGCGCGGCGGAGCGGCCGGTGGAGTGGTAGCCCGGCTGCGACTCCTGTTCGAGCACGAGCACGCGCGCGCGTGCGCCGAGGAAGTATGCGGCCGCCGCGCCTGCGATACCGGCGCCGATCACGGCGATGTCGAAAGTCGAGTGTATGGCCAGCGCCGACTCCTGCAAAGCAAGACTTCGAGTGTCCTCGATTCTGACACACGCGTCTCGTGCGCAACAATCGACACGGCGGATCGCCGGCGCGAGTTGTAGGTCCTACAGCGTCGGATCGCAGGCGGCCCGCGCGCCGAGGAGAACGACGCAGGCGGCTCGCACGTCGCGCAACGCGAGTCTCATTGCTGCTGGACCTCGCGCGAAGCAGCGGCATCGACGCCGAGTTCGGATTCTTCGCCGCAATCGGGCATACTTGACTCGCTGGCGGAATCGCAGTCCGTCTCTGAAACCGGAGGAAGTCTCAATGCGTAGTCCAATGATCGGTCGCGCGCTCGCGATCGCGGCGCTGGCCTGGTGCGCGCTGCCGTTGTCGGCTGCGGCACAATCGAGCTATCCGAACCGCCCCATCCGATTGATCGTGCCGTTCGCGCCGGGCGGTACGACCGAGGTCCTGGCGCGCATCATCGCGCAGAAGATGGCTGAGAACCTCGGCCAGCAGCTCGTAGTCGACAACCGCCCTGGTGCTGCGGGCAGCCTGGGCACCACGCTCGCCGTCAAGTCCGCCGCCGACGGCTACACCCTGCTGCTCACCTCGCTTTCGCCGATCGTCATCAACGTCAACATGTACGCGGGCAAGCCGCCCTACGATTCGGAAAAGGATCTGACGCCGATCTCCTCGATCATTAAGGTGCCCTCGGTGCTCGCCGTGCATCCGAGCATTCCGCTGCGCACGCTGAAGGATGTGATCGCCTTCGCCAAGGCGAATCCGGGCAAGCTGAGCTACGGGTCGTCCGGCGCGGGCGGGGTGAACCACCTGATCACGGAGCTGTTCCGCGTCGCGGCCGGCATCGAGCTGCTGCACGTGCCTTACAAGGGGGCCGGCCCGGCCGTGATCGCGTTGCTCGCGAAGGAGGTCGACACGGTGGTTTCGTCGCCGGTCGCCATCATGCCGCAGGTTCGTTCGGGTCAGATCCGTCCGATCGCGGTCTCGAGCGCCAAGCGCTCGCCCGCGATGGCGGACGTGCCGACCATTAGCGAGGCCGGCGTGCCGGGGTTCGAAGCGACCGCCTGGTACGGCCTGCTCGGCCCGGGGGCGATGCCCCAGGCGATCGTCGAGCGCGTGCGTGGGGCGCTCGTCAAGGCGATGAGCACGCCGGTCGTATCGGAGCGGCTGTTGAGCGAGGGCGCAGCGCCGGAATCGTCGACGCCGGAGGAATTCGCCAAGATGATACGAACCGACATCAAGCTCTGGGGAAGGGCGGTTGAGGTCTCGGGCGCCAAGCTCAACTAAAGTCGATCGCAGGGGGTTTCGGATGTTGCTGCAACAACCCGGGCGGCTCGGTGCGCTGGTGCTCAAGAACCGCGTCACGCTCGCGCCGCTGGGCACCAACTACAGCACCAGCGACGGCATGATCAGCGAGCGCGACAAGCTCTACTACGGCGAGCGCGCGCGCGGCGGCGTGGCGATGATCATGACAGCGGCGATGGGCGTGAGCGGGGAGGCGCGGGCGCATCGCTTCACGCCGGTGTGCTACCACGATCGATTCATCCCGGGGCTCGCGAGCCTGGTAGAGACCATCAAGGCGCACGACTGCCACGTCTTCGGCCAGCTCAACCACCACGGCGCGCTGCTGCACGAGCCGGGGATGCCGCCGGTGGGACCGTCGCCGTGGCTGAATCCGAAAACGGGCGAGGCCGTGCGCGCCATGGCCCTCGAAGAGATTCACGCGGTCCAGGTCAACTTCGCCACTGCCGCGCGCAGGCTATGGGTCGCGGGCTACGACGGCGTGGAAGTGCACGCGGCCAACGGCTATCTGTTCCAGCAGTTCTTCACGCCGCGCATCAACAAGCGTACCGATGCCTATGGCGGCTCGGCCGCCAACCGCATGCGCTTGCTGCTGGAGACCGTCGCGCGCATTCGCGATGCCGCGCCGGAGCTGCTCGTCATGGTGCGCTTCAGCGTGAGCGAGTTCACCGCGGGCGGCTATGGCGAGGACGACGTGATCGCGCTCGCGCAAGCCCTGCAAGCGGCGGGAGTGGTGGCGCTCGATCTCTCGGCCGGGACCAACGAGTCGCCGCGACTGTCCAGGCACTGCATCCAGACGCCGTCGTTCCCGCGCGGCTGTCTTGCGCCTTATGCCAAGCCGATCAAGGCGGCGGTGTCGATTCCGGTCATGGTCGCGGGCAGGATCGTGACGCCGGAAGACGCCGATGCGGTGCTCGCGTCGGGGAGCGCGGATTTCATTTCGCTGGGGCGGGCGCTGTATGCCGACCCGCACTGGTGTCTCAAGGCATTCGGGCAGATGAAGGCGCCGATTCGCCAGTGCATCGCCTGCAATGTCTGTCACGACCGCCTCTCGGCCGAGCTCGACGTCTGCTGCGTGCAGAATCCGATGATCGGCACGGCATTCGAGACGCGCCCTCAGGTCGAGCCGGATCCGCTTGTCAACCGGACGGCGCGTCCCAAGCGCGTGCTCGTGATCGGCGCCGGGGTCGCGGGCATCGAGACCGCGCGCCTGGCGGCAGGACGCGGCCATCGGGTCGAAGTCTGGGAGAAGTCGAATCGCGCCGGCGGCCAGATCCCTCTCGCGCTGGCGGCACCGCATAAACAGGAGGTCGCCTCGGTCTGGTCGTATCGCTGGCAGCAGATCGAGCGCCTGGACGTGCCGGTGCGCACCTCGACGGCGCTCGACCCCGATCGCATCCGTGCCTTCGGCCCCGACCTCGTGATCGTCGCCACTGGCGCCGTGCCGAGGGAGATGCCGCCGCTGCCGGGTTCGCTCGACGCCCGCATCACGGTATTGCCCGCTTGGGACTTCCTCGCACGGCCCGAAGCCGTGGGCTCGAGGCAGCACGTGACCATCGTCGGCGGCGGCAGCGTCGGGCTCGAGGCGGCGGACTTGCTCGTGGCGCGCGATTGCCGCGTCACGCTGATCGAAGCAGCGAGCACGCTCGGCGCAGGCATGGCGCGCAGCAATCGCATGGAGCTACTCGACCGCTTGGCCGCTGCGCGCGTGCGCATCCACACCGATGTCGAGATCGTGCGCTATGCCGGCGGCAGCTTGGTCGTGCGCTCGGCGGCACAGGGGGAACAGTCGATCGAAGTCGGCGATTGGCTGATGATCGCCGTGGGCGCGCGGCCGAATCTCGATGTCATCGATGCCGTGGAGGCCGCGGGCGTGCCCTACGTGAGGGTCGGCGATTGCTACCAGCCGGGCGATTTCATGAGCGTACTTCGGGACGCCTGGATGGCCGGGCTCGCGGTCGATCGCTACGCCGAGCGTCCGGTGAGCACCCCGCCGATGCGGTTGAGCTGAGCATCACGCAAGCGACGTGGTCCGCCAGCCGCGGAACCGATCCGTCAGTAAGAGCCGAATCAAGCGTCTGAAGGGTTGCCTCGTGCGCAGTATCGGCTCCGAGTTGACGAAATCCGGGTGTTCTGTGACATCACGAACACGAACGTTGAAGTCCTTGCGATGGCGTCGAAATCAGAGGCGGAGAAATGGCTCGCCCAGTTCGGAAAGCCCGAATCAAAGAAGTAGCCTTGTCGGAAGTGAAGGACGATCTGCGCTCAGACTCGCAGCGGCGTCCCGTCCTTGCGCTGGATCGGTACGGTGACGTGCTCGCAGGCGAGCCGGGTCTGCACCGACAGGCTGTGCGTGCCGGCGCCGCCCATGACCACGATGACGATGTCCTCGGGCTTCTCCGCGATCGGGATGCGGTACTCGGGATCGACTTCGGCGTAGAGCTTCATGTTGCGCCGGCTGAAGCTCACCAGGTTACCGGCCGGGATATCGCCGACGCGAACGCGCGCGTGCTCCCAGAGGAAATGCTTTACCTCGGCCTTGCTATAGCCGCCGTTGGCGAGTAAGCGCGCATGCTGGGGGGCGAGGATCAGGAGCGGCTGGCCTTCGCCGTTGGTATTGCGATTGCCGACGTAGGCGATCGAGCTGGCGAGCGTGCGCAGCAGGTCGCGCGCGCTCTGGCTGCCGCCGTTGTCGTCGATCATGGCGGCGGGGCAGGCCGCGATGACCGTCACCGTGCTGGTCCCAGGGTCGAAGCCGTGCTCGACGTGCAGCGGGTGCCACGGGTTCTCGGTCTCGTTCTCGGCGATGCAGTGCTCGAAGCGGGCGATGTGCCCCTGGGTGTGGATGTTGATGGAGCCCGGCGTGCCGCCGACGTTGCTCATGACGAGCCGCAGCGCGCGGCCGATCGCCGCGGTGCTCTGCCAACTGCTGCCGGTGTAGTTGTAGCCGCAGTTGAGATTGATCGCCTTGGCGATCGGACCGTTCACGATCGGCAGGGGCGAGGTATTGTGGGTGGAGGTCTGCAGCGCGTCGAGATTGAAACGCGGCTCGCCGATGGCAGCCACGCAGGCGATGAGAACCGGCATGTACTCCGGCCTGCACCCTGCCATGACCGCGTTGGTCGCGATCTTCTCCACCGTCGCCAGTCCCTGCTTGGGCGCGAGCGGCGCGATGAGGTCGGTCGCGCCAAAGCCGAGCGTGCGCTCGGCATATGCGAGCATCGGTACGACCCGCGCTTCGGTGGGCGGTACGATCGGCAGGCCGTCGGTCAGGTCGTGCTCGAGGAACCAGGCGTTGATGGCATCGTAGGAATCCTCGAGCTGGAGCGTGCGGGCGCTGAGATCGACATTCATGGCTTGTTCGCTCCGGCTGCATTGGCCGTGTGCCGAGCGCGCTCGGCGGGATGCACGAAGTCGATGCGCGTTTCTTCGGCAATCGCGCCAGTGGCCGTGAGGTGGGCGATGATCGCCGGATAGGCCGCGCGCGCCAGCGCCCGCACCTCCTCGACGCCGAGGTCGTTCAACGGGTGCGGCGTGACCACCAGCGGCAGCTTTTCCAACCGCAGGTTGCGCGCCGCGAGACGCGCGTGCTGCAAGAACGCGGTCGTTACCACCGTGGAGGTCGGTACGCCGCGCTTTTCCAGGTAGGCCGAGTCGTGGATACACCACGACGTGCAGCCGCCTCAGTCGCCCCAGGCGTTGACGAGATAGTCGACTTTGCCTTCCAGCTCGTTGGCGATCAGCTTGCTCGAGGTGAAGTTCTTGCGCACGGTCTGGGTGCGGATGCCGGGGTATTGCGCGCGCATCTGCGCTTCGATGTGCTGCAGGAAGGGCTGCACGTTCGGCTTCATGTTGTCGATGAAGCCGATCGATTTCCCGTCGAGCGAGCCGCGGCGTGGCGCCAGCGCGTTCTCCTTCGAATCGCACTGGCCGACGGGATTGAACACGGTGACGAGGGCGGACATGCGTAATTCCTCAGCGGTCTGTGGTTCCCCGGCGCCCTGTGCGCGCGATGCCGGGAGCGCGGCTATTGTAGTGCAACGATCGCCGCGCACGCCCTTCACACGACGATGCGTTCCACGTGCGAGAGCACGGCCCGCGCGAGGCTGCCGGCGACGATGCGCGAGGACGTGCTCGCCGCCGAGAGCGTGGTCGCGCAAATGCGCGCATGAAACTCGCCGAACGCGCCCTGGGCGTGGATCGAATGCGTGTTGCCCGCGTGCGAAGGATCGGCGATGAGCACCACGCGCGTGGCGTCGAACCCGACGCCGGCGAGCGCGATGGTGGCGGCGACATTGGCATTCTTCGGGAAGCGCAGGGCGGCCTCGCGCGCCGAGCCCGCGAACACTTCGAAGGGAGCGGTGGCCGCGCTCTTGTCCGCGCTGAGCGCGCCCGAGCGGATCCAGGTGGCCGGCGGCGCACGGCGCTCGTAGCGCACGGCTGCGAGACCGACGTGGCGTGCGGCCGCCAGCGCATCGATCCCGGCCAGTGCGCCCGAGGGCACGAAGAGCTGGGTGTCCGCCTGCCGCGCGGCGCTGCCGAGCGTGGCGAGGGTAGCTTCGTTCGCGAGCGCGCCCACCGATGATGCCAGCAGATCGCAGCCGGCGGCGAGCACCTTAGGACCGTGCTCACGCAAGCTGCGCTGGCTCGCGCATTCGACCACCAGGGTGGGACGCGCGGCGAGCAGCTCGTCCAGGCTCGCGAAAATACAGCACGCGGCCTTCGAGCGCCTTTCCGGATGCGCGACCAGCGCGCCGGCGATCTCGATCCGCGGCGCGCTCGCGAGGCAATCGAGCAGCCCCTGGCCGATGGCACCCAATCCGATCAGCGCGATTCGCACGTGGCTTCCCTCCTGTCGGCGCTGTCGTCCGCGCCTGGGTCGCTCGCCGACATGGTCGCCCGTCGGAGCGTCATCGCGCCGCGCCCTGGCGGCGCTCCCTGTGCGTGGGTTCGCGGGTGCCAGCCTTGGTCTTGCGGCGTCCTCAGTCGAGCCGGATGTTGACGGCCTTGATGACCGTCGCCCAGCGGCTGATCTCGCTTGCCTGGAACTCACGCAGCTCCGCCACGGAGCTGCCGACGGGCTCCGCGCCCTGGGCGAGCAGGCGATCCCGGATCTCGGGCGTCTTCAGGATCTTCACGACTTCCGGGTTGAGCCGCGCGATGATTTCCTGCGGCGTGTTGGCCGGCGCGAACAGCGCGTACCACGCGAAAGCATAGTAGTCCTTCACGCCGGCTTGCCCGACCGTGGGCAGCTTGGGCAGCGCCGGGTTGCGCTCGCGTCCTGCCACCGCCAGCGCACGCAGCCGTCCCGATTGAATGTGCGGCATTACCAACGGCATGTCGGCGAACATCACCGGCACCTGTCCCGACAACAGATCCGGCAACGCGGGGGCACTGCCTTTATAGGGAAGGTGCTGCATGTTGGTGCCCGTGAGGTACTTGAACAATTCTCCGGCGAGATGCTGAGAAGCGCCGTTGCCGCCCGAGGCGTAATTGACCTGGCCCGGGCGCGCCTTGGCGAGCGCGATGAGATCCTTCACCGAAGACACCGGCAAGGACGGATGCGTGACCAGCACCAGGGTCACGATCGCCGTGAGCGTGATCGGCGAGAAGTCCTTCACCGGGTCGTAGGGCATCTTGGAATAGAGCAGCGCGTTGGTCGCGTGCGTGCCGATCGAGCCCATGATGAGCGAATGGCCGTCCGCGGGCGCCTTCGCGACGTTGTCGGCGCCGATGTTGCCGCTCGCGCCCGGGCGGTTCTCGACGATCACCTGGTGGCCGAGCACCGGCGTCAGATGTAGCGCCACCGTGCGCGCCAGGATGTCGGTGGAGCCGCCGGGCGCGAATGGCACCACGATGCGTACGGTTCGCGCCGGATAAGCGGATTGTCCCAGCACCGGCGGCGAGACGAAGAACGACGCGCTCAGGGCGAGCGCGATGGCGGCTTTCATGGCATATCCCTCCCCTTGTAACGGCGCGCTCAATACACGCCGTCGAGTACCGCGCCGTGTTCGCGCAGTTGCTGCTGCAATGCGCCCACGCCGAGTTGGCGCACGTCGCGATAGCCGGCGCGGATGCTCATCGCAGCCGCGGTGCCGACCGCCTGGCCCATGGCGAAGCATGGTCCCATGGTGCGTGCGGTGCCCATCCCTTCGCGCGTCGCCGACAGGCAGCGGCCGGCGACCAGCACGTTCGGCAACTTCTTCGGGACGAGACAGCCCCAGGGGATGTCGTAGCTGCCACCGTTGGCGATGGGGATGCGCACCTGCTTGATCCCGTCCTGGTGGATGTCGACGTGCTGCGCACCCTTCGCCACCACGTCCTTGTGCTTGCGTGCGTTGACCGCTTCGTCGCCGGTCAGCACGTGCTCGCCCATGATGCGGCGTGTCTCGCGGATGCCGACGCGCGGCGCGATCCCGGCAAAGGACGCATTCGCGAAACCCGGCACGCGCTTGCGCAGGAACTTCGACGCCATCCACACTTGTTCGAGCAGCTCCGGCAGGGCCTCGCTCACCCCGGCGCTGTCGGTGCCCATGATGTTGCGCGCGACGCGCGTGGCGTTCACGCACACTTCCTTGCGCGCGACCGAGGTCGGCTGGATCATGATCAGTGCCGTCGGAAACATCTCCTCGTCGCGCAATCCCTGCTGAATGAGCGGACCGTCGCCCTTGAAAAACACGCAGGGTTGTCCCTGGCGATAGATTTCGCGGGCCAGGTCGGCGTCGGTCTTGTCGCCGCGGATGTAGTCGCTCTCGCCGACCGCCAGGTTCTCCGGATGGTCGCGCGCGAACTCGAGCAGCGGCGCATTGTCGACGTTGGCCATCCGGAACATGATCGACAGCGGTTGCAGCTCGCCGCTCGCGTCGCTGACCTCGAACGGCGCGCCGGCCATGGCCGCGAGGTCGCCATCGCCGGAACAGTCGAGGAAGTACTTCGCGCTGACCAGCGTGCGCCCGCTCTTGTTGACGAGGATCACGCCGCTCACGCGCCCATTCTCCATGACGACGTCCTCGGCCAGCGTATAGAGCAGGGGCTTCACGCGGTAGCGATCCAGGACGCGCAGGACGGCGATCTTCATCACTTCCGGATCGCAGCAGACGTAGCAGATGAGACGATAGTCGTGCAGCGGACCGACGAAGCCGTCCATGTCTTTGCATTCGGCCAGTAGCTCGTCGGAGATGCCGCCGACCACGTATTGGCCGCGCGCATTGAGCAGGCCGTCGATCGACATCCCGGAGAGCAGCTCGCCCCCGAGCATCGGCCCCGCCTCCACCAGCAGGGTCTTCATCCCGTTCTTGCCGGCCGCCGCGGCGGCGGCCACGCCGGAGGCGCCGCCGCCGATGACGACGACGTCGAACTGCAGGTGCTTGAGGGTCTGGGTCATGGCGGTTTGGGCGAGCGTGCGCATCGGGGAAAATGAACCCCGCACGACAAGCTCAGGCGGCTCCACATGATGGACGAAATGGGCGGTTCGCAGGCGCTGGCGCGAGTTCGACCAATAGTAGCCCACGTGCTTCGACACTGCCACTGGCCGGCGGCGATATCCGGCCCTATCGCGATTCGCCCGCGGCGTCTTGTGCTCGCGGCCGAGCGGGATTGCCATTACCGGCGCACGTGCGCACAATGGCGCGGTACGGGACGCGGGCGGGAGAGTTGACGATGCTGAATGCCAGGGACGAACGCGCGGACGGCCTCAGCGCCGCTATCAGGCTCGAGGCGCGGAAGTTGGGCGCCGATCTCGTCGGCATCGCACCGGTCGAGCGATGGGACGATCCGCCGCCCTTCGACGCGGCCGCGGTGCACGTCTATCCGCACAGCGGCTATCGTCCCGCGGAATTGCTGCCGCGCGCCCGCGCCGTGATCGTGGTCGCCGTGCGCTATCTCGACGGGCTCATGGCGCATCTCACGACCGGCGCGCGGACGACATCGCTGCAGAACAACTTCGGCTACATCCATCTCAACCGCAGGTTGCACCAGATCACCTACGAGCTCGCCCATCGGCTGGAAGACGGCGGCCACGCCGCGCTGCCGCTGGGCTACAACATCGGCTCGCGCTGGGACACCCGGCGCGACACCGAGCCGGGATTCCGCGGCGCCGCGTACGGCTTGTTCAGCATGAAACGCGCGGCGGTGCTGGCGGGCATCGGGCGCTCGGCGCGCAATGGGCTGGTCGCGACAGCGCAGTACGGCACGCGCGTGCGCCTGGGTGCGGTCATCACCACCGCGGCGCTCGACGGCGATCCCATGCTCGCAGGCTCGGCGTGCCCCCCGCACTGCAAGATCTGCGTGCGCGTCTGTCCTAGCGACGCGCTCGAGCGCGAGCGCCCGGTCGACCATCTGCGCTGCTACGCCGATTGCGGGCGCATGGGCACGCGCTACGACGACGTCCGTGCCGCCTTCGAGCGGCGTTATCCGCGCGATGCGCCCGGGGTCGACACCACCGGCAACGATTTCCTCGCCATCGACGGCAACGGCCCGCGCTACTGCAAGCTCGCTTGCATCACGTTCTGCCCGCTCGGCGAGCGCCGCCTGCCCGAGGTGTGGCGCGCCGCAAGACATTTCCGCCGCAACGTGCCGAAGGTTCCGCTGGAGGGGTTTCCGGACTGAGTGCGCCTTGCATGTAATCGCTGTGGCGGCTTGGGCTTGCATCGAGGCAGAGCCACTGAAGGGATACGACAACCTGCTGGTGTACTACCAGCAGATCGATGCGGACGCAATCGATGCCCTGATGAAGAAGGGATGACGGCAACGCCCGAGGCGCTCGCAGTCTGGTTTGCGAACGCACGCTTGCGTCACGGCTTCAATGCCCATCTATTTCTTCAGCAGCGACCTCTCTATCGCAGCTCGCAACGCCTCTTCGCTGAGCGTCGGAACTTTCTGTCCGTTGACGAAGAACGTGGGTGTTCCGGTCACGCCGGCCCGCACCCCGTCGTCTTCGTCGCGCTTCACCTTCGCAGCGTGCTTTTGCACGACATAGGAGCGCTCCAGCTTCGCTTTCGGAATGCCGAGCGGTTCGAGATACCCCGCGATGAGCTCGGGCCGCGGATCCCGATGGCTGCCCCATTCGGGCTGCTTCTCGAAGAGGATTTCGAGCGCTTCAGTGAACTTGCCCGATTCACGCGCTTCTTCCAGGACGGCAGCGGCGTACAGCGCGTTCTTGTGCAAGGGGATGTAGCGCACGACGAAAAGCACCCGATCCGAATAATCGGCGACGATGCGCTTGAAAATCGGCTGCATAGCGCGGCAAGCTTCGCACTCGGGGTCGAGCCACTCGTGAACGACCACCCGCGCAAGCAGGTTGCCGTAGGACGGGCTCTGGCCGGGAGCGAACGCGAAGGGGCTCGCCGCTGGCTTGGCCGGCGCCGCGGGCTGCTGAGCCCTCGGCGGCGGACTATCGGAGGTTCGCGGCCACAGGCCGTATGCTACGCCCGCTACGATGGCGACGATCGCGATGACGATGGTGATGAGCTTCATGGCGAGGGATCTACGCAGTGGATGTACTCACTCGCCGCGACCTCCGAGAACTCTCCGGCTGATCGATTCGCCGTGGATGGCGAGTGGTCGGCCCGGACGCTGATTGCATGAAGGCAGGTCTTGCGCAATGGGATGGATCTCGGCAATGGGCTTGCCATTGCGCAGCGCGCGCACGGTTTCTCCCCCTTCGACGAAGGCGAAGTAGCGCTTGGCCTGGTTGCGCAGTTCCGTGAAGCTAGCCTCACGCATGTGCAATGTCGCCCCGACTAATGTGGATCGAAGTGTAGATCAAAGCGCCTCGGGCAGCAGCACGTAGACAGCGCGCGCCTCCACCGGGCGGCTGAGGCGAACCGCGTACTGGCCGAGGTCGCAGGCGTACTTCCAATGCGACTTCACTTGCTCCGGCTGCTGCCTTCGCGCCCCGCCGCCGAAGCTCGCGCTTTCTCCGCCCCCGCCTTCGAGGACTTCCTTGGCGCTCGTCGCTCGGCGCGCTGCTTTGCCGCGGTCTTGCGCTGCCCCGGCGATGCCGCCGCCCGTCTTGCCGCTTTCTTCTTGGCAGCGCCGCTGGTCGATGGCCGCTGCGCCGTCGCCACCGGTTCCGAGCGTGCCGATGCCTTCGCCGGCTCGGCGAGCTCGATGCCGAATAGCGCGGAGAGATCGGGGCCGTCGAGCACGCGAGCGGCGCTCGGAGCGGTGTCGCCCAGCTTCAGTTCCGTGCCCGCCGCGGCAATCAAGGCCGCATGGTCGACCTTGCGCAGCAGGAACAGCAGCTCGGGTTGCTGATCGAGGCGCGCGCCGATTCCGTAGAGCACGGCGGCGACGTGCTTGCACATGGAGGCCCAGTCCGGGCAGGAACAACTGAAGCGGATTTCCTTGGGCGCGGGAAACAGCCCGGATTCGTGGCGGCACATCCGCTCCATGATCCCTTGCGAGAAACGCGCCTGCAGAAGTTCCACCAAGGTATCGATCGCGCCGGCGCAATCGCGGCAGATCGATTGCCATCGCTGCGAATCGAGCGCGCTCACTTCCGCCCTCACCTTGTATAGACTCGACCCGCTGACCAGCGCCGTCACCTGGCCCGCCGTGATCCTGAGATCGATCACTGAACCGTTGCGTACGTAGGTGCGTCCTCGTGGCAGTCGGTTCGCATAATCGCTGTAGCGCTCCAGATTCTGGCACCACGCCTTGCCCCAGAATGTCTGAGCAATGGTTCGCCCGCTCAGAACAACGGGTGCGAGCGCCTCGCCGTGCTTGCGTATCGCCGACGCCTCGCGGGCCGCCTTGCGCTTTCGCTCGGCGACCGGAACGTACCGCTGCCATTCGAAATACATCACTCATGCCTCTTGGGTCGCAATGCGGATATCCATCCTGAAGAGGTCGAGCAGTTCCTTGTCGTTCATCTCGGTCAGCGCGAGCTCGGCGCCGCTCTCGAGGAGATCCTGCGAGAGCTTCTGCTTGGATGCGATCAGCGCGTCGATCCGGTCCTCCACCGTCCCTCGGCAGACGAACTTGTGCACCAGGACGTTCTTCTTCTGCCCGATACGATAGGCGCGATCGGTCGCCTGGTTCTCCACGGCGGGGTTCCACCAACGGTCGAAATGAATCACGTGGGAGGCGGCCGTCAGGTTGAGGCCGGCACCGCCCGCCTTGAGCGAAAGCACGATGAAGGGAATCGTCTCGTCCTCTTGAAAGGCCTGCACCAGCTTCTGGCGTTCGCGCACCGGGGTCTCGCCATGGAGCGTCGGCCCGAGGCGCCCGAAGACGCTGCCCAGGAATGCCGCGAGCGGCCCGGTTACTTCGCGAAACTGGGTGAACACGAGTGCCTTCTCCTGACGGGCTGCGATGACCTCGGCGATTTCGCGCAGGCGCGAGAACTTGCCGCTGTCGCGCTCCGCCCAGGCAGCGTTTCCCAGCCACTGCGAGGGATGATTGCAGATCTGCTTGAAACGCATCAAGTAGGCGAGCACGGTGCCCTTACGCTGAATGCCGTCGGCTTGCGCGAGGCTCTCTTCGAGCTCTTCGACCGCGCGCTGGTACAAGGCTGCCTGCTTGCGACTGAGCGAACAATAGGCGATGACTTCCGACTTCTCCGGCAGATCCGAGATGACCGACTTGTCGGTCTTGAGTCGACGCAGGATGTAGGGGCGCACGAGGTCGTGCAGAGGCGCGTAGGCATTGCCTTCGCGTTCTGAAAGCTGCTTGGTGAATTGCGCGAACACCTTGGCGCTGCCGAGCAGCCCCGGATTGACGAAATCGAAGATCGACCACAGATCCGAGAGCCTGTTCTCGATCGGCGTGCCGGTCAACGCGATGCGCATGCGCGCGTCGAGTTGCTTCACGGCGCGGGTTTGCTTGGCAGCGGGGTTCTTGATCGCCTGGGCTTCGTCGAGTATGGCAAGGCGCCATGCCATGCGCGTGCACCAGGGCAATCGCAGGAGGGACCCGTAGCTGGTGATCACCAGATCCACGCCCGCGATGCGCTCGCGTTCGAAGGTCTTCAGTTCGGCCGGTGGCATCGCCGAGGGGTGGGCGACGATCGCCTTCAGGTCCGGGGCAAAGCGTCCGATTTCCGCTGCCCAGTTGGCGAGCAGGGAGGCCGGCGCGACCAGCAAGCTCGCGCAACGTTCCGTATCGCGCTCGCGCCGCAGCAACAGCAGTAGCGCGAGTACCTGAATGGTCTTGCCGAGGCCCATGTCGTCGGCCAGGCATCCGCCGAGCCCCAACTTGCCGAGCATATGCAGCCAGCGTACCCCGGCGTCCTGGTAGGGCCGCAGGCGCGTCTTCAAGCCCTGCCCCGGTTCGATTCGGCCGAGCGCGCCGGGGGCGCGCAGCTTCGCGAGGGTATCGGCGAGCCAGGGTCCGGCGGTGATTCGAGCCCAATCCCGCTCTTCTACGGCGCGAGTGGCATCCGAGCCGACCTCGGCGCCGGCGAGCAGGCGCATCGCCTCGGCGAATCCGAGCTTGCCTTCGTCCGCGGTGCGCTCGATGGCCTCGAATCGCGCCAGCATCCGCTCCAGCCTGCGTCGATCGAGCTCGACCCAGCGTCCGCGGATGAGCGCCAGGCCGTCCGATCCCGCGAGCAGGTGCTCGATCTCCGCGCGGGTGAGCGTTTGGCCGTCAAGCGTGACTTGCACGTCGAAGTCGAGCAGGGCGTTCAGGCCGAGACCGGACGCAGGCTTGGCACCGACCGTGCCGCTCACCTGTGGCCGCGGTGGCCGCTTGCCTCCCCATGTGCCCGGAACGCGGACCACGACGCCAGCCGATTCGAGCAGCGGCACGTCGTGGAGCAGTCTGAATGCTTCCTGCGCGGACCAGCGCAGCGGATGGAAAATCTCGCCCGCGTCGACCATGGCCTTGAGCCAGGCACAGCCCTGCGCGGCCCGCTGTACCGGCAAGAGCAGCGACAGGAGGGATTCGCGCTGAGCAGCACCGGCGTACTCGCGCAGTGCTTCGCCGAGGGGCAGGTGCTGCGCTTTGGCCTGTGCCGACAAGCGCGGGGTGTAAGTGGCGAGGAACGCGAACGGGGCCGCGTCATCGATGTGGTTCTCCGCCAGATTGAAGTGCACGCGCCCGACCAGGTTCCATGCCGAATTGCAGCGCTTCAGATACGCCTGCACCGACGCGCCCGAGGACGCCAGTGCGTCCCGAAAGGCTGCGTCGATCTCGCGCCAGAGCGCTGTGAGCACGTCCGCGCAGGCATACTCGGCCCCCTTGATCGGCGGCATGGCCGCGGCGAGCTGTTCCAGCGCGTCGTGCGATGGTGGCGCAACGGCGACTGATCGCGCTGGGGACGACGGATCCGCCGCGGCGCAAACCGCGCTCACGTAGCGCGCCGCGAAGTCCCGCCAGTAGCCGATTACCGCGGGCAGCGGCACGCCGACGAGCTCCGCGCCCAGGGTCAGCAGACCGTGCCCAGTGCTTTCCTTGAAGGCGGTTTGAAGGCGCTGGGCGATCTCCGAGCCGAGCGGTGCGCTATGCTCGTCATGCTCCAGGAGAAGATGACCCTGAGGCGTGAGCACAGGTGAGAGTCTCGCGTCCTTCGCAAGCTCCGAGACGGCGCCGGTCATCGATGGGAAACGCGTCGAGCTGTCCGCGGTATCCGGTCCACCGAAGGGCTCATGAACACGAATTCGGCACAGCCGCCGGTTGGGGCAGGCCTGGAATCGAGTCTTGATGGCGTTACACGAAAGCGAACCAGGCCTCTATCGCTGGCTCGCCATTCCTGGGCATGATAGCAGGCACTGGGCGTATCCGAGGGCGGACCGCAGGCGCGCGCATGCCCGCTCCGATGCTACGGTCCATCGGTGCCGCAGCAACGCGGAAGGGATTGGCGTGATCGGTTGCGCAACCGGTCAAGACAGCAAACAGCACGACTGCCCAGTGCAGCCATCGTCTCAGCTATGCAACGATGCGTTCACTGGCCGGGGACTACTCCTTGCAGGCCTATGCCCGCACCATGCACCTCATGCGGGCGGCCTCCGCTGCCCTAGAACCACAGGAGCCCACCATGAAGAAGGTGCTTTCGATCCGCAGCGCGCCCGACCGCCACTGGGTAGGAGACGGCTTCCCCGTGCACGGCATGTTCGGCTACGACGCCGGTGCACGGGAACGCAGCCCCTTCCTGTTGCTGGATTACGCCGCGCCCACCCGCTTCGAGCCGACGACGGCCCGGCGCGGCGTCGGCCAGCATCCGCATCGCGGCTTCGAGACGGTGACCATCGTCTACGCCGGCGAAGTCGAGCACCGCGATTCCACCGGCCAGGGTGGCGTCATCGGTCCCGGCGACGTGCAGTGGATGACCGCCGGCAGCGGCATCCTGCACGAGGAGTTCCACTCGGCGCGGTACGCGCGTGAAGGCGGACCCTTCGAGATGGTGCAACTGTGGGTCAACCTGCCGGCCCGCGACAAGATGACCGCGCCGGGCTACCAGGCCATCGCGGACGGCGCGATCCCGGCCGTGCCGCTGCGCGATGGCACGGGTCAGGCTGCCGGGCAGGTGCGTGTGATCGCCGGTGAATTCGGGGCTTCACACGGCCCGGCCCGCACCTTCACGCCGATGAACGTGTGGGACGTTCGGGTGCAGGGCGCCCGGTCGGTGTCGCTGCCGCAGCCCGAGGGCTGGCCGGCGCAGTTGGTGGTGCTCTCCGGCACGGTCACGCTCAACGGCGCCACCACGCTCGGCGCCGCGCAGATGGCCTCGCTGGCCACCGCGGGCACCGAGGTGCGCATCGATGCCGCCAGCGATGCCAAGCTGCTGCTGCTGGCCGGCGCGCCGATCGACGAGCCGGTGGTGGGCTACGGGCCGTTCGTCATGAACAGTCAAGCCGAGATCGTGCAGGCCATCGCCGACTTCAAGGCGGGCAGTTTCGGCCGGATGCAGTGACGCAGGCAGGCTTGCCGCATCGCGTGCAAGGCAGGCGAAGGCGTTGGGCCAGATAGGGCGATGTGGCCGGCTGGTCCGACGCCCGCCGGCGTGGTGCTTCCAAGGGCGCGCGATTCGAGCTGGGCTCGTCGCGCCTGCCTGCTCTCGCGCTCTGCCGCTGCCGTCTGGCACCAGGTCGCAACGCGTGGCGTGCGCCGCAACATGCCTGGTCCGGTTCTTGTAATGGTGCTCGGCCGGCTCGCGGTCGGTCGTAGGGCGCAGGGATTGCACGGGAGCGCCGCCTTGCGCCAGAACGTGTAGCCGAATCACGCCAGCGATTGCCGCCCCTTCTTTAGCACCCGTCTGGTTCCTGCCCGCTCGTCACGTCAAATCGTCGAACGCGTCCTTGTGAACCATGATGCGCCTGCGCTTGCGCAGGCGCTTGACTTTCGGATCGAACGTGCGAAGCAATTGTTCGTGTGCTGCCTCGATGAACCGAACGAGCGCCGCGCGCTCTTCGGCCAATGCGCTCTGCAACTCCGCCGCCGGACGCTCAAGCGCGCGGCAGTCTCTGAGGAACGACCGGAACCTTGTGCCTCCAATCGCTTGCGGATCGGCAAAAAACGAAGTGCACCTTCTTTTCGGCGGGTTCGGACGTATCCAGCAGGTAGACGCCGCCGCGGTCTTGCGCCGCCCACGCGTTGAGCAAGGCGTCATGGCGTGATTGTTCGTAGTGGAATACGTGCTCGTTGAGCACCACCAGGATCGCTTCCTGCCCGCAACCGTAGCGCTCCCGTTGGGCGGCCGACCAGGAGAGGTACGCCGGCTGAACTTTCATGACAGCTCGTCGCAGCGCAGGCCCCCATCGCGGGAGACTGGGCACATCACTTTGAACCATATCGGAGTTCATGGCCTTCCACGCACGGCGTCCGAATGCCAGCGGCTTCCGCGTGTTCTTTCGTCCGATCCAAACTGGCGATTGTCCGGCCAGTTCGCTCCGGAAAGCGTGTCAGGTCATTGCCAGTAGCGCCTTCAGCATTGCGCGCACGCGCGCCAGGACCTCGGACGGCACGGTCCCCTTCTTTCGCGCACGCCGCGCCTTCCAATCGAGCGACTTGATCTGGTCCGCCAGGACCGCGCTTGTCACCCCGTCGAAATCCACGCCTACCTCGAAGGGGTAGCCCTTGATCTGCGTAGTCATGGGGCAGCAAAGCATCAGCCCGGTCCTGCCGTTGTAACGAGCCGGAGACAGCACCAGCGCCGGCCAGTGGCCCGATTGCTCATGTCCGGCGCGAGGATCGAATTCAAGCCATACGATATCGCCGACCTCGGGCACATAGCCACGCGCGGCCATCAAAGGATCTCTTTGCCGACCGGATTGCCGAAGTTGGCTTCCTTGTGCAGGTTCTTGGCGGTGATGCCGTCCAGCAACTTGTCGAGGTCGTATTCGATCTTGTCGGACGGTTCAATGATGATTCGGCCGCGCGTGACGCGCAGCGTGACCTTCTGCTCCAGGTTGAACGCCGCAGCCTTGATCGCGGCGCTCGGTAGCCTGATCGCCGGGCTATTGCCCCACTTGCGGATTGTCGACTCCATGGCGAACTCCTCGCTTACAGGTTTCTACATTGTAGATACATCATCGTCTCGCGGCAATAAGATTGGGCCGGACTTGGTTCGTCGGGCACGGAGAGATGACATGGCCTTCCCCAAGCCGCGCGCATGAAAGGCGATCCAGTCCCAGCTAGACATCATGTGCATGTATTGACCTGCCGCACCTCAAGTTGACGCGGGTTACGCTTGGGGTTTGTTCAACCGGCGGCGCAGAGCCGCAATTGAGGGGGCAGGTCATGAAAGAGTTTAGCAAG
>JADLAC010000030.1 GCA_020848435.1 Burkholderiales bacterium | reverse complement strand
GGGGCGCTTTTCGCGCATGGCGGTGTCGAACGACTTGCCGATAGTCTCGCTATCGGCTGCGTCGTCCTCCTAGCCCTGCGCGAAAATCGCCTCCGTCGCACACGTGAAATCAAGTCCGACAGGCTCCTACGAGCCTCCTGGCCGGCATGTCAACGAAAGGAGCCGATATGGCTGTGCAGATTTTGGATCCCACGACCGAAGTATCCGCACGACGCATCAATTACGCGGCTCGGCCCGAGTCGCTCGCCGGGCTGCGCATCGGCCTGGTCGACAACACCAAGCACAACTCCGATGAGCTGCTGCTGCGCATCGCCGACATCCTGGAGAAGGAGCACGGCGCCAAGACGCACATGATCAAGCGCAAGAAAAGCTCGGGCGCGGCACCGCACGCCGAAATCGTCGAGGAGTACAAGGCCGGCTGCGACATCGTCATCGCCGGCGTCGGCGATTGAGGGTCGTGCAGCTCGGGCAGTGTGCTCGACAGTATCGTTTTCGAACAGCAAGGCATTCCCTCGGCGTCCATCATCACAGACGTATTCGAAAAGACCGGGCGGGCGATGGCGCGAACCTGGGGTCTGCCTGACTTCCGCTTCGTCATGATGCCGCATCCGATCGCCAATCTCACGCCGGAACAGCTCGACCAGCGCGCCCGCGAGATCGCGCCGAAGGTGATCGACTTGTTGCGGGAGGGACAGGAACCGGCGGCCTGAGGTTTGCGTCCTCGCCCGCGGGGACGCATCGCATCTTCCGGGCCGTTTCGGGCGTTCGCGCACCGAAGCGGCTCGGGCCACCTTGGCGGACTCGATGCCAAGAGCCGGCCGCTCGCATGGTGCGCAAGCTGGCGCGCGCGTCGTAGCTCTCACCCCCCAGAATGACGTGCGCGTGCTCGAAGCCCGAGCAGGCTACGCGGAAGTAGACAGCACCCGGTAGCCGGGTTCGAGGGCCTTCAAGCCGGACCGACCGCCAATGCCATCGCGCCTGTCAGATCCCGCCCAGGTGCTTGGTCGCCACGTTGTCGCGCTTGCCGTCGTACCGATACGAGCGCACGCCGCGGCGCGGATAATCCACCACGTCGTAGCCGTGGCGCGTGCCGCCGACCAGGTATACGAGATCCTGGCTCGAATCGTTGAAGAGCGTGTGCGGCAAGGAGCCGGCGACGAAGCCCATGAAGTCCCCCGCCTTCACTTCGGCCTTGCGGCCGCCGATTTCGGCGCTGGCCCGGCCCGACACGATGTAGATCCATTCCTCGTCGTGCGAATGGGTGTGGTACTCGGTCGATTCGCGGCCGGGCTCGAGCCGCACGAGATGGACGCCGAGCTGAGTCATGCCGCACGCATCGCTCAGCGCGCGCGTTTGCCGCACGCCGTTCGGATTGAAGGCGTGCCGATGGGTGCGCTCGTGCAGCGCCGCGATGGCTTCCGCGCTCAGCAGCGCGGGGTGTTCGGGTTGCGACATGATGCTCTCCCAGTGCTCAGAGCCGCGGGTTTCGAAACGACGCAAGACGACGATAACAGAAGGCATTGCAGTTTGTGGGTCGAAGCACTGGGTAGAAGGCGGCGCCGGCGCGTGAACGCCGCGCGCGCGAATGGCATCGCCTTGGCTCGGCAGCTCGATCGATCAAACCGCCATGGCGAGCGCCTTGGCGAAGAATTCGGGCGAGCCGAAGTTGCCGGACTTGAGCGCGAGCGCGATCCGCGGCTCGCCTAGGTTGAGCGTCCACGGCACTCCGGGATCGATCTGCGCGCCGATCGCGAGCGCCTCGATACCGAGCGCTTGCACCACCGCGCCCGAGGTTTCGCCCCCGGCCACGATCAGCCGGCGCACGCCGCGCCGCACCAGCTCGACCGCCAGCCGGGCGAATGTCGCCTCCAGCGTCGCGGCGGAGCGTTCCTGTCCGAGCGCGCGCTGGATCGCGGCGACGCGCTCAGGCTCGGCGCTGGAATAGAACAGGACCGGTTCACCCGCGCGCAGCGGCATGGCTGCCTGCTCGAGCGCCTGCTGCGCGAGCGCCGCGGCGTCGAGGCCCGTCGATGGCTCGATGGCGATCGCGCGCTGCGTCTGCGCCATGATGGCAACCTGTACCCGCGTCGCCTCGGAACAGCTCCCGGCCAACACCGCCGCGTGTCCGCCCACGATCGGCCAAGCGCCGGCATCCGGCCGCGGCTCCAGTTGGCCGCGGCACAAAAAATTCCGCGGCAGGGCACCCGCGAGCCCCGAGCCGCCGCTCACCAGTGGCAGATCCGCACACGCCGCGCCGACCGTCACGAGGTCAGGATCGCGTATCGCATCGGTGACGGCATAGCCGATGCCGTCCGCCCGCAAGCGCTGAAAGGCCGTGCGCACCGCATCGGCGCCGGCGGCGACAACGCTATACGGCACCAGGCCGACCCGATGCGCGCTCTGGCGCTCGAGCACGCGCACCAGGTTCGCCTCGGTCATCGGCGTCAGCGGGTGGTGGCGCATGGGCGATTCGGACAACAGGACCTCGCCGACGAAAAGATGGCCGAGATAGACGGTGCGCCGATTCTCCGGGAATGCGGGACACGCGATGGTGAAGTCGGTCTGGAGCGCGGCCATCAACGCATCGGCCACCGGGCCGATGTTGCCCTGGTCGGTAGAATCGAAGGTCGAGCAGTATTTGAAATAGATCTGCCGGGCGCCGCTCGCGCGCAGCCAGTCGAGCGCCGCCAGCGATTGGGACACCGCCGCCGCGGGCGCGATCGTGCGCGATTTGAGCGCGACCACGACCGCGTCGAAATCTGCTGCGATGGCGCGCTCGCGCGGCACGCCGACGGTCTGCACGGTGCGCATGCCGGCGCGCACCAGCATGCTCGCGAT
Organism: Burkholderiales bacterium; assembly: GCA_020848435.1. Classification (GTDB taxonomy): domain Bacteria; phylum Pseudomonadota; class Gammaproteobacteria; order Burkholderiales; family WYBJ01; genus WYBJ01. The sequence continues at coordinate 177,565 of JADLAC010000030.1, read as the reverse complement.
ATCGGTGGCCCCCGTAAAATCATCCGCGATGCAGCCGAGCAGCATGAGCGCGCGATCCATTTATTTCGATACGCTAACATGATGCCATGAACAGGCTCCTTATCGCCGGCTTCGGCGACATCGCCCGGCGCGCCCTGCCGCTGCTTCGCCCCCGCTTCGCCATCGTCGCCCTGGTTCGACCCGAGCGCTGCGCCGAGGCGAACACACACCCCGGCATGCGCGTCGAGCCCGGCGATCTGGACGAAGCGGCCACGCTCGAGCGCTTCGGCGGCTGGGCAAGCCACGTGCTGCACCTGGCCCCGCCGCCCCGGCGCGGCACGCAGGACCCGCGCACCGAGCACCTGCTCGCCGCCCTCGCCGCGCACCCGCCGCTGCCCGAGCGCCTGGTGTACGTGAGCACCAGCGGGGTCTACGGCAACTGCGACGGCGCCTGGGTCGAAGAAACGCGCCCCGTGAACCCGCAAAGCGACCGTGCCCGGCGCCGCGTCGCTGCCGAGCGCGCCATCGTGGCGTTCGGCCGCACGCACGGCGTTCGCACCGTCATCCTGCGCGCGCCGGGCATCTACGCCGCCGGCCGGCTGCCCTTGCAGCGCCTGCGCAACCGCACGCCTGTGCTGCGCGCCGAAGACGACGTCTACACCAACCACGTCCATGGCGACGATCTCGCGGCCATGGTCGTTGCCGCGCTCACCCATGCGGCCGCGGACGGCATCTACAACGCGTGCGACGATTGCGCGTTGCCCATGGGCGTCTGGTTCGACCTGGTCGCCGATCGCAACGGGCTGCCGCGAGCGCCACGCATCGCACGCGCCGAGGCCGCGGACGTCATTGCGCCACCGCTGCTCTCGTTCATGAGCGAGTCGCGCCGACTATCGAACGCACGCATCAAGCGCGAGCTCGGTCTCGCGCTGCGCTATCCTAGCGTCGACGAGGGCGTAGCGGCTGCGGCGGCGGGGTCGAACGCTTCCGGGGAGCCTGGATGAACGGCAAGACCATTCGCCAGCGCGAGTGCATCGTGTCCGACGCAGTCACTGGCGCGTTGATGGCGCTCGTTGCCGCGACGCTACTGCTTTCGGGCTGCGCCCATCGGGGATATCGCGACGCGGGCGAGGAGCTGTCCGCATTCGCCGCCCTGGCCGAGAACCCGCAGGTGCGCCATGCGCCGGGCGCCGAAAGGTACGCCCGGCGCGTCGCGGCGGTGTTGCCGGCAGCGGTCGCGCAAGTCGAACGCTTCCACTACCGCGCATTCGCCACGGCGCCGGTGGTTTACGTCTGCGGCGACGACGCCTGTTTTCACCGCTTCGTCGCGCCGAGCTGGAATTACACCGCCGCGGTGGTCTACGACAACCGCCTGGTGCTGGCGCCGCGGCTGTTCGACCGCGAGCCCGAACGTCTGACGCCGATACTGCTGCACGAGCTGTCCCACTTGCACCTCGGCCAGTACCGGGGTCACTACACGATGGACATCCCGGTATGGTTCCACGAGGGACTGGCCTCGCTGGTGGCGCTGGGCGGCGGTGCCGATCTCGCGACCGATGACGAAGCCTGGGCGCAAGCCGTGCGCGATCGGCATTTCCGCGCGGACCAGCAGCATCTGCCTTGGACGCGCAAGATGGCTCGAACCTGGGGGACGAGCGTGAGCGTGTTCTATCGCCAGGCCATGCTCTACCTCGCCGACTTGCGCTCGAACGACGAGGCTGCCTTCAGCAACCTGGTCGGCAAGATCCTGGACGGGGAGGCGTTCGATGCGGCATTCGCGCAGTCTTTCCACGTGAACCCGGCGCATTCGGTGCTCGCGTTCTTCAAATGCCTGCATCATGACTCGCGGCGCGTGCAAGGCCCGTGCGCAAACGCGCGCGAGGCAGCCGCCGGTGCGCCGTAACCGCCGCCTCGTCCTCGGAGCAGAATGAATCCGTTCGCGTCCGGCGATGCGCAACGTCATGTCTCGGGCCGGCGGCCCAAACCGGGCCGGCGCGACGATACCAACCGCTAGCGCGAGACCTCGAAAGGCAGGCTGCACGCATCGGTCAAGGCCGCGGCGTGAAGCCCGAGCTGAACGAGCCCATACGCGCCCACGGCCGCGATGACCGTCCCGGCCAGCAGTCGCAGCCCTCGACGCGCGGGGCGCTTGTGTGCCGAGCGAGCGAACAGTCCGACTGCGAGCAGGCTCGGCAGGGTGCCCAACGCGAACGCGGCCATGGTCGCGGCCCCGCCGAGCACGCTACCGGTGCCCAGCGCGAGCAACAGTGCGCCGTACACCATGCCACAGGGCAACCAGCCCCAAAGCAAGCCGAGCATCGCCGCGCGCGCCGGAGTGGTGGCGGGAATGAGCGGCCGCGACCAGGGCTCGACCCGGCGCCATAGCATGGCGCCGGCCGTTTCGATTCGGCGCACGAACGGCGCATAGCCCGCGACATACAAACCGGCGGCAAGCAAGGCGAAGCTCGCGATCGCGAACAGGACTTGCTGCGTGGCGAGCGTGCCTCGCAACGCGAGGCCGCCCTGGCCCAGCAAGCCCACGATCGCCCCTGCGACGGCGTAGCTCGAACAGCGTCCAGCGTGGTAGGCAGCCGTGAAGGCGAAAGGTCGGGAACGTCCGCCCGGTGCGAGCGTCAGCGCGCTGACGATGCCGCCGCACATGCCCGCGCAGTGGCCCCCGCCGGCCAGGCCGAGCAACAGCGCCGCGATCCAGGCCGTCTCGCTCATGACCCGGCGAGCGCGTCAAATGACTTTGGAATAGCGCCGCCGCTCCCGATCGGCCCGCAGATAGCGGTCGAAGACCATGCAGATCGAACGGATCAGCAGGCGCCCGCGCGGCGTTACGCTGATCCACTGGCGATCGTTCTCGAGCAGGCCCTCCTGCTCGAGCGGCGCCAGCTCGGCGAGCTCCTGGGCGAAGTAGCTATCGAAATCGATCAGCCACGCGGTTTCGATCGATTCCTTGCACAGCTCGAAGTGGCACATCAGCGCCTGGATCACCGAGCGGCGCACCAGATCGTCGGACGACATCTCGAAGCCGCGCATGATCGGCAGCTCGGGACGCTCCAGCCGTTCGTAGTAATCGTTGAGCGCGCGGAGATTCTGGTAGTACGTCGGCCCCATCATGCCGATGGCGCTCGCGCCGAGACCCACCAGGTCGCATTCGGCGTGGGTCGAGTAGCCCTGGAAATTGCGATGCAAGCGGCCCTGGCGCTGGGCGACGGCGAGCTCATCGCTCGGCCGGGCGAAGTGATCCATGCCGATGTGCACGTAGCCGGCCGCGGTCAGGCGGCGAATCGCATCGCCCAGCATCAGCAGCTTGGTGTCCGCGGACGGAAGATCGGCCTCGGCGATACGCCGTTGCGGTTTGAACAGCGCCGGCAGGTGCGCGTAGTTGTAGAACGCGATGCGATCGGCGCCCAGCTCGATCACGCGATCCAGGGTACGCGCCACGCTCGTCAGCGTCTGCTTCGGCAGGCCGTAGATCAGGTCGACGTTGATCGAGCCGAAACCATGGGCGCGGCCGGCATGCATGACGGCGGCGGTCTGCTCTTCGCTCTGGATGCGATTGATCGCGCGCTGCACCTCGGAATCGAAATCCTGCACGCCGAGGCTCATGCGATTGAAGCCGTGAGCGCCGAGCGCGGCGATGGCTTGCGCGTCGACGGTGCGCGGATCGATCTCGATCGAGCCCTCGAACGAGGGGCTGAACTCGAATTCGCGGCGCAGCACGCGCATGAGCGCGCCGATCTGGTCGGCGCTGAGAAAAGTCGGTGTCCCGCCGCCGAGGTGGAGCTGGTCGACTTTCGGCCCGTCGCGCAGCAGCGCGCCCTGCATCGCCGCCTCGCGTTCGAGGTAGCCGAGGTAGATCTCGGCCTTCTTGCGATCGCGGGTGACGACCTTGTTGCAGCCGCAATAGAAACACACGGTGCCGCAAAACGGGATGTGGACGTAAAGCGACAGCGGCCGCGCGAAGCCGCCGACGTTGCGCCGGCCCGCCCAACCCGCGTAGGTCGCGGCGGTATAGCTCTCAACGAACCGGTCCGCGGTCGGATACGAGGTATAGCGCGGGCCGTTGCGATCCAGGCGCCGGATGAGCTCCGGGTCGAACTCGCAGCCCGCCGCCTGCGAGCGGGCGGTAAGGGCGCCGGACGGGGTTTGTCCGGGAGGCGGGAAGGGATGGATGGTCGCGACCATGGCGGGCAGTATGGGCAGACCAGGCTTGGAGCGTGTTGATCTTGATCAATTCCGTCCGGCGTGCGATAAGGAGCCCGCTATGCCGAGGCGTCACTCTTCGCGCCGGATCGATCTGGCCCAGATCAAGACCGCGTGTTCCACTTGCAGCTTGCACGAGCTGTGCCTTCCGGCCGGCCTGGATGCGCGCGACATGGAACGCGTCGACGGGGTGGTGAAGCTGCGCCGGCGCATCAAGCGCGGGGAGTACCTGTATCGCACCGGTACCAAGCTCGATGCGTTGTTCGCGGTGCGCAGCGGCTTTCTCAAGTCCTGCGTGGTGTACGAGGATGGCCGCGAGCAGGTCACGGGCTTTCACATGATGGGCGAGGTGGTGGGCCTCGATGCAATCAGCCAGGAGCGCCATACCTGCGACACCATCGCGCTCGAGGACAGCGAGCTGTGCGAGATCCCGTATGCACGGCTGGAAGATCTCACGCGCGACATTCCCTCCTTGCAGCGCCATTTCCATCGCATGATGAGCCGCGAGATCGTGCGTGACCAAGGGGTGATGCTGCTGTTGGGCAGCATGCGCGCGGAGGAACGGCTCGCGACCTTCCTCACCAATCTATCGCAACGGTTCGCGTCGCGCGGTTACTCGGCGCAGGAGTTCCACCTGCGCATGACGCGCGAAGAGATCGGCAGCTACCTCGGCCTCACGCTGGAGACGGTGAGCCGCGTGTTCTCCCGCTTTCAGGAGGACGGCTTGATCGAGGTCCACAGCAAGCACATCCGCATCACGGACGTGGCCCGCTTGCGCGGCCTGGTCGCCCAGCAGGCGCCGTAGCGCGCCACGGGCGGGCGCGGCGAAAGCGCAAGCCGCGCTTGGCGCTGCTTCAGTGCGCGCGGGTGACGAAGAAGTAGCGGGTGTTGGCCAGGAACTGGACCACGTCTTCGATTTCTTCGCGGCTCCAGCGCAGCGCCTGATTGGCTTGCCAACGATCCACGATCTCGCGCAGATCGCCGATGCCGATGGCCGTGCGGTTCTTGCGCCCGTGTACCTGCGCCGTGTGGCAGGTCTGGCAATGGTTCTCGTAGAGCTGGCGCCCGCGCTCGAGGTTCTGCGCATGCGACTCCACGCTTATCGCCGCCATCGCCGCAAGCGCGAGGACCGACGCGAACCGAAGCAAGCCATCGAACATTGCGTATTCTCCTGCCGTGCGTGCGCCGCTCACGGGGCCGCGTCTAGCGTGGGACTCGAAACATCGCCGACACTACGCCGGCGTGGGTTCCGTGGCTTGACCGAGATCAACGCATGCGCGCGCCGTGCCCGCATCCGGCCCTCGCGCCTGCGTCGAATTGCGCACCGTCAGCGCAGGGCCCGCAGCGGCCGCCGGCGCATTCCCATGATCCATGCGGGCAGCAGCGCGGCCGCGAAGATCCAGGCGCAAAGCAGGAAGCTGTCCTGGAAGCCCGCGGTGTAGGCCTGGGCCTGGAGCACGCGGCCGAGGTAATGCAGTGCCCCGGCGCTTTGTACGTCCGCCGAGGTACCTGCTTGCGCCAGCAAAGCCTGCATCTGGCGCAGCAACTCGGCGGTCGCGGAGTTGGCGCCGGATTGGGTGCTCGTGAGCGCATCGCTGTGCAGCATGGTGCGCCGATCGAGCATCACCGAGAGCGTGTTCACGCCGAAGGCGCCGCCAAGCTGGCGGGCGAAGTTGATCATGCCCGCGCCTTGCGACAATTGCTCCGGACGCAAGGGACGCAATGCCGCGAGGTTGAGCGAGGGCTTGATCAGCGCGAGCCCGACCCGGCTCAACACCACCAGCCAGGCGATGGTCCAGAACGACGTGTTGGCGTCGACGTCGGCGAGCCAGTACGACGACAGGCTGAAGCAAGCCAGCCCGATGATGATCATGGAGCGTGCGGGCGCATGGTCGCTGATGTAGCCCGCGATCGGCATGAACGCACCGAGGATCAATCCCGCCGGCATGAGCAGCAGCCCGGCCGCAAGCGGTGTGTACTGTTGCACGAGTTGCACGAACAGCGGCACCAGGTACACCGATCCGAACAGGCCCAGGCCAAAGATGAATGCCACGGTCGCCGCCGCAGTGAACTGGCCGTTGCCGAGCACACGTAATTCGACCAGCGGCTGGTCGACGCTCAGCTCCCAAGCGAGGAAGCCGGCGCCGGCGGCCAGCGCGATGGCGAACATGCCCAGCACGAAGTCCGAATCCCAGCCTTCGCGCTGGCCGTTCGACAGTCCAGTAAGCAGGCAGCCGATGGCCGCCGCGAGCAGGGTGAAGCCGAGCCAGTCGAAAGCGGGACGCTTACCCGTTTCCTCGCGCTGGGGCATGAACAGGCTGCCCAGGAGCATGGCGGTAAGCGTTACCGGCACCGCCGCAAAAAACACGTAACGCCAATTGAAGTGATCGATCAGGATGCCGCCGAGCGTGGGGCCCAGCGCCGGGCCGAGGATCACGCTCATGCCGAAGAAGCCCATGGCCGTGCCGCGCTTCTCGGGCGGAAAAACGCGAAACAGCACGTACATCGACAGCGGCTGCATGACACCCGCGACGGCGCCCTGGAAGATGCGGCTGCCAATGAGCACGTCCTCGTTGGGGCTGAAGCCGGCGGCGAGCAAGGCGCCGGTGAACAACGCCAGGGCGCCGACGAAGGTGCGCCGTTCGCCGAAGCTGCGCACCAGCCAGGCATTGCTCAGCATGCCGATGGTCATGGCGGCGAGCGCGCCCGTGGCGAGCCACTGCGCGCGATCCTGGCCGATGCCGAACGCGCCCATGATGTCCGGAATGGCGACATTGACGATGGTGGTCGTCAGCACGCTCGCCACCATGCCGAGCATGACCGTGCCGGTGGCATACAGCCGCAGCCTGGGGCCGTAGCGCGCCGCCAGAACCTCAGCGGTTTCGGACGGCAATGTCGACCTCCACCATCATCCCGGGTCGCAGGCGCGGATCGGGCTCGTCGAGCAGGATGCGCACCGGCAGGCGCTGCGTGATCTTGGTGAAAGTGCCGCTCGGATTCGGATCGGGCAGCAGCGCGAACTTGCTGGTCGCCGCCTGGCCGATGCGATACACCTTGCCTTCGAACTTACGGTCGCGATACGCATCGACCCGGATATCGGCCTTCATGCCGGGCTCGAGCAGGCCGACGTCGGTTTCCTTGATGTTCGCTTCCACCCAGATGCGGCTCGGGTCGTGAAACATGAGGATGCGCTGGCCGACCGCGACGTGCTCGCCCTTGCGCACGAAGGTCATCACGACGCGCCCGTCGCTCGGGGTCTTGATGGTGCGATCGGCGATATCGACTTCCTTGCGTTTGACCTCGGCGCGGATCTCGTCGGCTTGGCGCGCGAGCACCAGCAACTGGCCTTCCAGCACCTGGAGCTGCTTGCGGCTGCCGCTCGCCGACGACAGCATGCCGCGCGCGGCCGCGACTTCGGCCACCGCCTTGCGATGCTGCTCGCGGGTTTGTTGCAAGGCGGTGCGCGCGCGCTCCATCGCTTGTTCCGACAGCCACTTCTGTGCGGTCAACTGGCGCGCGCGCTCGTAATCGAACTGCGCCTGCTTCAACTGCACGTCGAGCGAGGCGACCTCGGCTTCGGCGGCCACCAGCCGATTGGTATCGCTCTGCACCTTGCCGAGAGTTTCCTGGTCGACCTGGCCGGATTGCGCGCGCACCACCGCCATCTGGCTTTCCACCGAGCGCAACTTGGTCAGGAGGACTTCGCGCTGCAACAATGAATCGCGCGCGTCGACCTCCGCCAACACCTGCCCCTTGGCGACGGCGTCGCCTTCGATCACGTTGAGCTCGGTGATCCAGCCCGAGACGCGGCTCGATACCGTCACCACCTCGCCGTCAATGCGCGCGTCATCGGTGTGGACGTGGGTATAACGGAAATAGAGCCAGCGCCCGCCCCAGACCAGCAACAGTATCGCGGCCGCCGCCAGCAACAGCAGCTTGCCGCGCCCGGCGCGCCGGGTTCGATCACTCTTGGGCTGCTCGGATGGGGGGCTGAAAACCTCGTCGTGATGTTGCGCCATCGCCTTTATGCGCGTGGTCCGCGTTTGGACAGCAGAGCATGAGGAGCCGGCTCGCGCGTGCCGGGTTCGGTATGTGGTTCGATTATCGTGCCAGCGGCGCAGCCGGGGCAAGCAATCCGCACCGCTTCGATATCCCCGCGTGCGATCGGCGCCGGATCGCACGCGCATCAGTGAGCGGCGCGCTTGACGAGCGCCGTGCGCTCCAGCGACCGCATGGTGGACTCGGGCACGCGCGATGCGATCGTGGCAGCAACCGGTAGCCTTGACCGCGAGCGTATCGGAACGAGGATGCATCGCGCTGCGCGCGTGCGCGCGTCCAAGGTAGACTTATGCTTCATTCATTCGCATCCTCATCCTGCCAAGGAGGCCGTCGTGACCAAGAACCTTCGCTCATTCGTCGTGCTGTGCGCAGTGGTTGCGCCGGCGGCGGTATTGACCGGCTGCGAGACCAACCCGGTCACGGGCCGCACGCAGGTGATGATCGTCTCGGAAGAGCAAGCGCAAAGCGCATCCACCCAAGCCTACGCCAAGACCGTGAGCGACGCCCAAAGCAAGCGCAAGCTCGATAGCAGCGGCGCTCGGACCGCACGCGTACGCGCGATCACCGAGCGCCTGGTGGCGCAGGCGCAGCGCGTGGTGCCCGAAAGCGCCACCTGGAAGTGGGAAGTGCACGTGATCGACGACCCCAGCGTCAACGCGTGGTGCATGCCGGGCGGGAAGATGGCCGTCTACACCGGCCTCATCAACAAGCTCTCGCCCACCGACGACGAGCTCGCCCAGGTGATGGGACACGAGATTTCGCACGCGCTGCTGCAACACGGCCGCGAGCGCATGTCGCGCGCCGTCGCGACCAACGCCGCGCTGCAAATCGGCTCGATAGCCAGCGGCGTGAATCTCACCGGTTTGGAAAGCGTGGCCATGATCGCGCTGGAGCTCCCCAACAGCCGCACCGCCGAGACCGAGGCGGACCGGGTCGGCATCGAGATCGCGGCGCGCGCGGGCTTCAACCCCAACGCCGCGGTCTCGCTGTGGCAGAAGATGGCGCAGTTGGGCGGCGGATCCGGCACGCCGCAATGGCTCAGCACCCACCCTTCCGACGAGACCCGGATCGCCAATCTCAAGGCGCTCGTGCCGACCATGATGCCGCACTATCAAGCCGCGGTGCGGCGCGGGGACAATGGTCGCAGCGTGAGCGGGCGCGCCGGCTAGCCTGCGCCACGCCGCTGCACGGAGCACGATTCAGTCCGTGCGGCGAGTCGCGCCGTTCGACCCCGCGACCGCCTCGGGCAGGATCGCGCCCGAACCGTGCGCGAGGTGCTCGACGCAGCGCGCGCACTCATCGACCCTCCCGAGAACCCATTCCCGCTCGACCAGGACCTCCCGGCGAGCGTGCGCAAGCAGCTCTAGCTCGGTGCTGCGCCTAGATCGACTCCCCGGCCGCGTGGCCGCTAGCCCATGCCCAGTGGAAGTTGTAGCCACCGAGCCAACCGGTGACATCGACCACCTCGCCGATGAAGTGCAGGCCCGGCACGCGCAGCGCCGCCATCGTCTTCGATGACAGCGCGCGCGTGTCCACCCCGCCGCGCGTGACCTCGGCCTTGTTGTAGCCGAGCGTTCCCGCCGGCACGAGGCGCCAGCAGCGGATCGCGTGCGCGATTTCTCGCAGTCTCTTCTCGCCCAGCTCGTTGAGAGGTGTGGCGCATTGGTTCGCTGCGCACCATGCCTGCGCCAAGCGCTTGGGCCACAACGCGGCGAGCATGTTGTCCAGGCGTTGGCGGCCGTGGCGCTCGCCGAGCAACCATGCCTCGAGGTCGTGACCGGGGGCCAGATCGATTTCGAGCGTTGCACCCGCCCGCCAGTAGGAGGAGATTTGCAGGATCGCGGGGCCGGACAAGCCACGGTGCGTGAACAGGATCTGGTCGCGAAAACGCCCGCCGTTGCAGCCCACTTCGCTGTCGAGCGCTATGCCCGCGAGCGCGGCGCAAAAAGCCTTCACCTCCGCATCGAAGGCGAGCGGCACCAGCGCCGGCTGCGGCGCCACCACGGCAATCCCGAACTGCGCGGCGACCCGGTAGCCCAAGGGCGATGCGCCGATCTTGGGCACGGTCAGTCCGCCGGTCGCGATCACCACTGCTTTCGCGTGTACGCTGCCCTGGTCGGTGCGAACGACGAAGCCTTCGCTCGCCGCGTCCACGTCGATCACTTGGCACGGCATGCGCCATTGCACATCGCCGAGCGCGCACTCGCGCTGCAGCAGGTCGACGATCTGGCTGGCGGATCCGTCGCAGAAGAGCTGTCCGCGGGTCTTCTCGTGATAGGCTATGCCGTAGCGCTCGACCAGCGCGATGAAGTCGGCCGGGCCGAAGCGCGCCAGCGCGGAGCGGCAGAAATGCGGGTTTTGCGACAGGTAGTTCTCCGCCGTGCAACCGAGATTGGTGAAGTTGCAACGCCCGCCGCCGGAGATGCGGATCTTCTCCCCGAGCCGATGGTAATGCTCGATGAGGACGACACGACGTCCCCGCTGACCGGCAACGGCCGCGCACATCATCCCGGCGGCACCTGCGCCGATGATGGCCGCGTCGACCTCGAGCACCCGTGGCATGGTCGCGCGACCATAGCGCATCGCGTGCCGGGCGGAAACTGGGAAAGCGGGGGCAAGACCGGGAATCTGCGACATACCACGTTCGTCTGTCGTACCCACATCAACAATCGGCGTCGCGGGAAGACGTGGTCCCCGGTTTCGGTAGGTACGCGCGCCGGCATAGAATGCAAGCGATACGGCGCACTGGGCGCACGGAGGCTGGCATGACACCGAGCGAAACCCCCGAACCGCGCGCGGCGAGCGCGACCTCCGCAGAGCGCATCGACCTGCAGCAAGTCGAGCGGCTGGTTGCCGCAATCGAGGACGACCTGGCGAAAGTGCGTAGCGGCTCCGCGGACGTGGACGCGCTACGCACCGAGGTGGATGCGCTGAAGCGCGTGCTCGATTCGTCGGGTCCCGCTCACGGTCCCGTCAACGAGCGCCTGCGCAGCATCCACGGTCTCATGGATACGCTGGTCGACGACGCCATCCAGGGCGCGCGCTACGTCGCGGAAATCGGCCGCATTCTAGGCATGTGACGCGCCCGCGTCCGGCGCCAGGACTGCGGCTCGCGGCGAATCGGTGCGAGGCAGTGCGGGCGATCAGGTCCCCGCGGCACCCCGGGGAGCGTCTGCCGATGAGGTGCCCGCGGCACCCCGGGGAGCGTCTAGCGCCCGGCCAGGCGCGCAACACGTACCGCGCTACGCCTCGGGTTTTGCCTTGTTGGCGCGGCGCCCGGCCGCCGGCAGCTTCGGCGGCTTCGCCGGCCGCTTCGGGCCCCAGACTCGACTGTAGTAGGTATCGGCGAGCTGGAGCGCCGCGACCGGGTTGTGTCCGAGCACGCGGTCCTTCGCGACCAAGACCGTGGTGAGTCCCTTGGCGTAGCGGAAAAACAGGCTGTCGTGGCCGATGCACAATCCCATCACGACGTTGAACTCGCAACCGTGGCTCGCCAGCAGCTCGGCCTGCGCGATCGGGTTGCACAGCGCCTCGAATTGACCGGGACGAATCTTCTGAGCGTCGCTGATGCCGAGCTCTTCCTTGGGGATGTTGGCGTTCTTGCATGCCACCGAGACGACCTCGAAGCCGTGGCTTTCGAGGATGCCCGAGAGCACGTAGGCGTGGTCGACGAAGCTGATGCAGTTCGCGATGCCGATCTTGCGATAGCCCATCTTCTTCGCGAACTGGACGATTTCCTCGACCCGCGTCCACTTGCAGTAGCCTTCCGACTCGACCAGCCCCGAGTTGAAGGAAACCTTGCGCGCTTCCTCGTCCTCGTAGAGCAGCCGGGCGCGGCTTTGCGCATTCGGATCGACCTTGGTGGGACAAAAACCCGGGCCGCGCTCGGCCGCCTCGCCCTGCCGGCATGCGCGCACGTTGCTCGGGCAATAGGCACATGCGGGATCGTCGTAGCTCATTCGCGTCGCCTCGCTCGTATGATCAGCGGACGCTACCGCCGCGCCGCGGCCGGCAGCTTGATCCAAGTCAAAGAATTCCTCGTGCATAGGGCCGCTGGCGAGAGCCAACGATGCCCATTCTCCCCGCGCCGATAGTGAATGCCACCGATCCGAGGCGGATGCTCGGGCGAAGGCATGCCCATGGTGCCGACACGCACGCGCGCCCTCGTCAGGATGTCGGGCCGGAAAGACTGATCGTCGTGCGTGCTCATGGCGCCGGCAGGCACGCGCGCCCACGGGGCCGGCGTCGCGCTCGCGCGGCTATAATCGAGCGCGCGCACCGGCGCCACCATCGGGGGCCATCATGTCGAACTACGCTCGCTACCGCTTCCTCAAGATCGATGTCGCCGGCCGGCTGGCGACCGTCACGCTGAATCGGCCCGATTCGCTCAACGCGCTCAATCGCGACATGCACCGCGAGCTGGAGGACATCTGGCTCGATCTGGCCGACGACGCCGATGTCACCTGCGTGCTGTTGACGGGCGCCGGCCGCGCGTTTTGCGCCGGCGGCGACGTGAAGAACATGGCCGCGCGCGTCGGCACCGACGAGGTAGCACGGCGCATCGCCGGCGTCGCCGGGCGGCGCCTCATCCACAACATGCTCGATTTCCAGCCACCCATCATCGGTGCGATCAACGGCGACGCGGCCGGCCTCGGCGCCACCATCGCGCTCATGTGCGACATCACCGTGGCCGCGGAGTCCGCGCGCATCGGCGATACCCACGTGCGGGTGGGGCTGGTGGCCGGCGACGGCGGCGCGGTGCTGTGGCCGCTGCTGGTGGGGCCGGCGCGGGCCAAGGAATTCCTGATGCGCGGGACCTTCCTCAAGGGCACCGACGCCGAGCGCCTCGGGCTGGTGAACTACGCCGTTCTCGCCGAGCAGGTCCTGCCCAAGGCAACGGAGATCGCGACCGAGCTCGCGCAGGGTCCGGCGCTCGCGATCCGCTGGACCAAGCTCGCGGTCAACAAGTGGCTGCGCGAGCAGGTGAACCTGATCTTCGACGCGGGCAACGCGTACGAAAAGCTCTCCTTCTATACCGAGGACCACAAGGAGGCGACCCGCGCCTTCGTGGAGAAGCGCAAGCCGAATTTCAAGGGCATGTAGGCGCGCGCGCGACGGCGGATTCGGCTCCGGCCGGGGCGCCCAGCGGATTGTGTGCGTTGGTCGGATCGTTTGTCACCGCGCTGCCGCTCGCTGCCACCACGCGCCGATACAGCGCAAGGGGACGTCGCCTCGGAGCAACATGTCGCGCCGAGGTGGATGCGGACGCGACCTGGACCCGGAGCTGCGCGGCATCCCCGAGGTCCGACCCGAAGATGCGGAGCTGCGACCCGGCGATGCTCAGCCGCCGGCGCGGCCTCGCACCGCACCCGTCCTCGCTTTGTAAGCGGCGCTTACAGACTGTTGCACTTCTGCGTTGGCCCTGGGCGTGCGTGAGGCGTTAAAACATCGAGGCGGCCATCCGCGGCTGCCGCGACGCACTCCGAGGAGAGCGAGATGAAACGGCATTCACGATCCCTGCTTCGCGTGCTGGTGCTCGCCGCCTGCGTGGGCCTGCTGGCCTGCACGACCACCTCGGCGCAATATGGTCCGCCGCGGTTCGATCGGCAAGCGCTCGAATCGATGCTCGCTCCGCTCGCGCTGTATCCTGATCCCCTGTTGTCGCAGGTGCTGATGGCGGCGACGTATCCGCGCGAAGTCGACGAGGCTGCACGCTGGCTGCGCGCGCGCGCGGGGCTCAGCGGCGATGCCGCGGTGCGCACAGCCGAGGGCTGGGACTGGGATCCGAGCGTGCGCTCGCTGCTCGCCTTCCCGCTGGTGCTCGATACCCTGGCGAGCCATCCGAGCTGGACCCAGGACCTGGGCGAGGCGTTTCTCGTCCAGCAGCAGGACGTGATGGACGCGGTACAAGTGCTGCGCCGCAGAGCGTACGACAGCGGTGCATTGCGCTCCAACGAACACCTGCGCGTGGTCGATACCGGCTACGGCATCGTGATCGAATCGGCCAGTCCGCAAAGTGTTTACGTGCCCTACTACGACGCGCGCAGCGTGTATGGGTCATGGTGGTGGCCGGCGCGCCCGCCGATGTACTGGCCGCGCTGGCCGGGTTATGTCGAGGCGCCCGGACACGGTCATCTTCACTGGGGTCCGGGAGTACACGTCGCGGCCGGGTTCTTTTTCGGCAACTTCATATGGCCGCGACGCGAGGTCCGGATCGTGACCGTGCATCCGTACTACTACCCGCGCCGGGTGATCGTTCACCGCCCTCCGGCTCCTGGACGCCCGGCGCCCATCGTCGAGCATCACGTCCCCGCCCCGGGCGTGTGGCAGCACGACGCGTCGCGCCGGCACGGCGACCGCGAACGTGACCGGGCCGATCGTGATCGCGCCCGTGCAAGCGACCGGCCGCCCCTCGCCGCCCGTTCGGCAGTCGAACGCGCTGCCCCGCCTGCGCCGCCAACCCCGCACGCCCCTCGGGCCGCGGACTCGGCGGTGCGCTCGCCGCAGACGCTGCCGCAGCCCGGCGGCTCTGCGTCCGAGCGGCGCGATGCGCGTGCACGCGAGCGCGACGAGACGCGCAGCTTCGAGCGGCGTGAGCGCGACGACGACGCCCGCGCGCGCCGCTCGGCCGAGCCTGCACGTGCCGCCGAGTCGGGCGGAGCACCTCGGCGCGACGAGGCGCGCAGCTTCGAGCGGCGCGAGCGCGACGGCGACGCCCGCGCGCGCCGCTCGGCCGAGCCTGCACGTGCCGCCGAGTCGGGCGGAGCGCCCCGGCGCGACGAGGCGCGCAGCTTCGAGCGGCGCGAGCGCGACGGCGATGGGCGCCCGCGGCGCTCGAGTGAGCCTGCACGCGCAGCCGACCGGGCTGCGCCCGCGCCCGGCGCAGCCGCGCAAGTCGGGCCGCGTACAGCTCCGCAGGGCGAAAGCGGTGCCGGCCGTGGCGGCCAGGGGCGGTCCAACTGAGCCGGGACTTTAGCCGCGGTCGAAGCCCGCCGAATCCCCCTGCCCAGGAGCACCGGCGGCAGCGCGGCGCGCGCGCTGTCCCGGATGCGTCAAGCGACCCCGGGCTGCGCTCGCTTCTCCGGAACAAATCGGCGGTGCTATGCTCGCCTCATTCGGGATAGCCGGGACTATCCGGTGCGTACGCTCCGCGCGAGGAGCGTCACGAGGCGAGCGCGGCTTGCCGGGGGAGGCGCATGTTCTACGAAAAGCTCGAAGACGCCCTCAATGTGCACGACTTGCGGCGCATGGCGGCGCAGCGCCTGCCCAAGTGGCTGTTCGAATTCGTCGACCGCGGCACCGAGGACGAGGTGGCGTTGCGCAACAATCGCGCCGCCTTCGAGCGCATCAAGCTCAAGACGCAGGTGCTGGTCGACGTCTCCAAGCGCAAGCAGGAAATCGAGCTCTTCGGCAAGAAGCACGGCATGCCCCTGGGCATCGCCCCGACCGGGCCGGCCGGAATGCTCTGGTACAAGGGCGAGCTCGAGCTGGCGCGCGCCGCCAAGGCCGCCAATATTCCGTTCACGCTGGCGACAGGCTCGCAGACCAGCATGGAGGACGTCGCCAAGCTGGTCGGCGGGACGCTGTGGTTCCAGCTCTACATGTGGTCGGACGTGCGCATGTCGCACGCTTTGGTCCAGAGGGCGCAGAACGCCGGCTTCGAGGCATTGGTCGTGACCGTCGACGGGCCCGTCGGCACCAATCGCGAATACAACGTCCGTAACGGTTACACCGTCCCCTTTCGTTACACCCGCAGGAACACCGCCGCCGTGCTGAAACGCCCGGGCTGGCTGTTCAGCGTGATCATGCGCTATTGGATGTCGGGCGGGATGCCCACCCGCGCGAACTATCCCGAAGGCATGACGGAGAAGTTCACCCACGTGTCGAGCGCCGAGCGCAAAACCAAGAACGACTCGCTCTGCTGGGATGACTTCGGCGTGCTGCGCGACATGTGGAAGGGAAAGATACTCGTCAAAGGCATCCTGACGCCGGCGGATGCCGAGCGCGCGATCGCGCGCGGCGCCGACGGCATCATCGTGTCGAATCACGGCGGGCGCAACTTCGACAGCTCGATGGCGCCGATCGAAGTCCTGGCGCCGATCGTCGACGCGGTCGGCAGCCGCACGAGCGTGATCATCGACAGCGGCTTTCGGCGCGGCAGCGACGTGGTCAAGGCGCTGGCCATCGGCGCCAAGCTGGTCATGATCGGCCGCGCCACGCTGTGGGGCACGACCGTCGGCGGTGAGGCGGGTGCCGCGCGCGCAATCAACTTCTACCGCGAGGAAATCAGCCGCACGCTCGCCTATCTCGGTTGCCGCGGCGTGGACGAATTGAATCGGGATGTTCTCGACCGTGTCCCGACCCCGCACCTGCCACTCACCATGTAGCGCACGATCGCGCCCAACCTGATCCTCGTCGGATAATGAGCGATCGAGCCGCCAGTCGGCATTCGCAAGCGGTGCGGTGAAGCGCCCGCGGCTGCGATCGAAGTCAGCTCATCCGCAACACGTGAACGCTCTGCGCGTCGGGAGATCTCAGCAATGACCACGGCCATCCTGGAACGAAATCAGCAACAGCACTCCGGCGCGACCCGCGGCGAGCAGCTCGTGCGCTACATCGCCGGCACGGCGGCTCGCAGCTACCCGCCCGAAGTCATCGAAGCCGCGTTGAAGGCGCTCGTGGACCATCTGGGCTGCGCGCTAGGCGCGTGCAACGACGCCACGGTGCTGCCTGCCCGCAGCCTGGTCGATCGCTGGCAAGCCTCGGGCAAGGCCCGTGTCTACATGGGGGGGCTGACGACGCCCGCGCTCGCGGCCTTCGCCAACGGCTCGATGGCGCACGCGATGGACTACGACGACACCCATGCCGGCGGCGCCGGTCACCCCGGCGGCCCGTGCTGGTCGGCGGCGCTGGCGCTCGCCCAGGAGCACGGCAGCGCCGAGAAAGACACGCTGGCCGCGTTCATCACCGGTTTCGACGTCATGGCGAAGCTGGGCGGCGGATGGGTACCCGGCGTGGGGCGCAGCTTGCAGCGGCGCGGCTGGCATCCGACGTCGATCTTCGGGCGCGTCGGGGCTGCCGCCGTAGCCTGCGTGATCATGGGACTGAACGCGACGCGCACGGCGCACGCGCTCGGTGTGGCCGCGACCACCGCCGCGGGGCTCGTGGGTTCCTTCGGCACCTACGGCAAGCCGTTTCACTCTGGCAAGGCCGCCATGGACGGGATCCTGTCCGCGCAGTTGGCGGCCGACGGCTTCGTGGCTGCGACCCACCTCTATGAGCTCGAGAAGGGACTGCTCGATGCGCTCATCCAGGATCGAAAGGTCGAGGTGCCCGCCCTCGACGACTTCGAACGCAAGTGGGAGCTGCTGGAGAATCAGTTCAAGCCCTTCGCGAGCTGCCGCGCCACGCACTCGTCGATCCAGGCAGCGCGCTCGATCGCGCATCGAGTCAAGGGCCGCGACATTGCGAGGGTGCACGCCAGGGTGCATCCGAACGCGCTGGTCACCGCGGGCAAGACCGCGCCGCGCACACCGCTCGAAGGCAAGTTCAGCGTGCCGTACTGCATCGCGCTCGGGCTGGCCGGCTATCGCGTGGTCGCGTCCGATTTCAACGAGTCCGCTTTCAACGATGCGCGCGTGGCGGCCATAGTGCCGCGCGTCACCCTGGAAGCGGTAGCCGATCAGCCCGCGTTCAAGGCATTCCTGGACGTGACGCTGACCGACGGCACGGTGGTGCACGGCGAGACCCAGTGCGTGCTCGGTCACCCCGACAACCCGCTGAGCTGGGAGGCGCTGCAAGAGAAATTCGACGGCCTGGTGGAGCCCGTGCTCGGGCGCGAGCAGTCGGGGAAGCTGTTCGATCTGGGCCGCAACTTCCTGCGGCCCGGCTCGATCGCGAAAATCAGCGCGATGCTGGTAGCGTGAGCGCGCCGCGGTGCAATCGCCGAGCTCAGCGAGCACCGCATTTCATCCGGCGGGATCTGCACGTGCACCGGCGGCTCACCGCGCAATATGCAAGCGGCGATGCGTGCGAGATCGATATCAGCGGCATAGCCACGCCGCGCAATGAAGCTTGGTGGCCGAACCCTCTTTCCCGGCGGCCTGTGTTACCCCTGGTCGATCGCACATGCGCCGCCCAAGCGCTTGGGACAGCCGGGCGGGCGGCCGCCGGCATCCAGCGGGCAGCGGTTGAGCTCGAACGGCGAGCGCTGCAGGAAGCAAGTGAGCGCGCTCGCGCACGCGCCCATGACCCAGAAAAAGAAGAAGAACAGCGAATAGGCACCGGTCTTGCTCAGCTCGAGCGGATTGCCGAACAGGTGGATCTCGCCCGGATCGATGAAGGCGAAGAAGAGCATTTCGGTGACTGCCGCCGTGATGAAGGCGGGCCACAGTACCCAGATGATGCGCTCCTTCATGTCGCGTCCTCCTCGAATCCCAGCCCTTACGCCATATCCGCGCGGCGAACGTCGTGCCGAGCGCGTCAGGGTCCCCACGATAAGGTGGCCGAGCGCGCCTGGGGCACTTGCAATTCGCCGCGAACACGCCACTGCCCCGCCTCGTCTTCCACAATGACGTGCCAGCGCCCCGGCGCGAGCGCGCCGATGCGTCCGACATAGAGCGCCTCGCCTGCCGCCGCGAGCGTTGCGCGCTGATCGAGCCCTGCCCGGGTCGGATGGCTCAGCGTCAAGGCGAGCGTGCCCGCGTCCAGCGAATGCCCGCGCAGCTCGGCACGGACCGCGCCGCCCAGCACCGAATCGACCGTGAGCGTGCCGGAAATCCCGAGCGCTTCGGCCTGCTGCGCGCGCTTGAGCCGCTGGTTCACGGCGAGGCCTTGCTTATAGTAGTCCTCGGCCACGAGCCCGTCGAACGATTCGACCGCCAATGCGATCGTTATCGCGCCCGCCACGACGGCCGCGGCCGGCGCGACCATCAGCAGCCAGGGCCAAGGTTCCCGATACCATGGTTTGAGCGGCTTGGCGTACATGGGCGAGACTCTTTCGTCAGCGAGCGAAGAATACCGATTTTTCGTGCGCCGCGATCGCGGCATCGTCGACCGCGGTCAAGTGGAACTGCACCGGATTGGAGCCGCGCTTGAGCGTCTCGCCGGGCGCGCGCACCCGCACCGAGAATGTCAGCGTGGCCGCGCCGGGAACCTGCAGGGGCGCATCGAGGATCACCTCCATCGGCACCGCACCGGTGACGCTCACTTGGTAGCGATGCGCGCGTTCCTGCGCGTTCATGACTTGCAGGCGATAGACGTTCTCCAGCCGTCCGTCTTCGACCTCGCGCACCAGGGTGGTACGGTCGCGGATGATGTTGACCTTGAGCGGGGTGCGCATGGCGAGCCCGGCCACCCAGGCCACCACGATGATGCTCAGCACCGAGCCGTAGATGAGAACGCGCGGGCGGAACACGCGCTTCACCACCTGGTCGGCCGCCACCGCGCCCGAGACGATGTTTTCGGTCGAGTAGCGAATGAGGCCGCGGGCATAGCCCATCTTGTCCATGACCTGGTTGCAACCGTCGATGCACGCGGCGCAGCCGATGCACTCGTACTGCAGCCCCTTGCGGATGTCGATGCCGGTCGGGCACACCTGCACGCAGATGCCGCAATCGACGCAAGCGCCCAACCCCTTGGATTTCGGATCGATCGAGCGGGCGCGGGCGCCGCGCGGCTCGCCGCGCGCGGCGTCGTAAGTCACCGTCAAGGTATCGCGATCGAACATGACGCCCTGGAAGCGCGCATAGGGACACATGTATTCGCATACCTGCTCGCGCATCCAGCCGGCGTTGCCGTAGGTGGCGAAGCCATAGAAGAGAATCCAGAAGCTCTCCCAAGGTCCGAGCGCGAAGCTCCTCACCTCCGCCAGCAGAACGTGGATGGGAGTGAAGAAGCCGACGAAGGTGAAGCCCGTCCACAGCGCGAGCGCGATCCACAGGGCATGCTTGAGCACTTTCAGCCCGACCTTGCGCGCACCGAGCGGCTGCTTGTCGAGGCGCATCTGCTGCAATCGATCGCCTTCGACCATGCGCTCGATCCAGAGAAAGATCTCCGTATACACCGTCTGCGGACAGGCGTAGCCGCACCATAAGCGGCCGCCGACCGCGGTGAACAGGAACAGCGCCAGCGCGCTGATCACGAGCAGCCCGGTGAGGAAGATGAAGTCCTGCGGCCACAGCACCAGGCCGAAGATGTAGAACTTGCGCTCGACCAGGTCGAACAACACCGCCTGGCGGCCATTCCAGGTGAGCCACGGCAGGCCGTAGAACACGAGCTGCGTCGCGAGCACGAGCGCGGTGCGCCAGGCGGCAAACCAGCCGTGCACCGCGCGCGGATAGATCTTCTGCCGGATCGCGTACAGGTCCTGCTCGCTAGCCTGCCCCGCGAGCGGCCGTACCACCTTCAATGGATTGCCCGAGTGAGCCATGGCGGACGCGTCGCTCGGCTCAGACGCCATGGCGGCCGCGATTGCGCGTCGCCACGCGCTTCGTCGCCGGGACCGGCGGCATCATTTAGCGGCTTCGCCGCGCAGCCGCAGGCTCAGGATGTAGCCGGCGAGCAGGTGCACCTTGGCTTCCCCGAGCACATCCTTGTGCGCCGGCATGACGCCGCTGCGTCCCTTGGCGATGGTCTCGATGATGGTCGCCTCCGAGCCGCCGTAAAGCCAGATCTTGTCGCTCAGGTTGGGCGCGCCGAGCAGCGGATTGCCCTTGCCGTCCGCACCGTGGCAGGCCGCGCACACGGTAGTGAACTTGCCCTTGCCTCGCTGCGCGCGCAGCTCGTCGTGGGTACGCCCGGACAGCGAGAGCACGAAGTTCGCCACGTCCTTCACGTCATCGGCCGTTCCGAGGGACGCGCCCTGCGGCGGCATCACGCCCATACGCCCTTCGGCGATGCTGGTCTTGACGAGCTCCGGCGTGCCGCCCCACAACCAATCGCCGTCGCGCAGGCTGGGAAAGCCGCGCGAGCCGCCGGCGTCCGAGCCGTGGCATTGCGCGCAATGGTTCAGGAACAGCCGCTGCCCCATCTGCTGCGCCTGGCCGTCGGCGGCGACCTCGCTCAAGTCCATCTTGAGATACTTCTCGTACAGCGGGCCGAATTGCTGGTTGGCCTTGGCCATCTCCTCATCCAACTGCCTGGCCGAGCTCCAGTCGAAGCTGCCCTTGAAGCTGCCCAGCCCGGGGTAGACGGCGAGATAACCGATGCTGAAGACGATGGTGATGTAGAACAGCCACATCCACCAGCGTGGCAGCGGGTTGTTGTACTCGGCGAGCGTCTCGTCCCAGACGTGGCCCGTGGTATCGACCTGTTCCTTGCTGCCGCGGCGCGTGGTCTGCACGAACAGCAGCACCGCGCAGCCCACGATGCTCAGGATGGTGATGACCGCGATGTAGAGATTCCAGAAGTCGCTGGTGAAATCGGCCATCGTCCTACCCCTTGCGCGTGTGCTCGCCCTCGGCCATGGCCGAGCGTGTGGCTTGCTCCCGCGTGTCCTCTTCCAGGATTGAAATCGCCGCGCGTTCGAAGCGCTCGCGCCGGCTCGGCCCGTACGCCCACCACACGACGCCGCAGAACGCGGCCAGGCCGAGCACCATGATCACTTCACGTAGCACGTTCAAATCCATTACCGGCTCCTACTTGGCCGCGCGCAACGCGGTTCCGAGGTGTTGCAGATAGGCGATCAGCGCGTCGAGCTCGCTACGTCCCTTGGCGGCTTCCTGCGCCTGTGCGATGTCCTGGTCGGTGTACGGCACGCCGAGCGTACGCAGCGCGCGCAGCTTGGCGGGCAACACGCTGGTATCGAGCGGGCGCTCGAGCCAGGCGTACGCCGGCATGTTCGACTCGGGTACCAGGTCGCGCGGATTGAGCAGGTGGATGCGGTGCCACTCGTCGGAGTAGCGCCCGCCCACGCGCGCGAGATCCGGGCCGGTACGTTTCGAGCCCCATTGGAACGGGCGATCGTAGACGTATTCGCCGGCGACCGAGTACGGCCCATAGCGTTCGACCTCCGCGCGGAAAGGCCGGATCATCTGCGAGTGACAGTTGTAGCAGCCTTCGCGCACGTAGATGTCACGTCCCGCCAGTTGCAGCGCGGAGTAGGGCTTGAGCCCGGCGACCGGCTCGGTGGTGGATTTCTGAAAATACAGCGGCACGATCTCCACCAGCCCGGCGACGCTGATCACCAGCACGATCAGCACGATCAGCCAGCCGACGTTCTTCTCGATGGTGGCGTGGGAAAAACTCATCTCATGCTCTCCACGATTCGAGCCGCGCTCAATGCGCCGGCGCGGGTGCGAGTTGCGGGATCGGCGCCTCGTCGCAGGCCCTGCTGCCCGCGGCGGTCTTCCACACGTTGTAGGCCATGATCAGCATGCCGGAGAAGAACACCAGGCCGCCGAGCAAGCGGATGGTGTAGAAGGGGTAGGTCGCCTTGACCGATTCGACGAAGGTGTAGGTGAGCGTGCCGTCGGGGTTGACCGCGCGCCACATGAGCCCCTGCATCACTCCGGCGATCCACATCGCCGCGATATAGAGCACGACACCGATGGTCGACACCCAGAAATGCAGCGTGATAAGGCGGGTGCTGTACATCTCGGTGCGCCCGTACATGCGCGGAATGACGTAGTACAGGCAGCCGATGGATACCATCGCGACCCAGCCGAGCGCGCCCGAATGCACGTGGCCCACGGTCCAATCGGTGTAGTGGGACAGCGCGTTCACCGTCTTGATCGACATCATCGGTCCCTCGAAGGTCGACATGCCGTAGAACGACAGCGAGGTGATGAGAAACTTCAGTATCGGATCGGTGCGCAGCTTGTCCCAAGCGCCCGAGAGCGTCATGATGCCGTTGATCATGCCGCCCCAGGACGGCGCGAGCAGGATAAGCGAGAACAGCATCCCCAGCGATTGCGCCCAATCGGGCAGCGCCGTGTAGTGCAAGTGATGCGGGCCCGCCCACATGTAGGTGAAAATCAGCGCCCAGAAGTGCACCACCGACAGGCGGTACGAGTACACCGGCCGGTCGGCCTGCTTCGGAATGAAGTAGTACATCATGCCGAGGAAACCGGCGGTGAGAAAGAAGCCGACCGCGTTATGCCCGTACCACCACTGCACCATGGCGTCCTGCACGCCCGCGTAGGCGGAGTAGGACTTCCAGAAGCTCACCGGCAGCGCCGCGCTGTTCACCAGGTGCAGCACGGCCACCGTGATGATGAAGGCGCCGAAGAACCAGTTCGCGACGTAGATGTGCGGCGTCTTGCGCTTGACGATGGTGCCGAAGAAGACGACGGCGTAGGCGACCCAGACGAGCGCGATGAGCACGTCGATCGGCCATTCCAGCTCGGCATACTCCTTCGAGCTCGTGATCCCCAGCGGCAAGGTGACGGCGGCAAGCACGATGACGAGCTGCCAGCCCCAGAAGGTGAAGGCGGCGAGCTTGTCGCAGAACAAGCGCGCCTGGCAGGTGCGCTGCACGCAGTAGTACGAAGTGGCAAACAGCGCGCAGCCGCCGAAGGCGAATATCACCGCGTTGGTATGCAACGGGCGCAACCGGCCGTAGGAAAGAAACGAAGCAACGTTCAGCTCCGGCCAGATCAACTGGGCGGCGATGAAGACTCCCACCAGCATGCCGACGATGCCCCAGATCACCGTCATGATGGCGAACTGGCGCACCACCTTGTAGTTGTAGGTCGTCTCCATTGAAGCGTTCTCCACGGGATTCTGAATCGATGTTACGAGCGGGGCTACGGCGCGTGGTTGACAAAAATCAATCCGCAATCCGCGCGTCTTCGGTTGAGTTTCGTGAGATTGCAGGCGCCTTGCGGTGCCGCAAGATTTTACGAAGCCGAGGTGCGATTCCCTTGATGTGCATCAATTGCATGCAACCAAGGAGAGGCCCTCGCTGGGCGGCCATGCGCGCCGCGCTGGCGTACGGCACAGCGACTCGCGCGCCGCAAGCTTAGAAGTAGATGCGCGCCAGCAGCTCGACGCGGCGCTCGTTCTGCTTTTCGCCGAAGTCGGTTCCGCGGCCACCGCCGAGGAACACGGCGCGTGCGCGCAGCTCGAGGTTGTTTCGACCCGTGTACAAGATCTCGGGCGAAATCGAGTAGCTCTTGTCGTCGACGTTCACCATCGCAGTGAGCGAGGGCGTGACGTACAGGATGTCGCAGGGCTCTTTTTGGCTCACGCGCAGGTACAGGTAGTCGCGCAGCGGATTCTGCCGGCCGTAGCTCGGTGCGAGCGTCTGTACGCGCTGGTACAGCGGTGATTGCGTCCCGGCCTGCAGCGCACGCTGCACGAGCGCGGTGAACGCGCGATATTGATCGGCGCTGAAACCCGCGCCGTTGCGGTAGTACTCCACGATGTAGGTGGTCTCGCGCTCGCTCAGATAGCGCAGGCCGAGCAGCCAGCTCGTGGCCGCTTGCGTGCGCCGGGTGAGCGCGCCGGCCGTATCCAGCAGCGCAAACTCTTGCGCTTCGATCCGCGCCCACTCCCCGTGCACTTCGAAGTTGGTGCCGATATTGCGCGAGAAGTCCATGCCGAAGCGGCGCGAGCGGCTGCCGTGGTTGAGGAAGTAGAAGTCGATGTCGGTATCGCGATAGAGCAGATAGAGCTTCGCGGCCACGTTGAGATGGCCGTGGCGGCCGTAATCGTCGTTGACGTCCGAGTTGACGGGGAGCAGCAGCGGCGTGAACGCGAGCGTGCGCAGCGCTCCCGCAAAGCTGCGCACGATATCGGCGGCAAGCACGGTGAAGCCCTCGCGCGCGAGCTCGGGATCGTTCGGATCCTTCATCCGCTCGACGAATCCCACCGGATTCCAAGCGTAGCCCTTGCCCCACTTGAGCACGGTCTTACCGGCATCGAGGGTGAACCCCGGTGTCGGCTTCCACGAAGCCACCAGCTCGTCGAAGCGGCTTTCGCTCGCGTGCGCGAGCTGGTCGTGCACGCTCTCCGAATGGCTACGCGCCGTCAGCAGCCAGTCGCCGGCGCGCGCCTTGCCGGTGAGCTTCAGCGTCGCGGTGGAGCGATCCAGCGTCTCGCGCGGCGCGATGCCGGCGAAGTTCAGCTGGTAGAACGCCGCGCCGCGGTTCAGTGCGAAATGATCACCTTTGAGCTCGAGGTAACCGCCGAGCTCGAACGGTTTCTTCTCGAACTGGGAGGCATCGAAGGTATAGCTTTCGGCGCCGTAGGCGTATGTACCGAACGCTGCGATCGCGGCGAGGCACGCCGCGAAGCGCCTCACTTGCGCAGCTCCTCGACCCGGTGCATGTTGGTGAGCGTGAACGCCTCGTCGGGGAACTGGCGGGCCTTGATGCCGGCGTAGAGCATGATCGAGACGTAGCCCTTATACAGCGGGCTATCTGTTTCGATCACGGCCGGGCGGCGGATGCCGCCGCCAAAGTCCTTGATGTCCTTGAAGTGCAGCGTCTTGATCAACAGGCCGCTGGCGGCGTACGCCTCGATCTTGACGGGCAGCAGCACTTTACGCTCGACCCACATCTTCAGGCGATCGTAGGCGACCTCGCCCGTCTTCGCCTTGAGCATGAGGACGAGCGTGTCCTTGTGCTCCTCCTCGATGCTTGCGACGTACTCGGCGGCGTAATCGATGCGCAGAATATCGGCATTGTTGAAGACCCCGCCGATCACCGACTGGAGGCTCGTGATCCGCACCGGCTTGCCGACATTGGGGATGTAGAGCCACATGTTGTCGCCGAGCCGCAGCGTCGAGCGGCCCTTGTCAGAAGCCGGCTCGAGAAATAGCGCCACGACCTTGTCGTTGCCTTTCTTCACCGAGTACAGCACGAACTCCTTCTTCGCCCCGCTCGGCTCGACGTTGATGAGCTTGCGGTACATCTCGTAGGACTCGGGCTCGAGGTTGCGATCGACCTTGCGCAGGAGATCCTGCGCATCCAGGCCGGCGGCGAGGCACAGCGGGCTCAGCGCCAGGAAAAGCAGTGCGACCAGCAGCGATGCCATCGTTGTTCGCTTCCTAGACATGACGCAGCGCCTCGATCGGATCCATGCGCGAGGCTTTCCACGCGGGCTGCAAGCTCGCCAGTACCGCGACCAACACCACGATCAACGAGATCGCGGCTACGTCCGAAGGCGCGATCGACGGCGCCAGCAGCAAGCCTTGCTGCTGGCCGAAATTGAAGGTGATCCTGGCCGCACCCAGGCCGTAGATCGCCGCCATGCTGAGAATGCTTCCGGCGAGCGCGCCCAGCACGCCGAGGATGAGGCCCTCGGCGAGAAACAGCGACAGTATCCGCCGCGGCGGCGTGCCGATGGCCGAGATGGTGCCGATTTCGCGGATGCGCTCGTACACCGCCATCACCATCACGTTCATCACGCTGATCAGCACGATCGACACCAGCATGATCTTGATGAACAGCGTCATGAGATCGATCATGTTGGCGATGTTGGCGAAGGGCGTGAGACGCTGCCAGGGATGGACCTCGATGCCGGCTGCCGCGCCGCCCTCCTTCTTCTTCGCCTTGTCGTCCTTGCCCTTCATCGCCCCCAGCGCCGGCGCCAGCGCATCGACCAGGCGCTCGGTCGCTGCGGGGTTCTTGAAACGCACGGCGATCTCGCTCACTTCCGCGGCCGTCATGCGCAGCAGCTCGCGGGCGTCATCGATGTGGATGTAACCGTCGCGACCGCCCGGCCCGGTGACGCTTTCGAGCTCGCCCGCGACGATGAAGGTCTTGCCGTTGACCGACCCGTCCTTGTTGGTCGCGATCAGCACGACCGTAGCACCCACCTTGACGTTCATGCCGCGCGCGAGCAGCTCCGGCACGAGCACCTCGCCTTGCTTGAGAAAGCTCGCCGGATCGGCTGCCGCGCGCACGCGTCCGGCTGCCAGCGGCGTGACCGCGAGCTCGCGCCGCGGCTCGATGCCGACGATGCGGATGTTGGTGGTCTCGGCGAAGTTGCTGAAGCCCGCACCGAACTTCACCCGCGGCGCCCAGGCTTCGATCTCGGCCATCGCGCCCAGCACGGCGTTCACCTTCTCGACCATGGCCTGGGGCATGTTCATGTTGAGCGGCAGGTTCTCGATCGAGGCGACGTAACCGCGGCGATGAATCTGCGCGTGTCCGAGCATCGAATCGGTGATCTGGCCGACCATCATGGCCTTGAACGAGCCGGCCACGGCGACGAACACCATGACCGCCACGATGCCCACCACGACCAGCGCCGAGGTCAGCAGCGTGCGGCGGCGGTAGCGCAGCAGATTGCGCGCGGCGATTTTCAGTATATTGCCCATGCTGTGCTCCTGTCCCTGCGCTTGCCGCCGGCGGGTCGCGTGTACCGTCCTGCCGGCTCGCTCGCGCGCGCTTCAGTGCGCGTTGCGCGCGACCCGACCGTCCTCGAGCGTAAAGATCACCTCGGCCTCGGCCATGACCTTCGGATCGTGGGTCGAAAAGACGAAGGTGGTGCCGAAACCGTCGCGCATGCTCTTCATCAGCTCGATGATGCGAATGGCGGTGGCATGGTCGAGGTTCGCGGTCGGCTCGTCGGCGAGAACGAGCTTCGAATTCGCCACCAGGGCACGCGCGATCGCCACGCGCTGCTTCTGTCCGCCGGAGAGCTGGCCGGGGTACTTGGCGGCTTGATCCGCGACGCCGACCGCATCAAGCATCGCCATGACGCGCTGCTTGCGCTTGTTCGCCGGCCAGCGCTGCACCATGACCAGCGGATACTCGACGTTTTCGGCCGCCGTGAGCACTGGCAGCAGGTTGAAATCCTGGAACACGAAGCCGATATTGCGGCCGCGGAAGTCGGCCGCCGAGCGCCGGTCGAGCCCGCTCACGTCGGTATCGACCACCCGCAGCGTGCCGCTCGACGGGTGATCCAGGCAGCCGATCATGTTGAGCAGCGTGCTCTTGCCGCTGCCCGATGGGCCGACGAAGCAGACGAACGACGCGGGCTCGATGACGAACTCGGCGTCGCGAATGGCATCGACTTCGATATCGCCGGCGCGATAGCGCTTGCTCAGCTTCGATGCGCTCACCAGGCTCATGCTCGCTTCCTCACGGGACCGGGACGGTAGACGATTTCTTCCTTGCGCCGGCAGCGGAAATCAAGTGCGTCCCCATGGCCAGCGCCTCAGTTGCGCTGCGGCACGGAAAAGAGGTCGTCCTGCTTTTCATCGATGCTCTGCTGGCGCTCGCGCGCACGCTCGAGCATCGACTTGCGATGCTCGTCGCGAATCTGGGCGCGCTCCGCGGGCGTCTTGGCGTTCCACATCTTTTCCATGTGCGCCTGGCGCTCTTCGAGCGTCATCAGGCGCGTTCCGAACATGCGCTCGCGTGTCCAGCGCTGCTGCATCATTCCCGGTCCCTTGCCGTAGCCGCCACCCGGCCCCATGCCTTGGCCCGGCCCCATACCTTGGCCCGGTCCCGAACCTTGGCCCGGTCCCGAACCTTGGCCCGGCCCCATTCCTTGCCCCGGTCCCGTGCCCTGGCCCGGACCCGCGCCTTGGCCGGGCCCCATGCCCTGGCCGGGGCCCGTACCCTTGCCTTGCCAAGGCCCGCCGCCCGGACCCTGCCCTGGGCCTTGGCCCGGCGCCTGCGCCAGCGCGAACGGCGCGAGCGTGAGCGTCCCGGCCAATACCATCATCCGTATGCCCTTGCGAGATTTCATGACACCTCTCCTATGCTGCGAGCCGATCGCGGAAACGCAACCATAGCGGGATGCGACCGCGAGGGCTTGACCTTGGTCAACGGAAACGAGAATTGCCGCCTGCTACCCTCGGAACCTCATATGCGCTGGCCTATGATCGTGCGAGCCACGCTCACGTTGCGTCGGCCGCGACCATACCATGCGCTGCTCCATGCCCCTGCCATCGTGCGTCAATGGCGGTGCGCGTCGGGCGAGCGCATGCCTTGCATTGGACCCATGCCCCGGCCCATCCGGCCAGGGCCGCCCGCGGGTGCGAGAGCGCTCGGGCAGCCCTGCCCTTGACCGGCCGCATCGGTCGCCGGACATTGCCCCTGCGCACCCATCGTGCCGTAACCGCCGCCGCCCATCATGCCGTGGCTGCCCGCGCCCGTCATCGGACCGCAACCCGATCCGGCCTGGCCGCCCGGGTGCGCCAGCGCGCTTGCGCTCAGCGCCGCCCATGCCAGCGCACCGGCAATGCTCATTCCAACATTTCGCCACACGTTCATCGCATTCTCCTGGTTGGTCGATCACACGTCGATCGTGTACGCGCATTGAAGCGCAAACGTGTAACGGCGAGATTGCAGCGCGCGCGCTATCGGTATCGCCAGCTTGCGAGCGGGCGCTTGTTACGCTGCGATACAATTTCCTTGCCCCAGCCCGAGCGCCTCGACGCTATAAGAAGGCGATAGTCGAGCCCGTAGCGCGCGCACCCATGACCATGCCGGACAGCATCCTGATCGTCGATGACGACGCGGAAATTCGCGATCTGCTCAAGGCGTATCTCGAAAAGAACGGCTTTCGCGCCACCGCGGTTGCAGACGGCCGTGCCATGCGCTCGGCATTGAAAGCCGCGTATCCCGACATCATCATCCTGGACTTGATGCTGCCCGGCGAAGACGGGCTGGCGCTGTGCCGCGACCTGCGCGCGCACGCCAACACCCCGATCCTCATGCTCACCGCGCGCGGCGATGAGACCGATCGCATCGTCGGCCTGGAGATGGGCGCCGACGATTACGTGGCGAAGCCGTTCCATCCCAGGGAGCTGCTGGCACGGATCAAGAGCATCTTGCGGCGCGCGCGCGCGCTGCCCGAAAACCTGCAACCCGATCGAGCACGCGCGTTCCGCTTCGCCGGTTGGGTGCTCGACGTGGCGACGCGCACGCTGCGCGCGCCCGACGGCATACTGGTCGACCTGAGCGGGACGGAATTCCGGCTGCTGCGCACGTTCCTCGATCATCCCAACCGGACGTTGACGCGCGATCAGTTGATCGAGCTGATGCTCGATCGCGACGCCGGCCCCTTCGACCGCGCGATCGACGTGCAGGTGAGCCGCCTGCGCCACCGGCTGCGCGACCGCGGTAAGGAGCCCGCGCTCATCAAGACGGTGCGCGGCCAGGGCTATGCGCTCGCCGCCGCGGTCGAAGCGCTCGTCTGATGCGCGCATTACCGCGATCCCTGTTCGGCCGGCTGGTGGGCGCGGTCCTCGCCATCCTGGTAATCGCCCTGCTCGCGAGCTTGGCGCTACACATGCATGAACGCGGCGAGCTGTTGATGCAGGCAAGCGGCATGCGCGCCGCCCAGCGCGTGGCCGATATCGTGCACCTGTTCGAGTCGGTCGCACCCGCCGACCGCCGTCGCATCGCCAAGGTGCTGAGCACACCGCCGCTCGCGGTCACGCTGGACGGACCGGCCGTCCTGGCCGCGAGCGACGCGGAGGAATCGGTCGCACGCAGCGCACTGTTCGCCGCCATGCTGCGCCGATTCGTAGGCGAAGGCCGGCCCATGTTCGCCCGAGTGAGCGAGGCTGCGGCGACCAGCGAGCGCGGTGACTGGAGCGCGGGGCCGATGGGAAAGCACTGGGGCCATCCAGGCGCTCCGCCATTCGGCCCGGGCGCGGGCTATTTCAATCAGCCGGGCATCGCCCTGACCGCGCAGGTGCAGTTGAGCGACGGAAGCTGGGTCAGCGTCGAGAGCCGCCAGCCGTTGCAGACCGCGAGCTGGCCTTACCGGCTACTCTGGAGCATCGCGATCCTGCTCGCTGCGGCTGTGGCCGCTGCACTGCTCGCAGTGCGCTGGGCGACGCAGCCGCTGAACGCGTTGGCGGGCGCCGCGGAGGAGCTCGGGCGCAACGTCCACCGCCCGCCGCTGCCCGAGACCGGCCCGGCTGAAGTGGCGCGGGCGGCGCGCGCCTTCAACACCATGCAAGGCCGCCTGGTGGAGTACTTGCGCACCCGCACGCATCTGCTCGCGGCCATGTCGCACGATCTGAAGACGCCGATCACACGCTTGCGCCTGCGCTCCGAGTTGCTGGACGACCCGAAGCTGCGCGAGCGCTACTCGCAGGACTTGCAGGAGCTGGAGTCCATGGTGGGCGCGACCCTCGATTTTCTTCGCGGCATCGACAACGATGAGCCTGCGCAGCCCTTCGACGTCATGGCCATGCTGGAAAGCGTGCAAGCCGACTTGCAGGAGACCGGCGCCCGAGTCCGCATCGCCGGTCACAGCGAGCAGCCGTATACCGGCCAGCGCCGCGCGTTGCGCCGCTGCATCGAGAACCTGTTGGGGAACGCCATCAAGTATGGCGGCGAAGGCGAGGTGGTCGTGGCGGATTCGCGCGACCAGCTGGCCGTGCGCGTCCTCGATCGAGGTCCGGGAATCGCCGAGCACGAGCTGGCGAGAGTGTTCGAGCCCTTTTATCGGCTCGATGCCTCGCGCAGCCGCGAGAGCGGCGGAACCGGCCTCGGGCTCGCGATCGCGCGCCAGATCGCGCGCTCGCATGGCGGCGACGTGACGCTCGCCAATCGGCCCGGCGGCGGCTTGGAGGCGCGCTTGCGCCTACCGCGAATCGATATCGGGAGGCACACGATTTCCCGGACGGTCGGATGAACAGCGTACGGGAGATCGAGAGATCGCGCGGAAAATCGCCTGCCTCCCCATTTGCGGTGAATCGTCGTCCATGAGTATGCGGTGCGCGGGCCCCTCCAGGTCGTCGAACTGGCCGCTATGCACCGCCCACCAGAACAGCGCGCCGATCAGGAACACCAGCAGCACGGACAGCGGAACGAGCAGATAAAGAATGTCCATGCGTGTACGCGCCTGCGCATTCAGGCCGAGTGCATCGAGGGCTCGCCGGCAGGCGCTGCGGCCGGCGCCGGCGAAGCCGCACGGACACGCGAGCGCCAAAGCGCCGGATGCGCGGCTCTCAAGGCATTGGCGACCACGACGATCGAGCTCGCCGCCATGCCGATGCTCGCAAGCAATGGCGTGACGACGCCGCAAACGGCGGCGGGAATGGCGATCACGTTGTAGAGCGCGGCCCAGGCGAGGTTTTGCTTGATGACGCGCTCGGTCTTGCGCGCCACCGCGATGATGTCCTGCAATCGCGCCAGGGCGGAATCGACCAGGATCACGTCGGCGCTGTTGCGCGCGATATCCGCGCCGCTTCCCATCGCGACCGAGACCTGGGCTTGCGCGAGCACCGGCGCGTCGTTGACGCCATCGCCCACCATCGCGACGATCGCGCCGGAGTCTTGCAGCTCGCGCACGAACTGGAACTTGTCCTCGGGCTTGGCTTGTGCGCGCACGGCGTCGATGTCCAACGCGCGTGCCGTGTGGTGCGCCACCGCGCAGCGATCGCCGCTCAACAGCCAAACCCCACGCCCGTCGGCACGCAGACTGCGCACCAGGGCGCGCGCCTGCGGCCGGACCTGGTCGCTCAGCGTGATGAGCGCCAGAAAGCCACACTCGTCGCCCAGCCCGACGACTTGCACGTGATCGGCGACGAACGCGAGCTCGACCGGCAGCGTGTCCCCGCAAAGGGCGGCGACGAAGTCCGGCCGGCCGATGCGCACCCGGCGCCCGCGCCACAGCGCTTCGATGCCCGCACCCGGAACATCGTGCACCCCCCTCAAGCCCTGCAGCGGCTCGCTAGCCTGGCGCTGCGCCGCCTCGGCCAGAGCGCGGGCCAGCGGATGGCGCGAGTCGCGCTCCATCGCGGCCGCGAGCGCAAGCGCGGAGCGTGGGTCGGTTGCGCGCAGCGGCATCACGCCGACCAACTCGAGCTCGCCCGTGGTGAGCGTGCCGGTCTTGTCGAAGACGAAGTGCGTCGCCCGCGCCAGCGTTTCGAGGGCATGCGCGCGGGTGATGAGCACGCCCAGGCGCGTGAGCGAACCGGTCGCGGCTGCCAGCGCTGCCGGGGTCGCAAGGGAAAGCGCACACGGACAGGTGATGACGAGCACGGTGATCGCGACCGGTAGCGCCTGCGCCGGGTCGATGAACCACCATGCGGCTGCGGCCACGACCGCCACCGCCAGCACCAGCGCGACGAACTGCGCGGCAATGCGATCGGCCAACCGGGCGAGCCGGGGCTTGTCCGCCGCGCCGCGGTCGAGCAGGCGGCCGATGCCGGCGAGCACCGTATCGGGGCCGACGCGCTCGACCTTCATCACCAGCCGGCTCGACACGTTGACCGATCCGCCGGTGAGCGAGGCGCCCGGGCGCTTCGCGATTCGGCGCGATTCGCCCGTGAGCAGCGATTCGTCCACCTCGCTCTGGCCTGATTCGACCACCCCGTCGGCGGGCACGATCTCGCCGGCGCCGATCGCGACCCGGTCGCCGCGAAGCAGCTCGGCAACGGCGACGCGCTGGCTGGTCTCGCCGCGATCGCCGCTTTTGAGCCGCGACGCGAATGCGGGCAACAAGCGGCCGAGACGCTCGCTCGCCTCACCCGCGCGCGAGCGCAGCATGGCTTCGAGATGGCGCGCGGCGAGCAGCAGGAAAACGAACATGGCGATCGAATCGAAGTACACTTCGCCGCTGCCCGCGACGGTCGTCTGCACGCTCGCGACGAACGCGACCACAATGCCCAGCGCCACCGGCACGTCCATCCCCACGCTGCGCGCCCTGAGATCGCGCCAGGCGCCGGCAAAGAACGGCACGGCGGAGAAACCCACCACCGGCACGGTGAGTGCGAGGCTTGCCCAGCGCATCAGCCCCTCGATGTCGCGGCTCATGTCGCCGGCCGCCAGGTAGGCCGGAAGCGCGTACATCATCACCTGCATCATGCCGAAGGCGGCGACGAACAAGCGCCACAACGACGCACGCGACTCGCGCCGGCGCCGCGTGTCCGCCCGGCGCTGATCGAAAGGCTCCGCGTCGTAGCCGATGGCTTGTATCGCGCCGACGATAGTGCTCAAGCGCACGAGCGCTTCGTCCCAGCGCACGTACGCGCGCTGGGTGCTGAAATTCACCGCGGCTTCCAGCACGCCCGCGAGCGCCTGCAAGCGCCGTTCGATCAGCCAGATGCATGCCGCGCAGGTCACGCCTTCGAGCATCAGCGAGACCTCGCGGCTGCCATCCGGGCGGGTCTGCACCACCGCTTGCCGGTAGACAGCCGAGTCGAGCACGGCGAGCTCGGCGTCCAAGGGCGCTCGGGCGCCGCGCTGGGCCGGCTTCGAGCGGCGTTCGTAGTACGCGCCCAGGCCCGCGCCGGCGATCGCTTCGGCGACCGCTTTGCAGCCGGCGCAACACATCGGTTGCTCGACACCCTGGATGAGTGCACGCAAAGCACCGTGCTGGGGGACGAGCTCGCCACAATGGAAGCACGTACTGGCGGCCGGAGCACGGATCATGGGGCGAACGGGACCGAGGACGGAACTTACGGGCGGACAACGAGCGCGGGCATCGCCGCTATGATCGGCGCAATGCCGCTTCCCGCCGTTGACTTAAATCAAGACCGCCGAAGCGCTGCGGCTTACATCGCCCGCCACGTGATACCCGCCGTGAGCGTGCGCGCGCGCGGCTCGCCGTCGGCCAGGTTCGACACGTAACCGAAGGCGACGTCCAGGTTCTTGCCGAGGTTGAGGATCGCACCCAGCTCGGCATAGCCGCTGCGCGCGCGCTGCTCGCGGTGCGGATGCGTGGCGAGCCCCAGGTCGAACACGAGCTTGAAGTTTTCGGCAACGTCGACGACGGGAGCGACCGACAGCCGGTACAGGGCTTTGCGATGCGCGGCTTGATTCTCGGGCAGCGCGTAGCCCACCCGGTTCGCCGCCAGATTCGCGTGCACCGCGCCGAACGCGGTTTCCTGCGTGAGAATAATGCTCGCGCCGTATCCCGTGCGGCCGCTGCCGAGCCCCCGGCGCTCCGCGTCGGTGGAGATGCCGAGCTGAAGCTCGGGCTTCAGCGCGAGGCTGCGCTTCGCAGCCTCGTCTTCCCACCAGCGCCATTTCAATCCGAGCAGTGGATTGCCGCTGCCGTCGGCGTTCGCGCCGGCGGCGCTCGCTCGAATCCGCTGCTGGTTGACGCCGCCATAGGCATCGAGCGCGTCGGTGAGCCCGCGCGTATAGACGAGCGACGCGGTCTGCGTTCGGGTCGCCTCGCCCAAGCTCTCCAGCTTCAGCCGGTTGAGCGCGAGCTCGATCTGGTTGCCGCCCGCGCTCTGCGTGCCGGTGTCGTCGGTGATGAGCGGCTGCAGCGCCAACGCTTCGGGCGCGAGCCAAGCGGCTAGGCAGATGCATAGCGCGCGCCGAAGCCGCCCGCACGCGCGCGCGTGCGGCCATCGGCCCCCGCCGTGCCGCGCGCCGCGGCGACGCGCAGCGTGCCGCAGATCACGGCACATTCGCTCGGCCCTTGAAGCTCAGGGCAAAGTCGCGATACGGCGCAGCAAATTCGCCATCTCGATGGCGGCCTCGGCGCATTCTTTTCCCTTCTGCTCCATACGCGCTTCGGCCTGCGCATCGGTTTCGCAAGTGAGCACGCCGTTCGCGACGGGAATACCGGTATCGAGCTGGACGCTGTTGATGCCGCTCGCCGATTCGTTCGATACGATCTCGAAGTGATAGGTCTCGCCACGGATCACGGCACCGAGCGCGACCAGCGCGTCGAAGCGGCCGGTCTGTGACAGCTTCTGCAGCGCAAGCGGCAACTCGAGCGCACCGGGAACCGTCACGATCAGCACCGCCGAGTCCGCCACGCCGTGCCTGCGCAACGCGGCCGTGCACGCGGACAGCAGCCCCTCGCCCACCTCCGCGTTGAAGCGTGCCATCACGATGCCGATCCGCAGGCCGGCGCCGTCGAGCCGTGGTTCGATCTCATCGATATTGTCGAAACGTGCCATGGAGGAACCTCTTCAGCATTCCGATTGTGCCGCTATTCCCCCGGCATGAGATAGCCGGTGACTTCCAGGTCGAACCCCACCATGCTCGGCATCTTGCGCGGCAGCGCCATCAGGCGCATGCGGGTGACACCGAGATCGCGCAGGATCTGCGCGCCGATGCCATAGGTGCGTAACGCGATGGCCGCCGAGGCGCCGTCGAGCGTGCCGGCCGCGCGCGCGCGCTCCAGAACATCGGCGCCCGTCTCGATCCGGTGCAATAGCACGATCACCCCTGACGGGCTGCCGGCCACCGCGGCCATCGCCGCGCTGAGATTCCACGAATGGCGCTGGCTCTGGATGTCCAGCAGGTCGACGGCGGACAACGGCTCATGCACGCGGACCAGCGTTTCGACCTTGCCCGACACCGCGCCGTGCACCAAGGCGAAGTGGGTCGCCGCGGCGATCTTGTCGGTATAGGCGACGAGATGAAACGGCCCGTGGAAGGTTTCGATCGGCCGCTCGTAGGCGCGCGTCACCAGCTTTTCGGTACGGCTGCGGTAGTGGATGAGATCGGCGATGGTGCCGACTTTCAAGCCGTGCTTGGCGGCGAATTGCAGCAGGTCGGGCAGCCGCGCCATCTCGCCGTCGTCTTTCAGCACCTCGCAGATCACCGCGGCGGGCATCAAGCCGGCGAGCGCCGCCAGGTCGCAACCTGCTTCGGTGTGGCCGGCTCGAACCAGCACCCCGCCCGGCTGTGCCATCAGCGGAAAAATGTGGCCCGGCTGAACGATATCGCGCGCGCTCGCGTCGGCGCGGGTGGCGGCGCGTATGGTTTGCGCGCGGTCCGCGGCCGAGATGCCCGTCGTCACGCCGTCGGCCGCCTCGATCGATACCGTGAACGCCGTGCGGTGCGGCGAGCGGTTGTTGCTCACCATCGGCGGCAGCTCGAGCTGCCGGCAACGCTCCTCGGTCAAGGTGAGACAGATGAGCCCGCGGCCGTAGCGCGCCATGAAGTTGATGGCGTCCGCGCTGACGAATTCCGCCGCCAGCACCAGGTCGCCTTCGTTCTCGCGCTCTTCGTCGTCGACGAGAATGACCATCTTGCCGGCGGCCATGTCGGCAATGATCTCGTGAATTGGACTGACGGCCATGATCGTATCGGACAGGGTCGCGCACGCGGCAGCTCGCGTCGCGGGAGGCGAGGATTCTAGCATCCCGCTTGCGCCTGTCCGGCGGGCCAGGATCGGCCAGGGTCGGGTCGGACCAAGGTCGGACGCGATCCACGCGCGAGTAGCGAGCAGCTCACGCGGGGGAGGCGGCGCCAGGCGTTGCGCGCCGAGCGCTCACGTGCTCGTCATGCGTTCCAGGTAACGCGCGATCAGGTCGACTTCGAGGTTGACGCGCGCACCTGGCCGCAGCGCGTGCAAATTGGTCGCGGCGAGCGTATGGGGGATCAGGTTCACCTCGAAAACATCGCCCGCGATCGCGTTCACGGTCAGGCTCACGCCGTTGACCGTGATCGAGCCTTTTTGCGCGACATAGCGGAGAAGCGGCGCTGGCAGGCGCACGGCCAACAAGCGGTTGTCACCGATCGCTTCGAAGCGCACGACTTCGCCACTGCCATCGACGTGGCCGCTGACGAGATGCCCGCCGAGGCGATCCGACAAGCGCAGGGCTTTTTCCAGGTTGACCGCCGCGCCGAGCTCGAACCCCGCGGTACACGCGAGCGTCTGCGGCGAGACGTCGACGCCGAAGCGATCGGCGCTCAACTGGGTCACCGTCAGGCACACGCCGTTCACCGCGATGCTGTCGCCGATCGCGACGTCATCGAGGCCGAGCCCCGGCGCCTCGATGCTCAGTCGAGCCCCCTGCGCGACTGGCGTCACTTGCCCGATCCTGCCTAGCGCTGCCACGATACCTGTGAACACCTTGCGTCCCTCATATCCCTTGCCGCCGTCGGCAGCGCGGAAAACGCCTCACGGCGGCGCACGCCGCGCCAACACGCGAATGTCCGATCCGACCTTGCGCAGATCGTGCACCGCCAGTCGCCGCTGCTGCGACAGGCTCGCCAAGGGCGGCAGGTCGAACATGCCACGCGCACCCTCGCCGATCACGCTCGGCGCGAGGTAGACGAGCAGCTCGTCGACCAGGTCCGCGCGCAGCAATGCGCCGTTCAACCGCGCGCCGGCCTCCACGTGCAACTCGTTCATCTCGCGCGCGCCGAGCATGCGCACCAGGCCCGCGAGATCGACGCCGCCATCTGCTCCCGGCAGCAGCGCCACCTCGACGCCGCGCGCCTCGAGGCGGGCGCGCTTGTCCACGTCATCGCGGGCCGCGACGACCAAGGCACCGCCGCCTGCCAACACCTGCGCATCCGGTGCGATCGTCAAGCGCGAGTCGATCACGATCCGGCGCGGCTGGCGAGGCGTCGCGACATCGCGCACCGTCAGCCGGGGATCGTCGGCCTGAACGGTGCCGATGCCGGTGGCGATCGCACACGCGCGTGCGCGCCACGCGTGCGCATCGCGCCGCGCCTCGGCGCCGGTGATCCATTGGCTGGTGCCGTCGAGCAAGGCGGTCTTGCCGTCGAGGCTCGCCGCCACCTTGAGCCGCAGCCATGGCATCCCGCGCTGCATCCTGCTCACGAAGCCGACGTTGAGCTCCTGCGCTTGCGCTCGCAGCAGGCCGCTTTCGACCGCTATGCCGGCCGCGCGCAGGCGCGCGATGCCCGCGCCCGCGACCAGCGGATTGGGATCGGGCATGGCGGCGACCACGCGCGCCACCCCGGCTGCGACCAGCGCATCGGCACACGGCGGCGTGCGGCCGTGATGGCTACATGGCTCGAGCGTCACATACACGGTTGCGCCGCGTGCCGCGGCGCCCGCCGCGCCCATCGCGCCGATCTCGGCGTGCGCCTCGCCCGCGCGCTCGTGCCAGCCTTCGCCGAGCACCTGTCCCGCGCGCACGATCACGCAGCCTACGCGCGGGTTCGGAGTGGCGGTGAACATGCCGCGCTCGGCCAGCTCGAGTGCCCGCTGCATGAAGCGGCGATCGGCGGCGGCGGTCACGGCGCGGGCCAACGGCGGCACAGAACGGGCCTGACCTTGCTCATCCGGTCTTGCGGCGGCCGTCGGGCTTTTGCACTTCCTGGATGACGTTGCGGAAATCGTCGACGCCCTGGAACGCGCGATAGACCGAAGCGAAGCGGATGTAGGCGACCTGGTCGAGCTTGTACAGCTCTTCCATGACCATGTCGCCGATCTTGCGGGCAGGCACTTCGCGCACGCCCAGGCCCAGCAGATTCTGGATGATGCGCTCGACCGCCGCGTCGACCTTCTCGGTGGGCACGGTACGCTTGTGCAGCGCGCGCCGAAAGCCGGTGATGAGCTTGTCGCGGCTGAACTCGGTGCGTCGCCCGTCCTGCTTCACTACCTGCGGCAAGCGCAGCTCGATCGTCTCGTAGGTCGTGAAGCGCTTGCTGCACTTGGGGCAGCGCCGGCGCCGGCGCACGCTGGTGCCCTCCTCGTTCACGCGCGAATCGACCACCTGGGTGTCGGGCGCGTTGCAGAAGGGGCATTTCATAGCGCGGGCTTCAGCGGGTCCGCTTCGCGCCGTAGACGGGATGGCGACGGCAAAGCTTGCGCACCTCCTCTGCCACGGCGCTCGCCACGCGGCGGTCGTCGGGCCGGTCGAGCAGGTCCGCGATCAGGTACCCGACGCTGCGCGTCTCGTCCAGGCCGAAACCGCGCGTCGTCATCGCCGGCGAGCCGAGCCGGATGCCGCTGGTGACGGCAGGCTTCTCCGGATCATTGGGAATGGCATTCTTGTTGACGGTGATGCCGACCTTGCCGAGCATGCTCTCGGCATCCTTGCCGGTGAGACCCTTGGGACGCAAGTCGAGCAGGAACATATGGCAGTCGGTGCCGCCGGAGACGATGCGGCAGCCGCGCGCGGCCAGCACCTCGGCCAGCGCGCGCGCATTCGCCAGTACCTGTTTCTGGTAGCGCTTGAACGCCGGTGTCATGGCTTCGTGAAACGCGGCCGCCTTGGCGGCGATGACGTGCATGAGCGGTCCGCCCTGCAGGCCGGGAAAAACGGCGGAATTGATCGGCTGCGCCAGCTCCTCGCCGGCCAGGATGAAGCCCCCGCGCGGCCCGCGCAGCGTCTTGTGCGTCGTGCTGGTGGTGACGTGGGCGACATTCACGGGGCTCGGGTAGAGGCCCGCGGCGACCAGGCCCGCGAAGTGCGCCATGTCGGCGAAGAGCTTGGCGCCGACATCATCGGCGATCCGGCGAAAGCGCGCCCAGTCGATGATGCGCGCATACGCCGAGGCGCCCGCGACGATGACTTGGGGTCGA
Organism: Burkholderiales bacterium; assembly: GCA_020848435.1. Lineage (GTDB taxonomy): Bacteria > Pseudomonadota > Gammaproteobacteria > Burkholderiales > WYBJ01 > WYBJ01. Next base: position 137,191 of record JADLAC010000030.1, on the reverse strand, counting down.
TGCTCCCGCGCCAGCCGCTCGACGGCGGCATAGTCGATGCGCTCGCTGTCCGGATCCAGCCCGTAGCTGATCGCTCGGTAGAGCTTGCCGCTGAAGTTCACGCTGGCGCCGTGGGTCAGGTGGCCGCCATGGGCGAGCGCCATGCCGAGGATGGTATCGCCGGGCTTGGCGATCGCCGCATACGCGGCCTGGTTGGCCTGCGCCCCGGAATGCGGCTGGACGTTGGCGAACGGCGCGCCGAAGATCTTCTTCACCCGGTCGATAGCGAGCTGCTCGGCCTGATCGACGTATTCGCACCCGCCGTAGTAGCGCCGGCCCGGATAACCTTCGGCGTACTTGTTGGTGAGCACCGAGCCCTGGATCGCCATCACTTGCGCGCTCGCGTAATTCTCCGAGGCGATGAGCTCGATATGGTCCTCCTGGCGCTGCAGCTCCTTGTCCAGCGCGCGCAGCAGGGCGCGGTCGGTGATGTTGCGGCGGTCCAAAAGCGGCGCTCCGTGGGTCCGAATGGCGAGCGTTCGATTCTAGCACCGGCGCAGCGCACGCCGCGGCTGCGAGAAACGCGCGGCGCGCGGGCTTTGAGACCTCGGCAAAGTCGGCGACAATCGGCGCGCCGCCGCCGTTTCCATGCCTGGAGCTTGCACCCGCCATGCGCGCGTTGCTCAGACTGGCGCACATCGTCGACCGCGTCAACGAAGCCGCCGGTCGTATCGCCGTCTGGGCGATGCTGATCGCCTGCGTCGTCAGCGCGGTCAATGCGTTCTCGCGCTACGCCCTCAACCTGAGCTCGAACGCCTGGCTCGAATTACAGTGGTACCTGTTCGCCGCCACGGTGCTGCTGGGCGCGCCCTTCGTCCTCAACGTGAACGGCCATGTGCGCGTCGACATCCTCTACGGCCGCGCCGCAGCACGCACCCGCGCCTGGATCGACTTGGTCGGGCTGCTCGCCTTCCTGCTGCCGGTCGCGATCGCCATCATGGTCATGGCATGGCCCTTCTTCCTCGATTCGTTTCGCGGCGGCGAGATGTCGAGCAACGCGGGCGGCCTCGTGCGCTGGCCGGTGAAGCTGCTCATCCCGGCCGGGTTCGCTTTGCTGGTGCTGCAGGCCTTGGCCGAGGTCGTCAAGCGCATCGCCTATCTGCGCGGGCTGATCGAGATGGACGCGCACTACGAACAGCCGCTGCAATGATCACGCGCGAGCTGATGGCGCCGCTCATGTTCTGCGGCTTGATCGGCGTGATGCTGATCGGTTTTCCGGTTGCGTTTTCGATCGCGGCGCTGGGCCTGGGCTTCGGCCTGGCGGCGATCGAGCTCGGGTTCTTCCCTCCGGAGTATCTCGCCAATCTGCCGCTGCGCATCTTCGGCATACTGTCGAACGAGCTGCTGCTCGCGATCCCGTTCTTCACCTTCATGGGCGCGATCCTGGAACGTTGCGGGCTCGCCGAAGATCTGCTCGAAGGCTGCGGCCAGTTGTTCGGCCCGGTGCCCGGCGGGCTGGCCTTCGCGGTCATCGTGGTCGGTGCGATCCTCGGCGCCATCACCGGCACCGTCGCCGCCTCGGTGATCGCGATGGGCGTCATCTCGCTCCCGATCATGATGCGCTATCGCTACAACATGCGCATTGCGACGGGCGTCATCGCCGCCTCGGGCACGATCACCCAGCTCATTCCGCCCTCGCTGGTGCTGGTCGTGCTGGCCGATCAGATCGGCCGCTCGGTCGGCGACATGTACAAGGGGGCCATCGGTCCATCGCTGGTGCAGACGCTGCTGTTCATCGCCTTCGTCGCGGCGGTGGCACTGATCAAGCCCGCGCTGGTGCCGCCGCTGCCCAAGGAGGCGCGCACGCTGACCCGCGCGCAGCTCGCGCGCCGCGTTCTCTGGGGCATGGTCCCCTCCATCGTGCTCATCTTTCTCGTCCTGGGGACGATCTTTCTCGGCATCGCGACGGCGACCGAAGCCGGTGCCCTGGGCGCGATGGGCGCGATCGCGTTGGCCGCACTGCACCGGCGGCTGACGTGGCGCCTGGTCCGCCAGGGCATGGAGACCACCATGCGCATCACCGCGATGGTGCTGTTCATCCTGATCGGCTCGACGGTCTTCAGCCTGGTCTTCCAGGGCGTGGACGGTGCGTTATGGATCGAGCATCAACTGGCGGGATTGCCCGGCGGCACCGTCGGCTTCCTCGTGTTCGTCAACCTGTTCGTGTTCTTCCTCGCCTTTTTTCTCGATTTCTTCGAGATCGCCTTCATCATCGTGCCGCTGCTTGCGCCGGTCGCGCAGAAGATGGGCATCGACCTGGTCTGGTTCGGGGTGCTGCTGTGCGTGACGCTACAAACGTCGTTCATGCATCCGCCGTTCGGCTTCGCGCTGTTCTACCTGCGCGGAATCGCGCCGCGCGAAGTGAAGAGCAGCGACATCTACTGGGGGGCACTGCCGTGGCTCGTGCTGCAACTCGCCATGGCCGCGATCGTGATCGTGTGGCCGGAGCTGGTCACGATGTGGCTCGATCAGCCGCAGACGATCGACCTCGACAAGGTGCGCATCGATGTGCCGATCGAGCAGAACACCGCCCCGCCCGATCCAAGCCAGTACCTTCCCCCGGCCAAGCCGTAAGTGGATCGGGTCGGACCAGCTCAGGGTCGGACCAGGTCAGGCCAGGTCAGGGTCGGACCAGGGTCGAGCTTGCGGTTACTTCTGCCAGGGTCGGGGTCGGACCACGGTCGAGCTTGCGGCTACTTCTTGGCGGGAGCAGGCTTGGGCGCCGGCCGGCTGTAGGCGAAGTTGTCGAAGCCGAACTCGGCCACCCGGAACCACAGATACTGGTCGTCGCGGAATTTCTTCCACACCGGGTAGATGCGCGCCCAGTGCTTGCTCTTCTGCGCCAGCTCGTCGTAGAGCTCGAAGGCGGCCTTCTCACACGCCTCCATCACCGCCCGCGGAAACGGCCGCAGCAGCGCACCGGCGGCGACGATCTTGCGCAGCGCGTCGGTGTTGCGCACGTCGTAGCGCGCGAGCATGTGCACGTTCGATTCGGCCGCGGCGGCGGCGATCGCCGACTGGTAGCTCTTCGGCAGCTCGGCGAACTTCTTCGCATTGATCATGAGCGAAAGCTGCGGCCCGCCCTCCCACCAGGCAGGGTAGTAGTAGTAGCGTGCGACCTTGCTGAAACCGAGCTTTTCATCGTCGTACGGTCCCACCCACTCGGCGGCATCGATGGTGCCCCGCTCGAGCGCTTGATAGATCTCGCCGCCGGCGATCTGCTGCGGCACTACGCCCACCTTGGCGAGGACTTGACCCGCAATGCCGGCGATGCGCATCTTGAGTCCCTTCAGATCGGCGATGCTGCGTATCTCCTTGCGATACCAGCCGCCCATCTGCGCCCCGGTATTGCCGGCATTGAACTCCACCACGCCGTAATCCTTGTACAGCTCCGCCATCACGTCACGCCCGCCGCCTTCGTACCACCACGCATTCTGCTGGCGAGCATTGAGCCCGAACGGGACATTGGTGCCGAAGGCGAAGGCCGGATCCTTGCCCACGTAATAGTAGGGCGCGGTGTGGCCGCATTCGACCGTGCCGTTCTGCACCGCGTCCAGCACCTGGAGCGCCGGCACGACTTCGCCGGCGGCGAACACGCGAATCTGGAACTTGCCGTCGGTGATCTCGGAAACGCGGCGCGCGATCAGGTCAGCCGGGTAGAACACCGTATCGAGACTCTTAGGGAAGCTCGATGCGAGCCGCCACTGCACGCTCGCTTGCGCCTGCGCGATAGCGGGCGCCGCCACCGCACTGCCGGCGATGCCCGCCGCTGCTCGAGTGAGAAACCGGCGTCGCTGCTGTCTTGCGATCGCTGCCGTGGTTGCGGCCTGCGCCGCCTTCCGAGCGCTTTGCTTCATCTTGCTCCCCCTTGACGAACACCCTGCGGCCGCCGCCGGCGTCGAGCCCCGACCGCGGCCGCCGACCTCACTCGCCCGCGATCGTCATCTGCGCGATCAGCACCGAACCGCTCGCCCGCGAGCCGCGCACGACCACGTCGTTGCCGATGCCGGCGATGCCGAGAAACATGTCCTTGAGATTGGACGCGATGGTCACTTCCTGCACCGGAAAGGCGATCGCGCCGTTCTCGACCCAGAAGCCGGCCGCGCCGCGCGAATAATCGCCTGTCACGGTATTGACGCCCATGCCGAGCAATTCGGTGACCAGGAGACCGCGACCCATCTGCCGCAGCAACCCCTCGAAGTCCACGGCGCCGGGCTCGAGCAGCAAGTTGTGATTGCCACCGGCGTTGCCGGTCGAGCGCAGGCCGAGCTTGCGGCCTGAGTAGCTCCCCAGGAAATAGCCCTGCAACACGCCCGCGTCGACCACGTTGCGCGTCACGGTGGCGACCCCCTCCTCGTCGAAAGCACTGCTGGCGAGCCCGCGCGGCAGCCGCGGCTGCTCGGCGATGGTGACGTCGGGCGCGAATATCCGCTTGCCCAATGCGTCGAGCAGAAACGAGGCCTTGCGATATAGATTGCCGCCGCTCGCGGCCGAAACGAAGTGGCCGAGCAGCCCCGTCGCGAGCGGCGCCTCGAATAGCACCGGCGCTTGCGTGGTATCGATCTTGCGCGCACCCAGGCGGCGCAACGCGCGCCGCCCGGCGATCGCACCGACGGTTTCGGCGCGCTCCAGGGCATCCGGATCGCGCCCCGAGGTATACCAGTCGTCGCGCTGCATCGCGTCGTCCTTGCCGGCGATGACGGCACACGAAACATGATGGCGGGAGCTGGGATAACCGGCCATGAACCCGGCCGAATTGGCATAGATGAAATGGGCATCGTGGGTGCCCACCGAGGCACCCTCGGAGTTGGTGATGCGCTTGTCGACGGCAAAGGCGGCCGCTTCGCAGGCCTTCGCGAGCGCGATCGATTGGTCGACCCCGAGGCCCCACGGGCGGTACAAATCCAGATCGGGGAAGTCGCGTGCGAGCAGGTCTTCGTCGGCCAGGCCGGCGCAATCGTCGGCAGCGGTGAAGCGGGCTATCGTAAGCGCCTTGTCGACGGTATCGCTCACGGCTTGCGCCGACAGGTCCGAGGTGCTGGCATGTCCGCGCTGCTGGCCGATGTACACCGTGATCGCAAGCCCCTTGTCGCGCGTGTACTCGATGGTCTCGACCTCACCCTGGCGCACGGTCACGCTCTGGCCGATGCTCTCGGACACCTCGGTTTCGGCCGCGCTGGCGCCGCGTGCACGCGCCTGCGCCAGCACATCCGTCGTGATCTCGCGGAAGCGATCGGGCGTGAAGCTGAAGCGCGAATCCGACATCGGTTTGGCTCAGCGCGGACGCAAAGCGGCTATGATAACAGTTAGACCGCACCCGCCCGCCGTATCGCCGTGAGCGATTTGCCTGTCAGCAAGACGCGCCGCAAGCAGGAAATGCACGCATTGCAGGCCCTGGGTGAAGCCTTGGTCGAGCTCACGAATGCACAGCTTTCCGGTCTCCACTTGCCCGAGGCATTGGCCGACGCCATCGTCGAGGCCAGGCGAATATCGTCGTTCGAGGCGCGCCGGCGGCAAATGCAGTACATCGGCCGCTTGATGCGCGAGGCGGATGCCGGCGCGATCGCCGAGCACATCGCGCGCATCCGGCAAGAACGCCAGCGCGACGCGAGCCGCCAGCACGAGCTGGAGCGCTGGCGCGAGCGCCTGCTCGCCGGCGACGCCGCGCTGACCGAGCTCGCCCAAACGACGCCTGCGCTGGATGTGCAGCGGCTGCGCACCCTGGTGCGCAATGCGCGCAACGAACAGGCCCGTGGCCTGCCGCCGAAAGCGTCGCGGGAGCTGTTCCGGACGCTGCGCGCCATCCTGCACTCGGCGCCCGAAACCTGACGCGCACGGCGTGCTTTTCCGACGGGAAAACGTGGTCCGTCACCGGCTTCGCGACTTGACTCGCAGGGCGCAAATCGCGCAAGCATCGAGCGCAACCGCAGCCGACCCCGGCTATACTTCGACCATGAACGAATCCTCCGAGCTGCTGCGTATCGGGCTCGTCTCGATCAGCGACCGCGCCTCCCAGGGCGTCTATGCCGACCAGGGCATACCCGCACTGCAGGAGTGGTTCAAGGCGGCGCTGCGCACTCCCTGGCGAACAGTCACGCGGCTGATCCCCGATGAGCAAGCGCTGATCGAAGCCACGCTGCGCGAGCTGGTCGACGCCGAACGCTGTCACCTGGTTCTGACCACGGGCGGCACCGGCCCGGCCGCGCGCGACGTCACGCCGGAAGCGACCCTGGCGGTGGCGGACCGCGTCATGCCCGGCTTCGGCGAGCAGATGCGCCAGATCAGCCTGCGCTTCGTGCCCACCGCCATCCTGTCGCGGCAAGTGGCAGTGATCCGCAAGGGCTGCCTCGTCATCAACCTGCCGGGCCAGCCGAAATCGATCCGCGAAACCCTGGAGGGCCTGAAGGGTCCGCAGGGGGAGCAGCTCGTGCCGGGCGTCTTCGCCGCCGTGCCTTACTGCGTCGATCTGATCGGCGGTCCCTACATCGAAACCCGCGACGAGGTGTGCAAGGCTTTCCGGCCCAAGGCCGCGATCCGGCCACAACCGACAGGCGCGACATGAGCGCGATGCTGGAGACCATCGAGATCTCGACCGGCGAGCAGCCCGATGCTGCCATCATCTGGCTGCACGGCCTGGGTGCCGACGGCAACGACTTCGTGCCCGTCATCGACGAGCTGGAGCTGCCGCCAGGCGCCGCTGTTCGCTTCGTCTTTCCGCATGCGCCGATGATGCCGGTGAGCATCAACAACGGCTATGTCATGCGCGCGTGGTACGACGTGCACTTCGACGGCGTCGACAAGCGCGCCGACGACGCCGGCATTCGTTCGTCCCAACTGGCTATCGAGCGCCTGCTCGAGCGCGAGCGCGAGCGCGGCATCGCGCCGCAGCGCACGCTGCTCGCGGGTTTCTCGCAGGGCGGCGCGATCGCCTTGCAGACCGGACTGCGGCACCCGGCGCGGCTCGCCGGCGTGATGGCCCTGTCCACCTACTTGCCGCTCGCCGATAGCCTCGCGTCGGAGCGCGCGATGGAAAACGCCGCGACGCCCATCTTCATGGCCCACGGCCGGCACGATGGCGTCATCGCGATCCAGCTTGCGCAACGCTCGGTGCAACGGCTGCGCGCGCTCGGCTATGCGGTCGAGTGGCGCGACTACGCGATGGAGCATTCGGTCTGCATGCAGGAGATCGCCGACATCAGCCAGTGGCTGGGCCGCGTGCTGGCCCGAAGCTGACGGTCAAGCGATCCGCCGCACGAGCACGAAGCGCGCGCTGTCGAATTCGTCGTTGCTTTCCAGCAGTTTCACGGGCTCGAGCAGAAATGCCTGGCCGTGAACCCGCATCTCGACCGCCTGCCCGCGGCTATAGCAGCCTGGAGCGAGCATGAGGCTCACGCCGCGATCGGCATCGGGCCGCGGCGTGAGCAGTATCCCGGGGTCATTGTCGCGAACGGCGTTGAATGCCGATGTCGTGCCGGTCGGTGCGAGCCGCACGGCGACGACGACCCGGCCGAGCAGGCGAATGCCTACGTGCCGGTTCTGTTCGCCGTCTCGCAGCATGCGCCGGACGACCCCCGCGCCCCAGTGTTTCTCGCCTTCGACCTTCACGCCCACCAGGGCGCCGACCCGCACCCAATCGCTGCGGCTGGCAGGCACGCGCGCGCCGTAGCCTGCGTCGCTCGCATCTTCCGCCACCCAGGATTCCAGCGCCGCATCGGTGTCGGCGCTGAAATCGAGTGAATCTCCGGGCAAGGCCGACAAGGCACGCGTGAGCCCTTGAAACCCCGGCACCACGGTGAGGCGAACGTTCGCCGCATGCCGTGCCGAGCCGCGCTCGGTCGGCTGAATCGCCCAATACTGAAGCAAGTGCCGCCAGACGGCCTCGATCGCCGCGGGCTCATAGGCCGCGCCGAGATTCACCTCGCTCGGCAACGCCCCCTCGGCAAGCAGGATGCCGAGCAGCCGGTTCAGCTCGTCGTACGCCGTGCCGGCGCCGAGGTAGCGTACCGACACCCCGCCTTCGATGCTCTTGCCGGCGAGGCGCGCCGGCGGCTTGCGCATCGCGAGATCGAAGGCGTGGGTGCTCGCGGCCGACGCCGCGTGATCCAGCACGTAGCGCCCGCCGAACAGGGCGACGGTGCGCTCGGCGAGCTCGATCTGATCGGGCAGCAGGCTCTCGGCCGAGGCGACCGCCAGCATCAGGATGCGCGCCAGCGCCTTGCGCGGGCTCGAAGCCACTGCATCATCGTACAGTCGCACGTTGCTGTCGGCGAATCCCTTGACCTCGGCAAACGCGTACACGCGCCCGATGTCTGCCCACAGCGCGCCGTCGATCGGCCCGTAGCGCAGCAGCAGCCACTTGAGCTGCATGCCGAGCGCGAGCAGCGCTCGGCCCACGACTTGGGGCAGGCGGGCGCGTATCGTCCCCGCGCCGGGTGCATCCGCCTGGAAGCCTTCGATGCATTGGACATAGCCCGTGGCGATCAAGCGCCAGTGCTCGGAGAGCGCGCTCCATACCCGATGCTCCTGGAACTTCTGCTGGCGCAGTTGCAGATAATCCTGGCCGAGCTTGCGCACGTGGGGCTTGGCCGCCTGCTCGAGCTCGTCGTACAACTGCAAGCGGCGGTCGACGCGGAAGCCTTCGGTGGCGTGCACCGAGTCGAGCCAGAACAACACTTCGGCGAGCGCCTTGTTCGCCTCCTTGGGCAAGTCCTCGATGACACGCCGGCTTTGCTTGGCATCGGCCAGCGGATGATCCACTCTGGCGGTGGTGAACCAGTTCAGCAACTCTCGCTTCCTCCATCGAGCTTGTCCCGGCGGACGCCCCTCGCCTATCGCGCCCCATGCGGCGCCGGTCCGCGAATATCGCCGCGGCGCTCCCGCAAGCAAGTTGCGAGCGCAAAGCTCCTCGCAATTGTCTTCGCGTGGCGCGAGCGCCGGTCGAATGGCATTCTGCGATATTTCGCGCCGGCCGTGTTCATTCGGCGAGCGCCGCGCGGCGCCCGCGCTGGACGTCCACGCGGGCGAGCAACACCAGGCCGACCACGAAGTACACGCCGGTCAACGCGAACGCCAACCGGTGCCGCCCATCGCTCATCCAAACCACCGCGCCATAGGTGAGCGGACCGAGGATGGCCGAGAGCTTGACGCTCAAACCCCACAGCCCGAAGAATTCCGCGTGCCTGCGGCTGGGGCTGAAGTAGCCGACCAGCGCACGCCCCGCCGATTGGCTGGATCCCAGGCACAGTCCCGCAACGGCAGCGGCGACCCAGAACGTCGCCCGCGCCTGCGCACCGGCCGCGAGCGCGACGGTCGCGATCCATCCCGCCAGCGTCGCTGCAATCGCGCGCTTGTGCCCCAGTCTATCCTGAGCGTAGCCGAAGCCGAGAGCGCCGAGGGCCGCGGCGACATTCACGGCCAGGATGAGCGTGATGGTTTGCGCGGTCGTGAAGCGCATGACTTGCTCGGCATAGATCGCGGCCAGGACGACCACGGCCTGGACACCCGCCTGGTAGCACACGATGCACACGAGGAACCGGGCGAGATCGCGAAAGCGGCGCGCCTCGGCGAGCGTTTGGCGCAATCGGGCAAACGATTCGGCAACAGCACCGGCGCCATGCGGCTGCGGCGTAGCGCGTTCATCGAGGAGCAAGAACGTGGGCGCGGCGGCAAGCAGGAACATGCCGGCGGTGATCCACAGCGTCGCGGGCACGAACATCGATGCCGGCTCGCCGCGCGCCTGGGCCGCGCTCACGTAGGCGAGGCACAGCCCGAGCGTCGCCATGCCGCCGAGATAGCCGAGCCCCCAGCCCCATCCGGACACGCGGCCGAGATGGTCGGCGCGGGCGATCTCCGGCAGGAAGGCGGCGATGAGATTCTCGCCGCTGCCGAAGAAATAGTTGCTCGCGACCAGGAGCACGACGGCGAGGGCGATATCGCCGGGACCCGCGGCCGAAAGCGCGGCGGTGAATCCGGCGCACCCCAGCGTGCTGATCGCAAGCAGGCGCTTCTTGCAAGCGTAGGCATCCGCGTACGCGCCGATCGCCGGCGCGGTGACCATGATGAGCAGGTAGGACAGCGCCAGCGCCCCCGTCCACGCAAGCGTGGCCCAGGGTGCATTGGCGGCGACCACGGCGACGAAATAGGCGTTGAAGACCGCGGTGATGACGACCGTGGTATAGCCCGAGTTGGCGAAGTCGAACATGGCCCAGGCCCATGCCTCGCGCGCCCGCACCCCTGGCGCGAGCACGCTATCGGGGCCGTCCGCTTCGGTCATGTCGGACAAGACGCGCTTGTTTCGCGCTCTCAGCGCCGCGACGGCTGGGCTCGATTCGGCTGGCGGCCTCGCTCGTGCGCCTTCGCGCCGCCGGCATCAAAGGCGAGGGGTTTCGACCCTCGCAGCAACCGGACATCAGTGTCCCACTAAGCGTTGTCTTCTTCCTCGGGCCAGTTCTTGATGTAGCGCTTGAGCAGGCGGTTCTCGAAATTGGTCTGCTTGATGACCGCCTTGGCGACATCGTGAAACGAAACCACGCCCAGTAGCTGCGCGTTCTCGGTGACCGGCAGATAGCGAATATGGTTTTCGATCATCACCTCGCGCAGCCGGTCGACCGAATCCGACGGTGCGCCGGTGATCGGGTTCTCGAGCATGACATCGGCAACGCGCGCGTCTCCGAGGTTGCCGCTGCGCGCATTGAGCTCGTTCAGGACCTCCCGAAAGGTCAACATGCCGGCCATCGCGCCGTCCTTCATCACCACGAGTGAGCCGATATCGTTCGACACCATGATGGCCACCGCGTCGGCGAGGCGCCCGTCGGGGGCGATGCTGAAGATCGCCCCGCCCTTCATGCCGAGAATGTCGCGTATCTGCATTGCCGTCTCCCGGTGGCATCGAATCATCTTAGCGCAACCGCCGCCAGGGGGCCATGCCGGTTCCGACGTCGAAGAACAAGATGACAAGACGAGCGCTGCTCACATGGCGGCGCGCGCCGTGTTCACCCGATCACGCCAGCGGCGCGCAATCGATCGCGCCGCTCTTGATCGTAGCCCAGGGATGCCAACACCGTGTCGGTATGCTCGCCCAGCTTGGGTCCGAGCCAACGCGTTGTCCCCGGCGTGGCCGAAAGCTTCGGCACGATGGCGGGCAGCTTCACGCCCTGGCCGTCGGGCAGCGTGAACTGCTCGATCATGCCGCGCGCCGCGTAATGCGGATCGGTCATGATGTCACGCACGTCGTAGATCTTGCCCGAGGGCACCGCAGCTTGCTCCAATACCGCGAGCACGTGCTCGAGATCGTGGGCGCCGGTCCAGGCGCCGATTACGCCGTCTATCTCTTCGCAGCGGGCAACGCGACCCTCGTTGTGCCCCAGACCCGGATCGTCCGCGAGGTCGGCGCGACCGATGACGTGCATCAGGCGCTTGAAGATCGCATTGCCGTTGGCGCCGATGATCACGTGCTTGCCGTCGCGCGTGGGATAGGTGTTGGTCGGCACGATGCCGGGGAGCGCATTGCCCGCGCGCTCGCGCACGTATCCGAGCACGTCGAACTCCGGCACCATGCTCTCCATCACGCCGAACACGGCCTCGTACAGGGCGAGATCGATCATCTGTCCGGTGCCGCCGTTCACCTTGCGATGATGCAAGGCGACCAGCGCGCCGATCGCTCCGTAGAGCGCGGCGATCGAATCGCCGATCGATATGCCCATCCGAACCGGCGGCCGATCCGCATAGCCGGTGATGTATCGCATCCCGCCCATGGCCTCGCCGATCACGCCGAAGCCGGGACGGTCCTTGTACGGGCCGCTCTGGCCATAGCCCGACAGCCGCACCATGATGAGACCCGGATTGAGGGCGCGCAGCGCCTCCCAGCCCACGCCCCAGCGCTCCAGGGTTCCGGGACGAAAATTCTCCACCACGATGTCGCAGCCGCGCGCGAGCGCGCGCACGATCTCCTGACCTTCGGCGGCGCGCATATCGATCGCGACCGACTGCTTGTTGCGCGCCTGCGCGAGCCACCATAGCGACGTGCCCTGGTACATCTTGCGCCACTGCCGCAGTTGATCGCCGCCTTGCGGGTCTTCGACCTTGACAACATCGGCGCCGAACTCCGCCAGGATGCGGGTACAGAAGGGTGCCGCGATCATGTTGCCCAGCTCGAGCACCTTGACGCCGGCAAGCGGCTGAACGGTCGACTCGCTCATGAAGATTTTTCCGCCCTGGTAACGGCCGCGAAGTATACCCCTTCGCCGAATCTTGACCGAGCGCCGGGCCTTGGCTATAAGCTCACCCCTCCCCGTCGAAGTTGCGAGCACCGTGGCCAAGCGCTCCCTGTTCTCCATCCTGGTCGAGCAGCCGTGGTGGCTCAGCGTGCTGGTGGCCGCCCTGGTGTATGCGCTGGGCGCGATGTTCTCGCCCCTGATCGGTGCCGCGGCCGCGCTGCCGTTCATCGGTGTCGCGTGCTACGTCGGCTGGCTGCGGCTGCGGCGCGGCCCGAGCCTCGACGTTCCGGGGCTGCTCGGCGCGCTCAAGCAGACTACGCCCGAAGAGATGCGTGCCATCCTGACGGAAGCGTTCGAACGGCAGCGCTATAAGGTGGCGGAAGCCGCGAGCGGCGATCTCGAGCTCGAACGCAACGGCTATCGCACCCTGGTGCGCTTTCGCCGCTGGCGGGCGCAAAGCACTGGCCCGGGCGCGCTGAAGGAGCTGGCGGAGGCGCTGCGCGCGCGCAATGCCGATCACGCCATCTACGTCACTGCCGGCGCCGTCACCGAGGGCGCCCGCAAGCACGCCGAAAGCGCCGGGATGGCGCTGCTCGATGGCGCTGCTTTGGTGAAACTGGTCGGGCGCACCGCCGGTGCGCGGCGCGCGCTCCACCGCGGCAGCCAGGAGGCGGCCAAGGCATGACGCTCGCCTGGCACACCCGTGCGGCCGATAGCGTGCCCTTCGTCACCAAGGACGGCTCCTCGATCCGCGAGCTGATGCACCCGCGCTCGCACGGCGCTCGGGCGCAAAGCCTGGCCGAGGCCACCATCGAGGCGGGCGCCGGCACGGCATTGCACCGCCATCGCGACAGCGAAGAGCTCTACCATGTCATCGCCGGGTACGGCCGCATGACGCTCGGCGCGCGCGAGCTCGAGGTCGGGCCGGGCGACACGGTATGCATCCGTCCTGGTACGGCGCATCGCATCGCGAACATCGGCTCGCAGCCGCTGCGGATCTTGTGCTGCTGTTCGCCGTGCTATCGCGACGAAGACACGGAGCTGCTATGAGGAACGAGGCTCGAGCGTGCTGATCGCCCAGGTGAGCGACACCCATATCACGTCGCCCGGAACGCTGCTCGCCGGGCGCGTCGACAGCCGTGCCCAGCTCGCGCGGGTGGTCAAGCGCATCGAGGCGCTCGACACGCGGCCTGATTGCCTGCTGCTCACGGGCGATCTCGCCGACCGCGGCACGCCCGAAGCCTATGCCGCCTTGCGCCGCGTGCTCGCGCCGCTTGCCATGCCGATCTACGCGATCCCCGGCAACCACGACTTGCGCGAGCCGCTGCGCCAAGCGTTCCTGGATTGCGACTGGATGCCGCGCGCGCCGGGAAGCCGCATCTGCTACCGCGTCGATCTCGGCGCGCTGGTGCTGATCGCGCTCGACAGTCTCATCGAAGCCGAGGACCCCGGCTGCCTCGGCGCGGCGCAGCTCGATTGGCTACGAGCACGGCTCGACGAAAGCAGCCCGCGCCCGGTGATCGTCATGGTGCACCATCCCCCGGTCGATAGCGGCATCGCCGCCATGGACGCGATCAGGCTGCAGGACGCCGATGCGCTCGGCGCCTTGATCGAACGCCATCGCAATGTCGAGCGCATCGTGTGCGGCCATCTGCATCGATCCATGCACCTGCGCTGGCGCGGGACCGTGGTCTCGGTGCCCTCTAGCTCTACCGAGCAGCTCCAGCTCGCGTTCGATCCGGCCGCGCCGCTCGGCACGATTCAGGAGCCCGCGGGTTTTCAGCTCCACTACTTCTCCCCCAGCCACGGGATCATCACCCACGCGGTGCTGGTCGGTGACTACCCTGGGCCCTTTTTTTCGCCCCTTGAGCGCTTAATTCGGCCTTAATCATTCGCCGTTAGTCTCGGGGCCTTCTGTCGCAAGCGGAAGGATCCGGAAATGGACGCGGTGCGCGTGACCGATGGGCTGCCCATGAGCCGGCGCTGTGGCAACGGCGCAACCGGGGTGGCGAACCGGCCCGCCGTGCTTCTTACTACCCGCCAGCCCGAGAGCCGAGCGTTGCAGCGCTTCATCGCGCGCAGCTATGAGCGCGTCTACGGCGCGCACATCGCTCATTACGCAACGCACCTCGTCGGTGTGCGCACCGCCGCCGGCGCTTGGGCCGCGGGCGTGGGCTACACGCTCGCGGGTGGCGATCCGCTATTCGTCGAGCATTATCTCGATCAGCCGGTCGAAGCCGCGATCGCGGCCAAGCTCGGCGTGGCGGTGAAGCGCCACCAGGTGGTAGAGGTCGGCAATCTCGCGGCTTGCGGCTCTGGCGCGGCACGCCGGCTGATCGTCGCCATGGCGGCGCTGCTGCACGCGCGCGGCCGCACCTGGGTGGTATTCACCGCGACGCGGTCGCTGCGCAACTCGTTCGCCCGCCTGGGCATCGAGCCGATCGTGCTGGCGCGGGCCGATGCGGCGCGCCTGCCCGACGGCGGCCGGAGCTGGGGCAGCTATTACGCGACCGATCCGCACGTCATGACGGCCAACATCCCTTTGGGTTTCATTCATCTCGCGTCCCGGCTGGACCGAGCGCACGGCGCATGAGCGCGCGCGATCGGGGCAGGTAGCGCGATGGCATTGCCGCCATGGATCGGGCGCGATGCCCGCCTTCAGACATCGGCTGGCGCATGCTGGTCGATGCGCTATCTGGAGCGGGCCATCGATCAGGCCGTCGACGTCATGACCGGCGGCGACGACGCTGCCACGGTGGTGGGACTGCTCGCCGACAACTCGGCGCATTGGATCGCCATCGATCTGGCCGCGCAAGTCGCCGGCGTTAGCCTCGTGCCCTTGCCCGGTTTCTTCAGCCGCGAGCAGCTCGGCCACGCGGTGCGCGCATCGGGCATGCAGGCTCTGTTCTGCGCCGATCGCGATCAGGCGGCCGCGCTCGGATTCGCCGATCGGTGCGCCCGCGTCGGCCCGCTGCACCTTTTTTGCGTTCGCGGCGAGACGCGACCGGCGCACGACGCCGGGCTCGGCCGCGCAGCGCGCAAGCTGAGCTTCACCTCGGGCACCACCGGAACGCCGAAGCCTGTACTGCTCTCGGCCCCGCAACAGCTCGCCACTGCGCACGCCCTCGCCGCACGAATCGCAGCGCTCGGCATCCGGCGCCACCTGTCGCTGCTGCCCTTGCCGGTGCTGCTGGAGAACGTCGCAGGCGTTTACACCGCGCTCACGCTCGGCGCCGCGTGCATCTGTCCTCCCCTCGAGCAGATCGGCGTGCACGGCGCGAGCGGTTTCGAGCCGAAGCGTTGTCTCGAGGCCATCGCGCACTATCGTCCCGACAGCCTCATCCTGCTGCCGCAGATGCTGCATGCTCTGGTCGCGCGACTCGCGACCGATCCGGGCCTGCGGCGCGCGCTGCGCATGCTCAAGTTCGTCGCCGTCGGCGGCGCGAAGACGCCAGCCCCGCTGATCGAGCGCGCGCGCGAGCTCGGCCTGCCGGTTTACGAGGGCTACGGTCTGACCGAATGCGCATCGGTGGTGAGCCTCAACACGCCCGGCGCCGATCGGATCGGCAGCGTCGGTGTGCCACTCGAGCACCTGCGCGTGCGCCTGGCGAGCGACGGCGAGATCGAGATCGAGATCGCCGGCCCCGCGTGCAGCGGCTGCGCGCAAACAGCCGGCGGCTGGCTACCCACGGGCGACCTGGGCACGATCGACGGACAAGGCTTCCTTTCGATCCTAGGTCGCAAGAAGAACGTCATCGTGACGAGCTTCGGGCGCAACGTTTCGCCCGAGTGGCCCGAAAGCCTGCTGCTGGAGCATCCGCAGCTCGCGCAGGCGGCGGTCTTCGGCGAAGCCCGCCCCTGCCTGGTCGCGGTCCTGGTGGTCTCGTCCCCGGTCGATGACGCGGCGCTCGATCGCTTGGTCGCAGGGGTGAATCGGCGTCTACCCGATTACGCCCGAATCCACGCATGGCTGCGGGCCGAAGAGCCCTTTACCGCGCGCAATGCCCTGGCGACAGCCAACGGACGCGTGCGCCGCGATGCCGTGCTGCAACGCTATGGGCGCGAGTTGAGCGCGCTCTACCGGCGTGCCGGGTGCTGTTCGCCGCTCCCCGAGCCCGCCTCACAAGTCAGCTGATCAAGGACCATCCATGACGTTCTTCGAGCGCCTACAGAGCGAGACCGCCGCGCAACGCGACGGGCTGCTGCGCAGCGCGATCATTCAGGATGCGCTCGGTGGGCGCATCGAACGCCATCAATATCTCGCCTTCCTGTTCGAAGCCTACCATCACGTGCGCCATACCGTGCCGCTGCTGCGGGCGTGCGCCGGCCGCTTACCCGAGCGCCTCGCCTGGCTGCGCGGCGCAATCGCTACCTACGTCGGTGAAGAAACCGGCCATGACGAGTGGATACTGTCGGACATCGCGGCATGCGGTGCTGATCCCGACGCCGTGCGCGCGGGCAGGCCCAAGCTCGAGACCGAGCTCATGATCGCTTACGCCTACCACCAGATCGAGCGCAAGCAGGCGGTGGGATTCTTCGGCATGGTGCACGTGCTCGAAGGCACCAGCAGCGCGATCGCGAGTCGGGCGGCGCAAGCGATTCGAGCCGGATCGGGACTGCCCGCGGGCGCGTTCACGTATCTCACCTCGCACGGCAGCCTGGACATCGAGCACGTCAAGTTCTTCGAGGATCTGATGAACAGGATCGACGATGGCAGCGACCAGGCGGCCGTGATCGACTGCGCCAACGCGATGTATCGCCTCTACGGCGACATCTTCCGCTCGCTCCCCGGGGCGAGCCGGCGCGCGGCATGAGCACGGCCCGCTATCGCTGCGTGCTCACGGGCGCGAGCGGCGGGCTCGGAGCCGCATTCGCGCATGCCCTGGCGCCGCAATCTAGCGCCATGATCCTCGCCGGGCGCGATCGGGACCGCCTGGATGCGCTTGAACGCGCGCTCCGGGGCCACCATCCCGCGCTCGCGCTCGCCGTCGTCGCGGGCGACATTTGCCAGGCTGCGGTGCAGCAGCACCTGGTCGGCGCGGCACGCGACCTGGGCACGATCGACCTTCTGATCAACGCCGCCGGTATCAACGAGTTTCACGGCTTCGAATCGCAGTCGGCCGCGGCAATCGAGCGCCTGCTCGCGGTCGACCTGCTGGCGCCGATCCAACTGACGCAGCGCCTGCTGCCGCTGCTCAAGGCCGCGCCGCGCGCGCAAGTGATCAACGTCGGGTCGATCTTCGGCTATCTCGGCTATCCGGGGTTCGCCGTCTACTGCGCGGCCAAGTTCGGCCTGCGCGGGTTCTCGCAGGCGTTGCGGCGCGAGCTGTCGGACAGCCACGTCAGCGTGCGCTACTTCGCCCCGCGCGCGACCCGAACGGCACTGACGACGCCGGCGATCGCGGCGATGAACCGGGATCTCGCCACCCGCGAGGACGCGCCCGAGCATGTCGCGCGCATGTTAGTGCGCTTCGTCGGCGCCAAGTCCTGGGAGCGCAAGCTGGGTTTCCCGGAGCGTTTCTACGTGCTGCTCAATCACCTGCTGCCCATGATCAACGACCAGGCGATACGCGCTCAGCTCAAGACGATACGCAAGCACCTGCAAGCCGGACCCGATGTCCGATGAACCGGAGACAAGGAGCGGAACGATGAAATCGATGAGTTGGCTGCTGATGGCGGCATGGGTCTTGGGCGGCGCGGCCTGGGCGGGCGTCGAGGATGATGTCGCCGCCGTGCGCCAAGCGTGGGAGCGGGTCAAGTACCAGACGCCCGCCAAGGAACAGGAGGCTGCCTTCGAGCAACTCGTCAAGACCTCGGGGAAGGTCGCGAGCCAATACCCCTCGAGCGCCGAAGCCGCGATCTGGCACGGCATCGTCGAGGCAAGCTATGCCGGCGCGAAGGGCGGGCTCGGCGCGCTCTCGCTCGCCAAGAACGCGCGCAAGTCGTTCGAACAGGCGCTGGCGCTCAACCCCAACGCCCTGGAGGGCTCGGCTTATACCAGTCTGGGATCGCTGTATTATCAGGTGCCGGGCTGGCCGATCGGCTTCGGCGACGACAAGAAGGCGCTCGAGCTGCTGCAGAAGGGCCTGGCGTTGAATCCCGACGGCATCGATCCGAACTATTTCCATGGCGACTTCCTGTTTCGCTCGGGCGACTATGCCGGC
This sequence comes from Burkholderiales bacterium, assembly GCA_020848435.1. GTDB lineage: Bacteria > Pseudomonadota > Gammaproteobacteria > Burkholderiales > WYBJ01 > WYBJ01. The sequence goes on along the minus strand of JADLAC010000030.1, from coordinate 118,773 downwards.
GCGGAGCAGGCGCTGCGCAAGGCGCTGCAGGCGCCACCGCGCGAGGGCAGGAAGCTCGCTGACGAAGGCCGCCGCCGGGAGATCGACGAGCTGCTGGAGAAAGTCCGCGGCAAGAAGCGATGAGGATACTGCTGGTCGAAGACGACGAGCTGCTGGGCTCGGGGCTGAACGACGCGCTGGAGCGCGCGCACTATGCGCACGAATGGGTGCGCGACGGCCGCTCGGCGCTACGCGCCGCGACCAGCAGCGAGTTCGATCTCATCATCCTCGATCTCGGCCTGCCCCAGCTCGATGGCATGGAGGTCCTCAAGCAGATTCGCGCGCGCGGCAAACCGACCCCGGTGCTGGTGCTGAGCGCGCGCGATGCCACGCGCGATCGTATCCGCGGCCTCAATGCAGGCGCCGACGACTACCTCGTCAAGCCCTTCGATCTGGACGAGCTGCTGGCAAGGGTGCACGCAATCGAGCGGCGTCGCAGCGGCGTGGCCACCAACGTCGTGCGTCGCGGCAAGCTGGAGCTCGACCTCGCCGCCATGGCGGTCACGTGCGCGGGCGCCCCGGTCTCACTGCAACGACGCGAATTCATGCTGTTGAAGAAGCTGATCGAGAATCCCAACCAGGTGTTCAGTCGGGGCCAACTGGAGGAATCGATCTACGGCTGGGGCAGCGACGTGGAAAGCAATACCATCGACGTCCATGTCCACCACCTGCGGCGCAAGCTCTATCCCGAGGTGATCAGGACGGTGCGCGGCGTGGGCTACCGGATCGATCCGCTTTGAGCCGCACGCGGCCCGCGGGCAGGCGATGAGCCTCTCTCGCGGCCGATCGATTCGCGCGCGACTGCTGATCGGAATCCTGCTCACGCTGGTGCTCATCCTCGGCTCTGCCGCCTGGTGGAGCTACGCGGTCACCCAGCACGAGTCGGAGGAGTTGTTCAGCGCTCGGCTAGCGACCTCGGCGCGCGTGCTCGATGCGCTGGTGGCGCGACAGGTCGAACGCGCGACGCTTGCGCGCCCGCTCGTGATCGCGCTGCCGCGCGAGCTCGAGCAAGCGAGCGGCGACGTCGGCTCGCCGCTGGGCCATCCGTACGAAACCAAGATCGCCTTTCAGGTATGGCACGAGGACGGCAGACTGTTGGTGCGCTCGACCTCGGCACCGGCGCGTCCCTTCGGGCCGAACGTGCCCGGATTCGCCATGCGCATGGTCGAGGGTGAGCTGTGTCACGTGTTCGTCCTGCAATCGGGCAACACCTGGATACAGGTCGCGGAAAAAGACGAAGTGCGCGGCGAGTTGCTGCACGATCTCGGTGTCGCGGTCATGACGCCGCTCGTCGTCGGCGCCGTGTTGCTGCTCGTCCTGGTCAACCTGCTGGTGATCTATGGCCTCGCCCCGCTCGAGCAGCTCGCCACCGACATCGCGCACCGCAAGCCCGACGCGCTGGTCGCGATTGAGATGCGCGCCGTGCCGCGCGAAGTCGCGCCGGTGGTGCGGGCGTTGAACGGCCTGCTCCATCGCGTCAAGCTCGCCTTGGAGCGCGAACGCCGCTTCACCGACGCGGCCGCGCACGAATTGCGCACGCCGCTCGCGGCGCTGAAGATCCATGCGGATAACATGGCGCGCGCGCAAACCGAGGCCGAGCGCGCGCGCTCGCTCGCGCAGCTCGAACGAGGTCTCGATCGCACCACCAAGCTCGCCACCCAGATGCTCGCCTACAGCCGCACGCAGGATGCGCTCGAGCGCGAGCAGCAGGTGGCGCTCGACCTGGCGGACCTGGTACGCGAAGCGATCGCCACGGTCGAGCCCGTGCGCCTGCAAAAATCGCAGCGTATCGAGCTCGACGCTCCCGTCGCGGCGATGGAGGTCCAAGTTCACGGCGAGCCGACCAAGCTAGAGCGCCTGGTGGTCAATCTGCTGGACAACGCCGCGCGCTACGCCCCGGATCACAGCGTCGTCAAGGTCGGAGTCCGGCGCGATCGAAGCTGGGTCGTATTGAGCGTGAGCAACGCCGGCCCCGCCATTCCGGAGCAGTTGCGCGAACGAGTGTTCGAGCCCTATTACCGCTTGCCCGGCAGCGGCTCGGAAGGCAGCGGGCTCGGCCTCGCGATCGTCAAGGAGATCGCCCTCCAGCATGGCGCAAGCGTCACGCTCGACTCGATCAGCGCGAGCGAGGGGACCACTGTGACGGTGCGATTCCCGGCGCCAGCGCAGGGCGGCGCGTCCACTTGACAGATGCCGGGGGTCAGATCTCTCAGGTTGCATAGATATGAGGTCGGGAGTCAGGTCGCCGGCGTCGCTAGTTCCCGGAGCGGCGCATCGCTTCTGCTGTCGGGGCGTCTCGCCCCGGCGAGCGAGTGGTACGATGCCGCTTCGGCGCGGGCTGCGCGGTCCCGAGCGCTGCGTATGCCATCGCGGCCGATGTATTCTGCTTATCCGCCACCTGCTGCAACGAGCAAGGCCTGACCCCGACCCCTGAGATCCGATCATGCCGCCACGATTCGCCAACAAGGTTGCCATCGTGACCGGTGCCGGCAACGGCATCGGCGTGTGTATCGCCACCCGCCTCGCCGCCGAAGGCGCTGCCGTCGTGCTTGCGGACAAGGAAGAAGATGCCGCCAAGCGCGTTTGCGCGGACATCGTTGCCAACGGCGGCAAAGCCGCGGCATGCGGCGTCGATATCCGTGTGCCCGACATGGTGGACAACATGATCGCTTTCACGCGTGAGCGTTTCGGCCCGGCGCACATCATGATGAACAACGCCGGCAGCGGCGGGCAAAAGCACTTTCTCGAAACGCCGCTCGAGACGCTGCACGAGATGCTGCAAACCAACGTCGTCGGCACTTTCCTCTGCGCTCAAGCGGCCGCGCGCGCCATGGTGACGCTCGGCGGCGGCGCCATCGTGAATTTCTCTTCCCACTCCGGCTTCCTCGGCAGCAGCGGCCGGGCGGCGTACGCGGCATCCAAGGCGGGCATCATCGGCATGACGCGCGTGATGGCAGTCGATCTCGCCCAGCACAACATCCGCGTCAACACGGTCGCTCCGGGCACGGTCGCGACCGAGCGGATCAAGCGCTCGCACAACGACGAGCGGCGAGACGCGTGGCTGCGGGCAATCCCCATGGCGCGCTATGGCGAGCCGCACGAGATGGCCGCGGCGGCGCTATTTCTCGCCTCCGACGATGCGAGCTACATCACCGGTCAGACCCTCGCCGTCGACGGCGGCTTCACGATCGCCGGCTTGCGGGTAAAGAATCTGGCGGCAAAGGATGGGTCGTATTAGCGCGCGCCAGAGCCTTGCCCCGCCACGTGATGATTGGCGTCTGAGCATTATTCCTCGCATTGATTGCATGCACCGCGATTAGTATCGCCGCAGATCAGCTTGGATCTGGGTAGGTGCTCGCTTCGTTCCGCATGATTCGAGGAGATCGCCATGCATCGAGTGAATGAACTGCTCGCTTCCTTCGCGGTTTGTGCGTTATGCCTTCCAGCGCCTGCTGCCGCGGTGCTGGTGAACGAGAAGTCGGGCCTGGAAGCTCACGGCCGTGTCGATCCCGACGGCCAGGCGCCGAGTTCGCAGCCCCCGTTATCGAGCCAGACCCAGAGCGAGCTGGTTGCGCCTTTCACCCGGTCGGTCGTGACCGTGGCGGACGCGGCACCCGGCTCGTTCTCGTATTTCTCGTCGGCCGACATCGGCACGCTCGCCCTGCGCGTGGCGGGCAGCCTCACCAATTCGACGTCCGCGCAGTTCTTCGCCGGCGGCGTACCCATCATGAGCGTCACCGCGCAAGCGCTCGATGTCCTGACCGTCACCTCCAGCGCGGCGGGCAACTTCGACATCGAGATGCGGCTGCGGGTGCAAGGATCGTTGACACCCTCGGCGACACCGGGCTTCGTCTCGGCGAACAGCCAACTGCTCTTCGGCGAGGATCCGGGTTTGAACGGATTCGATACCGGCCGCTACCTCGGCGGCGCTATCGACGATACCTTGTCCGTCGTCGAAAACGTGAGCTTCGCCACAGCAGGGGCAGAGGCAACGTTGGACTTCAATGCGTTGTTGAGCTTTACCGTGATCGGTGTCCTGGCGGGCGAGACCGTTGCGGGCGACCTCAGCAACACGGCCACGTTGAGCCTGGTCTTGCCGCCCCAAGTCAGCCTGACCGATTCCCTGTCCGGCACGTTCGGCGTTCCCATTCCTATTCCCGAGCCGCAAACCTATGCGCTCATGCTGGCCGGGATCGCGCTCGTCGGCGGCTGGGCGAGACGCAATGCGGGTCGGCCGCAGCGGCTCGCGCCAGCGCGGCGCTTACTTCAATCGGCGCCGATCGGCGACGGCCGCGCGGGCACCAGGGTCGGCCAGGCGACATAGCCGACGAGCTTCTCCGGCTCGAGCAGCACCAGCGCCTGCTCGGCGAGCCGGCGCGCCACCGGCGACGCGCCGCGCCTCAAGTAATAGTGCAGCGCCTCGATGGGATCGTCGGCCGGCGAGGCGCCGATCGAGCGGCCGGCGAGGTTCACCGGGCGGCCGCGAAAGCTCTCGGGGGCGCCGGGCAGCCGGCCGAACTTGCGCCCTGGGCCATAGTCGTAGCGTTCCTCGTGCCAATGCGGAAAAGGCGCTTCGGGATGCTCGGCGTAGAACGTGAACACGTCGAAGGTCCGAATGCCGGTCAGGCCGTTGATGAAGTGCAAGGCCGCGCCGCCGCAGAGCGCGCTGCACAAGACGCGCTTGCGATAGAGGATCGCGTATTCCTTGTGGCGGGTGAAGAAGTCCTCGCGCTCGAGCCGGGCGATCGTGACGAGACGTTTCAAATCGTTGCGCGTGATGCGCTGAAATGACTTCTCCTCGGCCATGCCCGCGGTCGCGCCAGCGGTCTACTTCGCCAGCACCGCCGCGGGGGTCTGCAGCGGCGCCGACTCTGAGGGCACCAACGCGCGAGCCAACTGCGCAACCGCAGCGAGGTGGCGCGCGCCGATCGCCAGTTCGAGCGAGCGCCGCGCCCCTACGCCGCCCAGCACGCGGCCCGCGCAATCGAGGAATTTCTCGTCGCGCTCGGCCGCCGACATCGGCCATGCCGGCGATCCGGGTGCGCGATCTTCGCGCATGCGGTATTCGCCCCGCGTCGTGCGCACCATGACATCGTTGTAGCCCACCGCGCCCGTGTACATCTTGCTGTCCGGGATCCGGTAGCGCTTGACCTTCGCCATGAGCGCGCGGATCTCGGGCCGATTCACCATGACATCGGTGAACGTATCGATACCGACCTTGCCGTCGGCGAGCGTCGCCGCGGCGACGTACTCGATGCTGAACTTACCTTCGAGCCCGGTATGCGGGTCGCTATGCACGAGCGCGGTATCGCTGCCCGGCGGAAAGCCGATTTCCACCGCGAGCACGTCCGCGGCGCGGATCTTGTGTTGCTCGATCATCGCCAGCAGCACGCCGATCGAGCGGTGGTTGCAGTAACAGCAAGGCCAGCGCTTGAAGCTCAAACCCGGATCGAGCGCTTCCCACGGCTTGCCGAGAGCATCGATCAAGGGCTCGAGCGGCTGCTGATCCTCGCCGCCGTAAGTGCGCAGGAAGCCGTCCTTGCCGTCGAAGATCGAGGTGTCGGCGCTGAGTCCGGCGCGCGCGAGCAACACCGATTGCACCGCGCAGCGGGCGGCATGACCCGCGTGGAAGGGCTTGGTCATGGTGCCGAAGTTGCGCAGCATCCCCGAGGCTTGAGATGCTGCCAGGCCGAGCGCGTGGCGCATCTGCATGACGTCCAGGCCGAGCAGCCGGCCCGCCGCGGCCGCCGAAGCAAACACGCCGGTGGTGGCGGTCGCGTGCCAGCCTCTCTGATAGTGGCCGCTGCCGAACGCTATGCCCAGCTTGCCGCCGACTTCGAGACCGACGGCATACGCCGCGAGCAGCGCCTCGCCCGAGGCGCCGGCCGCTTCACCCACGGCGATCGCTGCCGGGATGATGGTCGTGCTCGGATGTCCATGCACGGAGGCGTGCACGTCGTCGAAATCGAGGGCGTGGCCGAAGATGCCGTTGACAAACGCCGCTTCGGCCATCGAGGTTCCGGCATGCGTGCCCCAGATCGTGGCCTCGCGCTTCGCCCCGAGGCCGGTCACGTAACGCAGCGTGATCTCGCTCACCTCGTCCAGGGCACCGACCAACGCGACACCCAGGGTATCGATCAGGGCATCGCGGGCTGCATCCATTGCGGCGCTGGGAACCGCCGCGGCGGGGGTTTCGACGACGAACTGTGCCAGGCGCTGCGTGAGCATGGATCACCTCCGCTCGGGTGCTCGATAACCGGAATGGGTCGGCTGCTATCATACACCGGCCGCCGAACGCGACCGCCGCGGCGCCAATCGCGAGACGCTCCATGCGGGCGGCGCTCGATCCGCAACCGGTCCATGACAGCGGCGAACGTGCAGGCTCGCGGACTCGAACAGAAAGGATTCTTCAGTGGCCGCAACAAACCCTATCGTGCTCGACAGGCGAGGCGAAGTCGCCTGGCTCATCATCGATCGTGCCGGCAAGGCCAATGCCCTGAGCGCCGAGATGATGCAGCAGATGAGTGCACAGGTCGCGGCGTGCGGCGTCGATGCCGCGGTGAAAGCGCTGGTCGTGACCGGCGCCGGCCAGCGCGCGTTCTCCGGCGGGGTGGATTTCCGCACGGCCACCGGGCTGCCCGAGGCCGAAGCACGCCGGCTGCGCTCGGAGCGCTTGTTCGAGCTCCTGATCGCGCTCGCGGGCTTCCCCAAGCCGGTGGTGACGCGCATGAACGGCGTTGCCTCCGGCGGCGGCGCGATGCTCGCCTTGCTCGCTGATTGGGTCGTCGCGTCGGACGCTGCCGCGCTCGCCCTGCCCGAGATCGACCTGGGCGGACCGACCATGCCGGGACTGGCCATCCTCACCTATCTCGGCGGTGCCGCGGTCGCTTCGGACCTGGTGCAGAGCGCGCGGCGCATGCCCGCCGCGGAAGCGCAAGCGCGCGGCTTGATCGGCGAAGTGGTCGCGCAGGATGCGCTCGATGCCGCGACCGAGCGTGCCGCGCTGCTGCTCGGCTCCAAGCCCGCCCAGGCGTTCGCCCTCAACAAGCGCTGGCTGCGGCGGCCCTTGCTGGAATCGCTGCACGCCGCGGAAGCAGAGCACCGGCGGCTGCGCGCGAGCGGCGAAATACACTAACGGCTCGGCCGTGCGGGGGTTGCATCGAGATCGATCGCGACGACCTCACGGGCCTGCCGGCATTCGCTGGGACGCGGTCGCGTCGGGTTAGCGCGATAGCCGCGGATTCAGTACATCGCGCAGTTGGTCGGCCACCAGGTTGATGGACATGATGGTCATGAGCAACGCGATGCCGGGATAGAAGCTGATCCAGTACTTGCCGCTCAGCAGATACGAAAAGCCGTTGGAGATGAGCAGCCCCAGCGAGGGCTGGGTGATCGGCAACCCCAGGCCGAGGAAGGAGAGCGTGGCTTCGAGCGCGATCGCGTGCGCCACCTGCACGGTCGCCACGACGATCAGCGGCGGCAGGCAATTGGGCAGGATGTGGCGGAACAGGATGCGCGCGGGCGACAGCCGCAGGCAGCGCGCGGCCTCGACATAGTCCTTGCCGCGCTCCACCAACGCCGAGGAGCGCACCGTACGCGCGTAATACGCCCATTGCACGGTGATCAAGGCGATGATGATCTTGTCCACGCCCTGGCCCACGACGGCGAGCAGCACCAGCGCGATCAGAATCGCCGGGAACGAGAGCTGAAGGTCGACTACGCGCATGATGAGGGCATCGACGCGTCCGCCCGCATAGGCCGCGATCAAGCCGAAGCCGAGCCCGAGCCCGACCGCGGCCACGGTTGCGGCGATGCCGACCCCCAGGCTGATGCGCAGGCCATAGAAGATCGCCGAAAGCATGTCGCGCCCTTGGTCGTCGCTGCCCAGCACGAAGGTCATACCCCCCGCGCTTTTCTCTCCCGGCGGCAGGCGCGCATCGAGAATATCGATCTGCGCGAGATCGTACGGGTTCTGCGGCGAAATCAAGGGCGCCGACACGGCACACAGGAGGATGCCCACCAGGACGACCAGCGCCACGACCGCGATGCGGCTCTCGGCGTACATCGCGACGAAGCGCCGCAACGGCGCTTCGACATGGGCCGCCGCCGGCGCGCGCTCGATCAGCGCATCGGACACGTTCACGCCGGAGCCCCGGTCACGCGCACGCGCGGATCGAGCGCCGAGTACAGCACGTCGACCAGCAGATTGATGAACACGAACAGCGCCACGATGACCAACAGGTAGGCCACCACCACGGGCCGATCGAGCACGTTGATCGAATCGATCAGCAGCTTGCCCATCCCGGGCCAGGCGAAGATCGTCTCGGTGACGATGGAGAACGCGACCACCGAGCCGAACTCCAGCCCGATCACGGTCACGATCGGAATCATGATGTTCTTCAGCACGTGCAGGCCGATCACGCGCCGCATGCGCAGCCCCTTGGCGCGCGCGAACTTGACGTAATCCTGCAGGATCGCTTCACGCGTGCCGGCGCGCGTCAGGCGGATGAGCAGCGACAGCTTGAACAACGCCAGGTTCAACGCCGGCATGAAGAGATGGCGCCAGCCGTCGAGCGTGAACAGGCTCCATTGCACGCCGAAGAGCTCGGTCGTGGCGCCGCGTCCGGAGGCCGGCAACCATCCCAGTTGCACCGCGAACAGCATGATGAGCATCAAGCCCACCCAGAAGGTTGGCAGCGAGAAACCCAGGATGGAGCCCGCCATGATGGCCTTGGCGAGCACCGAGTCGGGCTTGAGACCGGCATACAGGCCCAACGGTATGCCGAGCACGATCGCGATCGCCATCGCGGCGAGCGCGAGCTCCATGGTCGCGGGCATGCGTTGCAGGATGAGCTCGATGGCCGGGGTATTGAACGCGAACGAGCGGCCGAGATCGCCGGCCAACGCCTGCTTGAGGAAGATCAGGTATTGCTCCCACAGCGGCTTGTCCAGGCCGAGCGCGGCCACCACGCGCGCAATTTCCTTCTGATCGGCTTCGGGGCTGATCAGGAGATCGACCGGGTTGCCGATCGCGTACACCCCCACGAACACCAGCAGCGACATGACGAACAACAGCACGACGCTCGCTGCCAGCCGACGGATGATGTACGCGCCCATGCCGCGCGCCCTTAGAGGAGCCGGTGCGGATGCTCGGGCTAGCCGCTCACGGCTTTACCGGCACGAAGGCATGCGCGTGGGTGCGTTCGTCGGTGCGCGCCGTGTAGCCGATCCCCTTGCGCGCGGCCCACGTGTTGACCTGGAAATGGGTGGGGATGACACCGACATCGGCCATGGCGACGTCGACGGCCTGCTGCAGCAATAGCTCGCGCTTGCCATCGTCGACGGTGGCGAGGGCCTGCTCGAGGATCTGGTCCATCTTGGGATTAGAGTAGCGGCCGCGGTTGGCCGCGCCCATGCCCTTCTCCTTGCTATAAGTCGCGAGCAGCGACTTCAGCGGCGAGGACACCTCGCCCGTGTCAGCGCCCCAGCCCACCAGCATGAAGCTGAAGTCGAGCTTGCTGCCGCGGGAGAAGAAGATGTTGGCGGGCATCGCCTCGACCTTGGTCTGGATGCCGGCGCGCGTGAGCATCTGGGCCACCGCCTGGGCGATCTGCTCGTCGTTCACGTAGCGATTGTTCGGCGTATGGATGGTCAAGCCGAAGCCGTCGGGGTAGCCCGCTTCGGCGAGCAGCTTCTTCGCTGCGTCGACATCGAATGCATCCGCCTTCACCCTGGGGCTCACGCCGTACATCCCGTCGGGCAGGAGCTGCCCGGCCGGAATCGCGAGGCCCTCCATGACGCGATCGACGATCGCCTGGCGATTGATCGCCTTGGACATCGCGCGGCGCACGCGCACGTCCTTGAGCGGATTGCGCTCGAGCGCCTTGCCCGCCTTGTCGGTCACGAACGGCGACTTGTCGCGGTTGGAATCGATATGCAGATAGATGACCCGGTTCGAGACCGTGCGGAAGATGCCGAAGCCCGGGTTCTTCGCGAGCCGGGCCATGTCCGCCGTCGGAATGTTTTCGATCGCCTGCACGTCGCCCGCGAGCAATGCAGCGACGCGTGCCGGGTCGTTGGTGAGCAGCCGGAAGGTGACGCGCTCCCAGTGCGGCTTGGGTCCCCAGTACGCGTCGTTGCGCACCAGCTCGATGCGATCGCCGCGCACGTAGCGCGCGAGCTTGTACGGCCCGGCGCCGATCGCTGCCTTGCCGCTGTTGAAGTCGTCCGTGCTCGCTGCGCCGGCGGCCTTCTTGGAGACGATCTGCACGGTCGAGATATCGATCACCATGTTCGGATACGGCGCCGCGGACTTGAGCCGCAGCGTGTGCGGATCGACCACGATCGCCTCGGTAACCTGCTTGGTATAGATGGTGAAGGGCGCGGGACTGCTCGGGACCTTGCCGGTGCGATCGATGGAAAACGCCACGTCTTCGGCGCTGAGATCCGAGCCGTCGTGGAATTTCACGCCCTTGCGGATCTTGAACTCCCAGGTGAGATCGTCGATCGGCCGCCACGACTCGGCCAGCCCCGGCAAGGGGCGCTGCTTCTCGTCCTTGTGCACCAGCGTGCCGAAGATATGGTCGGCCACGTTGTTGTTCGGCGTGAGGTTGTGATAGTGCGGGTCGATCGAGGTCACGTCGCCGCCGAGACCGATCGAAATCTGCTGCGCCGGCGCTTGGGCTGCCCAACCGAGCAACAAACCCACAAGCAGTAATCGCAGATCCATGGGTCCTCCTCCCGGGGCTCTCGTGGCGGCAAGCCTACCACAGCCGCTCGACCGCGCGCGGTGGGGCCGCAGCAGTGGGGTCTTGCACGTTCCATTCTCTGCGCATGCAAGACCGATTGCGGGAACGTGCAAGACCCGACCCCAACACGGGTGAGCGCAACACGTGCATTGACACGCGGGGAAGGGGGATCCTATTCTGCCTTGGTCGTGTCGCGAGCCCCCATGCCCGAACCCTCCGCCAGCGTTGTCGAAAGCGTCGCGCGCATCGTCGGCTTCCCCACGGTGAGCCGCGATTCGAATCTCGACCTGATCGACTGGGCGCGCGCGCGGCTCGAAGCGCTCGGCGCGCGGCTGCGCCTGACCTACGACAGCGAGCAGCGCAAGGCGAACCTGTTCGCCAGCCTCGGCCCGGAAGCCGACGGCGGCGTGCTGCTCTCCGGCCATACGGACGTCGTGCCGGTGGAAGGCCAGAGCTGGGATACCGACCCGTTCCGGGCTGAAATCGCCGCCGAGCGGATCTACGGGCGCGGCACCGCGGACATGAAAGGTTTCATCGCCACGGCACTCGCGCTTGCGCCCGAATTCGTCGCCAACGGTCTGCGCCAACCGCTGCACTTCGCGCTTTCGTACGACGAAGAGGTCGGCTGCATCGGCGTGCGCGCCCTGATCTCAGACCTCGCGCAAGCGCGCATCCGGCCCGCGGCGGTGATCGTCGGCGAGCCGACCAATATGCGCGTGGTGATCGGCCATAAAGGCAAGCACGGCTATCGTTGCACCGTACGGGGGCTTGCCTGTCATTCGGCGTACGCGCCGCAAGGCGTGAACGCGGTGGAAGCCGCCGCGGAGCTGGTCGCGTATCTCAAGTCGATGGCACGGCGCTATCGCGATCGCGGCCCGTACGATCCACTGTTCGACGTCGCCCATACGACCATCCATACCGGCGTGATCCAGGGCGGCACAGCGCTGAACATCGTGCCCAAGCAATGCAGCTTCGACTTCGAGTTCCGCCATCTGCCGGACGACGTTCCGAGCGCCCTGTTCGACGAGCTGAAACAGTATGCCGAGCGCGAGCTGCTGCCCGAAATGCAGCGCGTCGATCCGGCCAGCGGGTTCGAATGGGAGGTGTTGTCCGTCATGCCGGGCCTGAACGTGGCAGCCGATTCAGCGCCCGCCCGGCTCGCGCTAGGGCTCACGGATTTCCGCGATGTCGGCAAGGTCTCCTACGGCACCGAGGCCGCGTTGTTCCAGCAAGCGGGTATCCCCGCGATCGTGTGCGGACCCGGCTCGATCGAACAAGCACACAAACCCAACGAGTACCTGAGCCTCGACCAACTCGCCCAGTGCGAGGAGTTTCTGCGCCGCCTGATGCATCGCATCTGCGGTTAAGCTGGATTGATCCGCCGCAGTGCAGCGGCGGCTCGATCCGGCGTGCGCTTGAGTCCGTTGTCATGGCAGCACTTCGTCCGCCGTGTGACTTTCTTCACGAGTAGCTGCAAAACCCGAACGCATACTGCTGCGCCAAGGACCGGATAAGGTCCCGCTGCGAGGAGAAGAACATGCGCGCGCTCGTTGCTGTCCTGCTGTCCGTCATCGCCCAGGGCGTCCTCGCCCAGTCCAATAACGATCAGGTTCTGACGGACAACTCGTTGATCGTCTCCAACTTCCTCCTGGGCAACAACATCGACAATCCGACCGGCATCCGCTTCACCGGCCCAAACCAGGGCTTCGTGATCGAGCAGGGCGGCGCGGTGAAACGCTTCAACCAGGGCGCGATCAATCCGGTGCTGAATCTTTCCGTCGCCACCGACGGCAGCGAGCGCGGTCTGCTCGGCATCGCCATCGACCCCGGCCATGCTCAAAACGGCTACGTCTATCTGTACTATACCGCGGGCGACAACGGGGTGTGGGTCGACAACCGGCTCGAGCGCTACACCTGGAACAGCACCACCAACACCTTGACCCAGCCGCAGACCCTGGCGACGTTTGGCCGCGCAGCCGACGGCCAATCGATCGGAGCGAGCCACAACGGCGGCCCGCTCGTAATCAACGGCGGCAAGATCTACGGCACCACCGGTGATCTCAATCGCAGCGGTATCGAGCAGAATCAATCCAACACCAACAGCGCGCACACCGGCGGGACCTATCGGCTCGAGCTCGACGGCGCCACGCCGCCCGACAATCGCTTCATCGCCAACGCCAATGCGGACGTGCGCCGCTGGTATACCTACGGCGTACGCAATTCCTTCGGCATCGCGGTCGATCCGGCCAACGGCCGCATCTGGAACACCGAGAACGGCGCCGGCGTCAACGACGAGATCAATCTGCTCAGTGATGGAATGAATAGCGGCTGGACGCCGATCATGGGCCCGGCAACGCCGCAAGGACTGGCGGATTTGGTCATGCTGGACGGCGCAACCTACGTCGACCCGAAATTCACCTTCGAAGACACCATCGGCATTACCGCGCTCCAGTTCCTGTATCTCTCGGCGTGGGGGCCTGGATATGACAATGCGGTGCTCGTAGGCGAAAACAACGAAGGGCGGCTGTGGCTGTTTCGTCTCAACACCAACCGCGACGGCTTCGAGCTCGCGGGCGAATTGGCCGACGGCGTCCTGAACTTAGGCGATACCGCCGCGCCCTTCGGCACGGGTTTCAGCGTGGTCACCGATATCCAGAGAAACGTCTACGACGCCAATGCGATCTACGTTGTGGCACTGGGAGAAGACGCGGTGTATCGGATCGCGCCGATCCCGGAGCCCGGGACTTGGGCGTTGTCGCTTGCCGGCCTGGGCCTGGTCCTGACGGCAGCGAGACGCAGGTCCCGGCGGCTCGCGCACTAACAACGGCACGTCACCGTCACGGCGCGCATCGAGCGGGCAAGCCCCTCCTGGCGCCGGCTGCCAATGCGCTAGCCAGGGCAGTCGGGTGCGGGAGTGGCGTCCCGCACCGGGGTCGAGCCTGAGGCCGGACGGATCGCGTGCTCCCAACCGGACCAGGTGACGCGCTCTCTACCGGGCCAGGTGACGTGCTCCCGGCACGCGGCACCGGCGTCGATTGACACCCGCGGCCTTTGCCGGCAGGATCGGGCGACCCGCCAGCCGCCCCAAATGTCCGCCGCGCTCTCCGATGTCCGCGTTCTCGACCTGTCGCGCATTCTCGCGGGGCCGTGGTGCGCCCAGGTCTTCGCCGATCTCGGCGCGGAGGTGATCAAGGTTGAACGTCCGGGCAAGGGCGACGATACGCGCGCCTGGGGTCCGCCGTTCATCCACGATCGCGCCGGCAAGCCCCACGCCGATGCAGCCTATTTCCAGTGCGCCAATCGCGCCAAAAAATCGGTCACCATCGACATCGCCAAGCCCGAAGGCCAGGCGCTCGTGCGCGAGCTTGCGACCCGCGCCGACGTGTTGCTGGAGAATTTCAAGGTCGGCGATCTCGCCCGCTATGGGCTGGGCTACGAGCACATCCGTGCCGTCAATGCGCGGATCGTCTATTGCTCGATCACCGGCTTCGGCCAGAGCGGCCCGTACCGCGACCGCGCGGGCTACGATTTCATGATCCAGGGCATGGGCGGCCTGATGAGCATCACGGGCGAGCGCGATGAGCTTCCCGGCGGCGGGCCGCAGAAGGCCGGCGTCGCGATCGCCGATCTCATGACGGGGATGTACTCGACGGTGGCCATCCTGGCCGCGCTGTGGGAGCGCAACGCGAGCGGCGAAGGCCAGCACATCGACATGGCCTTGCTCGATACCCAGGTCGCGTGGCTCGCGAACCAGAACCTGAACTATCTCGTCTCCGGCGAGGTGCCGCGGCGCTTGGGCAACGCCCATCCGAACATCACGCCCTACGACACCTTCAAAACGCGCGACGGCGATGCCATCCTGGCGATCGGCAACGAGCAGCAGTACGCGCGCTTCTGCCGTGCGGCGGGGCTCGATGCGTTGCTCGACGATGCGCGCTTCCAGAGTAACGCCACGCGTATCGCCCATCGCGACGCGCTGAAAGCACTGATCGCCCCTGCCATGGCGCGCAAGACCACGGCCGAATGGATGCGTCTGTTGGAGCCTCTCGGCGTTCCCTGCGGGCCGATCAACCGCCTCGACGAGGTGTTCACCGATCCCCAGGTCGTGCATCGCGGCTTGCGGGTCGATGTGCCGCACCCGATCGCCGGCACATTGCCGCTGGTGGCGAACCCGATCAAGTTTTCGCGCACGCCGATTCACTACGATACCCCGCCCCCGCTGCTAGGCCAGCATACCGAGGAGGTGCTGCAGGGTCTGCTCGGCAAAACGCCGGTGGAGATCGCCGATTTGCGCAGCCGCGGTATCATCTGAGCCGGTCGCCGGGTTGCGAGTGGCCAAATAGCGCCGGCTGCGCGGACAACTGGCGCGCGGCCGTGCGCGAGAGGTCGTCACGAGGTGATGCCGTGAAACCAGTCTGGATCGTGCTTTGCGCCTGCCTTCCCGCCGCGCATCCCGCGGCCGCGGCGAGCGGCGCCGAACCCTACCCCAGTCGGCCCGTTCGGCTCATCGTGCCCTATCCGCCGGGCGGGGGTAACGACACCCTCGCCCGCATCTTTGGCCAGAAGCTCGGCGAGCGCTGGAGCCAGCAGGTCGTGATCGACAACCGGCCGGGCGCGGGTACGACCATCGGCGCGCAGCTCGCGGCCAAGGCCGCCGCCGACGGTTACACGTTATTGCTGAGCTCGATCGCCACTCACGCGCTGGCCCCGGCGCTGTATGCCAAGCCCGGCTATGACCCGATCAAGGATTTCACCGCCGTCACCATCCTCGCGGTCGCGCCGACGCTGTGCGTGGCGGCACCCAACTTCGCCCCCAAGACCATCAAGGAGCTGATCGCGCTGGCGAAGGCCAAGCCCGACGACATCCGCTTCGTCTCGGGCGGCAACGGCACCACCCCGCACATCGCGGGCGAAGTCTTCAAGGCGGTGACCGGCGTGCAGATGACGCACGTGCCGTACAAAGGCGGCGGACCGGCCCACGTCGACCTCATGGCCGGGCGCGTACAGGTCATGTTCGATACCGCCGCCTCGGCCAGCCCGCACGTGCGCTCCGGGAAAATGCGCGCGCTCGCCATCGGCCTGCCCGCGCGTTATCCCGATCTGCCCGAGGTGCCGACCTTCGCCGAGGCCGGGCTGCCCGAGTACAACGTGGACTCGTGGTACTCCCTGCACGCCACGGCGGGCACGCCGAAGCCGATCGTCGAGCGCATCCATCAGGACATCGTGAGCATTCTCGCCGCGGCGGACATCCGGGAGCGGCTGCGCCAACTGGTCTCGACCCCGGGCGGCATGGCCCCCGGCGCGTTCGACCGCTATGTGCGCACCGAGCACGCCCGGTACGAGAAGATCATCAAGGCGACCGGGATACGGATCGATTAGGGCCCGCACGACGCAATCCCGCAGGACCCATTCGCCATGGCTACGAACTACCGGCGGTACATTGTCCGTGACCATGCCGTTTGCGGGGGCGAGCCCGCGGTCAAGAGGTACCCGCGTTACGCTGCGTACCACTTTGGCCAGCTTGGCCGAGGGCGTGAGCGTTGCCGGGATCGTCTCCGACTTCCCGACACTGGACGAGGAATCCGTGCGCGCCGTCATCGTCTGCGCGGCGGCGTCCGCCGGGGAAGTTGCGGATCAGGCGGCCGTGAGGGATGGCTGTCTCGACCCGGGGCCGAGCCCGGCTCGGCGCACCGGCCGCATGCGAGCCTCATAAGCCACATTCGAGCCTTGCAAGCCCGTTCCAGTGCGCTTTTCGACGGTCAGGAAATAGATCTCAGTGGTAAGATGATCAAGCGCTTGCGCTCGGTATCGCACCGGCACCTCAAGAGTCAGGGAGCTCAGTCATGAATCGCTCGCACGCCCGTCCGTGGAACATCCGCCGCAATGTTCTCGCCACCGCTGTCGCGTGCTGCTTCGCCCCGCCGCTCGTGCTGGCGAACCCGGTCGGTCCCGCGGTGATGCACGGCCAGGCCACGTTCAACACGCAAGGCAAGCTGCTCACGGTGACCAATTCGCCGGGCAGCATCATCCACTGGCAAGGCTTTTCCATCGGTGCGGGCGAAACCACGCGCTTCGTGCAGCAGAACGCCGCGAGCGCGGTGCTCAATCGCGTGATCGGGGCTGACCCCTCGTCCATCCTGGGCGCATTGCAATCGAACGGCCGGGTGTTCCTGGTCAACCCCAACGGCATCATCTTCGGCAACGGCGCGCTGATCGATACCGCCGGCCTGGTGGCATCGACGCTCAACATCATGAACGCCGACTTCCTCAGTGGAAAGCTGCGCTTCGGCGAAACGCCCGGAGCGAAGTCGATCAGCAATGCCGGCGAGATCCGCACCCCGGCGGGTGGCCGGGTGCTGCTCATATCCCCCGAGGGGGTGACCAATAGCGGCATCATCCATACGCCCAAGGGCGAGGTGATCCTCGCGGCCGGCAAGTCGGTCGAGCTCACCGACTCGGCCAATCCCGAGGTGCGCATCGAGCTGTCCGCGCCCGAAGGCCAGGCGGTCAACCTCGGCAAGATCGTCGCCGAAGCGGGCAAGATCGGCATCTACGGCGGCATCGTGGCCAACCGCGGCCGGGCCAGCGCGGACAGCGCGGTCGTGGGCGAGAACGGCAAGATCGTGCTCAGGGCGAGCCGCGACGCGAGCCTCGACGCGGCCAGCGTGACCAGCGCGAGCGGCCCGAGCGGGGGCGTGATCGAAGTGAACGCGGGCGGGACGACTCTGGTCGCCGGCCAGGTCGCTGCGAGTGGAAGCGAAGCCAAGGGTGGCGAAGTGCGCCTGCTGGGCGAGCGCGTCGGCGTAGCGAACGGCGCCAGCGTCGATGTGTCGGGCGAGCGCGGCGGCGGCACGGTGCTGGTCGGCGGCGACCTGCAAGGCACCAATCCGGCCGTGCGCAATGCACAAACCACCTACGTGGGAGCCGGCGCGCGCATCGCCGCCGATGCCTTGACTTCCGGCGACGGCGGCAAGGTCATCGTCTGGGCCGACGACTCCACCCGCAGCTACGGCGCCATCAGTGCCCGCGGCGGCGCGCGCTCGGGCGACGGCGGCCTGGTCGAAACCTCCGGCAAACGCGCCCTCGACGTCCGGCGCGGTCCCGACGTGCGCGCTCCCGGCGGCAGGAACGGGACCTGGCTGCTCGATCCCAACGACCTCGAAGTCGTGGCCGGTAGCGAATTCAACGACGCCATCAATTCCGGCGCGCCCTTCTTCGCGCCACTGGCCGACAGCTCGCGCATCGGCGTGAATCTCATCAATGCGCAGCTCGATTTCGGCAGCAACGTGCTGCTGACCACGACCAGCCGCGGCGACACGGCCGGGACCCAGGCGGGCAACATCACCATCAGCGCACCCATCGTGAAGCGCGCCGAAACCGTGCTCGGCGGCCCGTTCATCGGCACGACCAGCCTCACCCTGCAGGCCCACAACGACATCGTCATTGGCGCGGGCGGCAGCATCACCTCGACCGGCGATCCTTTGAGCGTGAGCCTGGTCGCGAATTCGGACAACGCCGGCGGCGGAGCAGTCAGCGTCGGTGGTGCGATCATCACTCGCGGCGGGTCCTTCAGCGCGAGCGGCGCGGGTGTCGCCCTGAACGCGCCGGTCAACACCATGAACGCCCAGGGCACGTTCGGCAGCTCGGTCCAGCTCACCTCGACGGGCGCTGCGAATGTAGCGGCGGCGGTGACAGGCGGCTTTTTCTCGGCCAGCGGTCAAACCGGTGTCGGAATTTCAGCGCCGATCGCGTCGACCAGCTCGGTGCAGGCGTCGTCCGCAGCGGGCGCGATTACGGTGGCTGCCAACATCGGCAGTACGAGCAGCGTCTCGTTGACCGGCAACAAGGGCGTGCGGGTCGCGGCCGGCAGCCAGATCAGCGCTGGCCAGTTCAGCAGCTTCAATGCTTCGGTGACCGACGCGACCTCGGCCTCTACCCTCGCTATCGAGGCGGGCGCCGCGATTTCGAGCTCCGGTGGGGCGGTTTTCACCTCGGACAACATGGATATCCAGGGCCTGGTGAATGTCAGCGGCGGCAGCATCACGCTACGCCAGAACACCGCCGGCCGGCCCATCAATATCGGCACCGAGGTCGGTTCCGCGCTCTCGCTGACCCAGCTCGAGCTCGACAAGCTGCTCGGCACGGGCTCGTTCTCGCTCGGTAACTCGTCCACCGGGCCGATCACGGTAGCGGGCCCGGTGACCGGCACGTTGCCGGGTTTCGTGTCGGTGCAAAGCGGCACGTCCTTTACGCAGAACGCTGGCGTCTCGCTCGCGAGCTCGCTTTCGATTAACGCGCCGGCGATCACCATCGCCGCGCCGCTCAGCTCGACCAGCGCCAACAGCATTTCCCTTAACGCCGACACGCTCGCGGTGAACGCTCCGGTGTCGAGCGCGGGCAATATCGATATCGCGCCGCGCTCGTTCAACCGGGCGATCGCGCTCGGCGTCGGAGCGCCCACGGGCAGCGCGCTCGAGGTCAGCGCCGCCCAGCTCAATAACTTCATCACGCCGACCCGCGTGCGGTTCAGCACCAGCGGCCCGATCACCATCGACGGCCCCATCGCGCCCACGGGGACCAGCACGCTGAGCCTCGCATCATCCAACAACGCGATCACGCAGCCGGGGGGCGGCGCCAGCGTGACGGTGCCCAACCTCGCGCTCTCGGCCCGCACGCAGATCGATTTCCCGCGCGACAACGACGTCACCAACCTGGCGGCGCAAATCACCTGCTGTAACGCCGGCAACATCAATTTCGTCGCCAAGCCCGGCAAGCTGGTCAACATCGGACCGCTGGTCGATGGCCTGGTCGGCGTGACGGTGAACAACTTCAGCGGCGTTGGCAACGTCATGCTGCAGGCCGACGACATGAGCATCACCGGCAGCGTGCGCGTGAACCAGGGCGACGTGAAGCTGCTGCCGCGATCGGTAACCACGGTAACGCTGGGCAACGATGCGGCCGGGACGCTCGGCCTCACCGGTGCGGAAATCGGCCAGGTTCAGGCGACCAATGTCACGATCGCGGGCGATCGCATGGACGTGACCGGCCCGGTCTCGTTTTCCGCCGCGGACACGACCTTGGGTCCGGTAACCGCCAATCGCGCGGTCAGCATCGTCGCGGCCAAGGGCAACCCCGCCGAGCTCGAGTTCACGCCAGGCGATTTCGCCAACATCACGGGCAATGTGCGCATCGGCGGGACGAACGCCGGCAGCGTCAGCGTCAATACCGCGACAGCCATTCCGGGGAGCGTCCCGAATTTCATTTTGCATAGCGGCAACCCGGCGGCGAGCGCGATCGCCATCGGCGCGGGGGCCAACGTCTCCGCCACCAACAGCATCGGCTTGATCGCCGATTCGATGGCGATCGGCGCCAATGTCGCCTCCAGCAACGGCAGCATCAATATCGCGACCCACACGCCCGCCCGCAAGATCGACATCGGCATCGACCCCGGCGGCTCGCTCGGCTTCGATACGACCGAGCTCGGCCGCTTTAGCGCGCCGCTCGGTACCCTTCAGTTCACCACCACGGGCGGGGACATCATGGTCACCGGCGCGGTCGCCTTCGCCGGCGGCAGCGTCGGTGCGGTCGGCCTCGATGCCGGCGGCACGGCGTCGACTTTCGATTCAGTAGCCTCGCTCACCTCGCCCGGCCCGCTGACCCTGCGCGCATCGGCGATCAATCTCAACGGCAATCTCACCACGGGCGCGGGCAAGGTCGCGCTCATCGGCAATACCGTCGCGATCGGCCCCACCAGCGTCGTCACGGCGGCCGGCGATGTCGACATCATGCCGCGCGATTTCCGCGCCATCAACGTGGGCGGCAACGACGTTCCCGGCTCGACGCTCGGCATCGCCCAGGCCGAGCTCACCAACATCAATCCCGGCGGCATCCTGCGCATCGGCGAGACCAGCGGCCTCGCCGGCAATATCGACGTGAGCGCGGCCGTGACCTTGCCCGCCAATCGCGTGCTCAGCCTCAAGACCGGCTCCGGCAGCATCACCCAGACGGGCGCGATCGTCATTCCGAACGGCAGCCTGGCGGCGGAAGCCTCCGGCGTAATCGCGCTCAACCAACCGAATCAAGTGAGCAACGTAGCGCTCATGAGCCAGTTCGATGCGGTCAGCTTCGTGCGCGCACCGGGCGGCGCCGGCCCGGTGACGCTCAACGTCACCGCGGTGGACAACCTCAACGGTGTGCGCTCAGGCTCAGGCAACCCCGTGACGCTGCGCGCCGATCGGATCGACATCAACACCGCCAACCCGAACGTGTTCGTGCAAGGCGGGGCCGTGGCATTGCTGCCCTCTGCCAATGGCGCGATCGATATCGGCACCAAGCCCGGCGGCGGCGGCTTCGGCCTCATCCAGTCCGAGCTCGATCGTATCTTCGCCAACTCGGTGACGGTCGGCGAGCCGCTGTCGGGCAATATCACGGTCAGCCAGCCGATCAGCCTGACCACGAGCAATGATCTCGCCCTCGTCACCGGCGCGAGCAAGATGCTCACCATCGCGCCCGCCGCCGCCTTGACCGCGCCGCAAGGCATCACGCTCACCGCCGGCACCTTGAGCACGAATGCCGCGGTCACCGGCACCGCCGGCAGCGTAAACCTGACGGCCGATGCGATCACCCTGGGCGGGACGGTCACCTCCGGCGGCGGCTTCATCAGCGTGCAGCCGATAACCGGCGGCACGATGATCGCGGTGGGCGGGGCCGATGCCGCCGGTACGCCGAATACCCTCGGCTTGGACGCGACCGACCTGGGCAATCTCGCCTATGGCAGCGGTGTCCTCAGTCTCGGCAGCACCAATGCCGGCAACATGACCGTGACCCACGCCGGTGCCCTGCCGGGCAGCGTAGCCCTCGCCACGGGCGGACTGGCGACATTCAGCGCCAACACCTTCAGCGCCACCGATCATCTGTCCATCCGGGCGACCACGATGTCGATCCCCGGCGTCGCGGGCATCGCCGCCGGCACCGGCATAGACATTCTGCCGGCGACAGCAGGCCGCGGCATGACCCTGGGCGGCGGGGCCCAGGCAGGCAGCGGGCTCGATCTGACCACAGCCGAGCTCGGCAAGATCAGCATCGGCAGTCCGAGCGGGGCGCTGGTATTCGACACCAGCGGCACGCTCACCACGGTCGGCGCCCTGAGCTTCAGCCTGGTCTCGAACATCGATCTCAAGGCCGGCACGATTCAGCACGGCGGTGGGACGCTGTCCGCGCCGGGCGCCATCGCCCTGTATGGCGACAACATCCCGAGCGGGGGCTTCGCCCCGGTCACGAGCACTGGCGGCGGGCGCATCGTCGTGGCGCCGAGAACCTTCCGCTCGATGAATCTCGGCACCGCCCCGGGCGGCGCAGTCCTCGGCCTGCTGCCGGCGCAGATCGCCGCGCTTTCCACCAGCGGCGTGGTCCAGTTCGGCGATCTCGCCAACACCAACCAGGTCACGATCGGCGCGCCCATCACGCAGCCGGCCGGATCGAGCGCGCTCGCCATTCTGGCCAACGGCAACATCACGCAGACTGCGGGCGCCGGAAACACCGTCACGGCGTCCAATTTGCGCCTGCACAGCACGAACGGCGTCAATCTGACCGATAACAACGCGGTCGGCACACTGGCCGGATCGAGCTCGGGCAGCTTCGCCTTTACGGCTACGGGCACGCTCACGATAGGCACGGTTGACGGCATGACCGGGGTATCGGACAGCACCGTCACCCTGCGCGCCGACAGTCTCGACGTCGCCGCCGCCGTCATCGGCGGCAATGTCACCCTCGCGCCGAGAAGCGCCGGGGCAGCGATCGACCTCGGTACCGATTCCGGCTTCGGCTTGACCAACGCCGAGATCAACCGCATCAGTGCATCGACGTTGAACATCGGCACGACCGCGACCAACCCGACGGGCGCGATCACCGTCAGTGCGGCGGTGGATCGCCTCTCTGGCGGCAATCTCAACCTGGTCACGGCGCCCGGCAGCAGTATCGCCGTCAACGCCACGCTCGGTTCGTCCAATACCAGCAATATCACGCTCAACGCGGGCAGCGGCGGCACAGCCAGCGTCAACGCTCCAGTGCAAGCCTCGGGTAGCATCTCGGTCAACGCGGATACGATCACGACCACGCAATCGATCACATCGGATTCGTCCAACGTCACGCTCTCCAACGTCGGCCCGAACGGCAGCGTGACCGTCGGCGGCGCCCTCAATGGCTACTTCAACACCACCATCACGGGCAAGACCATCGTCCTCAATGCGCCCGTCAACGCCAATTACGACTTCGGCAGCATCGGCGTGGGGGCGGCCGCGGGCACGACCGGAAGCTCCGTCACCGTCAACCAGACGATGACCGCGGGCAGCTCCATTTCCATCCAGACCGACACGATCGCGATCAACGCCCCCTTGGTGACGCGCAACTCCACGGTCACGCTGCAGCCGCGCACGGCGAACCGGCCCATCAGCCTGGGATCCGAAGTCGCCGGCGCATTCAGCATCGATGCGAACGAGCTCGCCCGGATCAACACCGCGAACCTGACCGTCGGCAGTACCAGCGCCGGTGCGTTGAGCGTCAACGCGCCGATTACCTCGTCGACGCTACAGAGCTTGAGCCTGCGTTCGGGCGGCGATATCACCCAGCAGCCGACCGCGCCGATCGTGCTGACCTACGTCACCGTCGATCCGCACAGCGGCTTCGCGCAGCCCGCCGCGACCTTGAGCGTGACCTCGGCCTCGGGCGAGATCAACTTGCCGGCCGACAACAACGTCAACAGCCGGGTGCTCGGCCAGGCGGGCGGCGCCAACAAGAATTTCGTCTTCAAGAACGTGAGCCCGCTGAAGATTCAGAATCTGAGCTCGGAGCTGGTATTCGCGCCGACCGGCAAGGTGCGCTTCAACGCACCGCCCGGCTCGCTGGTCGTGTCGCCGGTCTCGGGCAACATCCAGGACGCACTGGTCGACGCGTCCCTGGCCTCGATCCTGGAGGCGCAGGACACCCAAAGCAATGCGGACAAGTCCGCCGACGAGCGCAAGGAAGAGGGCGAGAAGAAGGATCGCGAAGAGGAAAAGAAGAAGGGCACGCAGAGCTGCAGCTAGGCTCAGGCTCGGCGGCGAAAGCCGTATTCACGCCCGCGGCTACTCCCGCAGAAGTGCCAGCGCCGTGCGGGTGCAAATCTGATCGCGCTCCGCGGTCGTGAAGCCGGTCACGGCTTCCACCTTGTCCACGGGATTGAAATCCCCCATGTCGAAGGGCGAATCGGTGCCGAGCATGATGTGCTCCGCTCCCACCAGGTCGACGAGGAAACGCAACGCCTTGGGATTGTGGATCAGCGCATCGAAGTAGATCTGGCGCAGATAGTTATCCGGGCGGCGCGCACCTTGCGACTTGGGCTCGTCGCGCACCTGATAGCCGTGCACGAAGCGGCCGAGCTGGTAGGGCAGATGGCCGCCGCCGTGCGCCAGCACCCATTTCAACTCGGGCAGCTCGTCGAACACGCCGCCGAACATCAGATGGCCGACCATGACCGCCGTCATGAGCGGGTTGCCGATCAGGTTGTTGAGATAGTACTGGTCCAGCGATCCCTTGTGGTCGATCCAGTACGGATGGGCGAAGACGAACAGCTTCAGCTCCTGGG
This sequence comes from Burkholderiales bacterium, assembly GCA_020848435.1. Taxonomy (GTDB): domain Bacteria; phylum Pseudomonadota; class Gammaproteobacteria; order Burkholderiales; family WYBJ01; genus WYBJ01. The sequence continues at coordinate 94,365 of JADLAC010000030.1, read as the reverse complement.
CGCGGCGCAGCACGGGACGGAAGCGCCCTTCGGCGAGCTGCATGTGTTCGACCGTGGTACCGAGCTCGATGCCCTTGAAGCCGAATTTCACCGCGCGTTCCATCTCGGCCACGGCCGCATCCGGGTCCTGCATCGGTAATGTCATCAATCCCCGCAGCCGATCCGGACGCTTCGCCACCATGTTGGCGATACCGTCGTTCGCCAGCCGCGCCGCCTGCGCGCCGGCCGCGGGCTCCAGCCAGTAGAAGAAAGCCTGCGGCGTGATCGACAGCACCGACACGTCGATGCGCTTGCGCGCCATCACCTCGACCTTGGCATCGGCGTCGTAGAACTCGGCTTCGAGCGGCCAAGCGAAGCCGCCGCGCCTCATCTGTCGGCTCGCTCCCGTGCCGAGAATCTCCGTGCCGAACTTTTCCGGCGCCTGAACGATCGCCTCGATCACCTCGTTCGGCAGCACGTGGTTGTGGATGTCTATGGCTTGCACGCGATCGGCTCCTTGGTTCGGGTCTACTTGATGGCGAGCGGATTCACCGGCGATCCGACCGCGCCCGTGATCGGCAGCGCGGGTGCGACGAACATGAACTCGTAGCGCTTGTCGGCGGCGCAATCCTTGGCCAGATCGCCGAGGTGGAAGATCTCGCCCACGGTGAGGCCCATGATCGGAATGGCGATCCAATGCCAGGGCTGATTGGCCTCGTCGGTTTCGTTCGGCCGCACCTCCACACCCCAGGTATCGGTCACGATCGCGGCCACCTGCTTCTTGTGCAGCCAGTCGAGCGTCTCGAAGGCGAGCCCGGGCGCATCGCCGCCGGAATAGCCGTCCCAGCTCTTCTTCTCCAGGCAGCGCTCGACGTGGCCGGTGCGCACCAGCAGGTAATCGCCGCGCTTGATCTCGACTTTCTGCTTGGCCGCGGTGAGATCGAGCAGCTCGTTGGTGACGGCGAAGCCGTCGGGCAAGGAGCGCTTGCCGAGCGCACGCGCGACATCGAGCAGCACGCCGCGGCCGACCATCTTTTCCTTGGTCTTTTCGATCCCGCCCTTCTCCGCGCCCGCGCTCGTCACCGTGCGGCAATCGAAGCCGTTGTACATGTGATCGCCGTACAGAATGTGGCCGAGCCCGTCCCACTGCGTGCCGCATTGCAACGGCATGATGATGAGGTCGTCGGTGCCGCGGATCTTGCGCTTGTCGAGCACACCGGAATAGGCATCGGTGCCGGTGCGCAACATGCAGTGCACGGGATTGAAGCGGCCGAGCGCCGGGTACTTGCTCTTCGCGCCCTGCGGGCCGTATTGGTCGTAGTTCAGCCCGAGCGACATGACCTTGCCCTTGCGCACCAGTTGCGCCGCCTCGATGATGTTCTCGGCGCCAACGTAATTGAGCGTGCCGATCTCGTCGTCCTTGCCCCAGCGACCCCAGTTCGACAAGCGCTTGGCCGCCGCACGGATATCCTTCATGGTGAGCTTGCGATGCCGCGGGTCGGTGGTGTTCTTGATCTGAGGCTTGGCAGCCATGAAGGATCTCCCTGGTCGTTGATCGATTGCAGCAGCCCGGCGCGACGGCCGCGTGCGCGCGGCGTGTCGAGTCTAGCCAAACGTCCCGAGCAGCGTCAAACCGGTCACCACGGGTTGGCCGAGCGACTCGGCGAGCCGCTGTCCAACCGAGCGTGCAATGACGTCGTCGATACCGCCCGGCGGAACCGGCACCACCAGCCGAATTGGCTTCGCAGGATAGCTCCGTGCCGAAGCGCACGCGGTCAAGCCCAAGGCACAGGCGGCGAAGGCGCCTCTCACCCAAGTCACGAACCGCTTCATCGGTTGGCCTCGAGATCGACCGCGCGCGCTTTCAGGCTCGCGTCGTTCTTCAGCACCTGCTTGTTGATCTTGTGCGTGGCCGTGTGCGGCAGCTCGTCGAGCAGCAGCACGAAGCGCGGGACTTTCATCGGCGCAAGCCGGTCGCGGCACCACTGGGCGACATCATCGGCGGTGAGCGCGTGGCCCGGGCGCGCAACGACGCAGGCGAGGATCTCGTCTTCGCCGAGCTCCGCGGGCACGGCAATGGCGGCGGCCTCGACGATCGAGGGGTGCTCGCACAGCACCCGGTCGAGCTCGGCGCCGGCGATGTTCTCTCCACGCCGGCGGATGATGTCCTTCTTGCGGGTGATGAACCAGAACACCCCGTCGCGATCGCGCTTGACGATGTCGCCGGTCTTGAACCAGCCGTCCTCGAACGAGGCGCGGGTCTGTTCCTCGTCGCGAAAATAGGCTTGCATGACGATGGGGTGCTTCACCCAGAGCTCGCCTTGCGTGCCGTCGGGAACATCGAGGCCTTGGTCGTCCACCACGCGGCACTGCGCCCAGGGCCGCTGCGGATCGGGATGGCGGCCGATCGGTCCCATCGCGCCGGGCAGGTCGGCGCCGCCATAGGGCGCGCAGCACACCCCGGGGATTTCCGTCATGCCGAAGCCGGTCAGCAAGTGCGGGATGTGGAACTCCTTGCGGAAATGATCGCGCACGTCCGCTCTCGCGCCGTACACGACCCTGATCCTGTGCTGCGGACGAAACTCGCTGCGCGGGCGCGCGACCAGGATGCGGCCGATCGCCTCGATCACGTTGACTGTCGTAGCGCCGGTGTCGACCGCGGCATCCCAGAAGGTGGAGGCCGAAAAGCGCTCCATCACGGCGCAGCACGCGCCGGCCGCGAGCGCGCCGGCGAGCGAATAGAACAGCGCATTGACATGAAACAGCGGCAGCACGGTCATGACGCAATCGTCCGGTTGCAGCCACAAGCGCGCGATGTTCGCTTCGCCGGCGGTGACGAAGTTGCGTTGACTATGCAGCGCTCCCTTGGGAAACCCGGTCGATCCCGAGGTGAATATGATGAGACAGCTCGCGCCCGCGCCCGGGTTGGCCGGCAGCTCCGCTCCCGGCGCCGCGGCGATCAGCTCCTGCAGCGAAACGCAGCCCGCGGCCGCGGCATCGAAGCCGATGAACCAGGGCGCAGCCGGCACATCGGCAACCGCCTCACGGGCGGTGTCGAGGCATTCCGGCGCGGCGGCGACCGCGCTCACTTCGGCCTTCGAGAAAACGTACTTCACCTCGTTCACGCCGAACTCGGGGTTGGTGGGTACCAGGATGGCCCCGATGCGCGCAGCCGCGAACAGCAGCAGCACGTGGCCTTCGTGGTTGCGCGACACCACGCCGATGCGATCGCCGCTGCGAATGCCGCGCGCGAACAACGATCGCGCGAGGTTTTCCGCCGCCGCGTGAAACTCTCCCCGGCTCCAGGTGCGATCGCGAAAGCGCAGAAACGGGCGCTGCGGATCGTGTCGAATGCGGCTTTCGAGCGCCCCCATCAAGCTGCCGTCGTGAGGCGCATAAAGCCGCAACACCTGTAACGGCGACAGCAACGTTTCTTGCGCAGGGGCGGATTGCGACCGCGCGCGTTCGACTTCGATCATCATGACTCTCCGGCTTGAATCAACGAACGTCAATCGACCTTGGCGCCGGAGGCCTGCACGATGCGCTCGTACTTCGCGAGCTCGCTCTTAACGAAGCGCTCGAACTCGGCCGGCGTCAGGGTCGCGGGTTCCGCACCCAGGTTCGCGAGCTGGGCCTTGATCTCGGCCGAGGCGAGAATGGCGCTCAGCTCGGCGTGCAGCTTGGCGACGATCGCGCCCGGTGTTTTCGCCGGTGCGAAGATGCCAAACCAGGTGCTCAGATCGAAACCCGGCAGACCCGACTCCGCGATGGTCGGCAGATCCGGCACCTGCGCGGCGCGCCTGCTCGTGGTCAACGCGACGGCACGCAGCTTACCGGCCTTCACGTTTGGCAGCGCGGATGCGAGATTGTCGAACATGAGCTGGATCTGACCGCCCAACAGATCGGCGACCGCGGGGGCGGCGCCCTTGTACGGCACGTGCACCATGTCCACCTTGGCCATAACCTTGAACAGCTCGCCCGCGAGATGCCCCGCGCTGCCGGTGCTGCCGGAGCCGAAATTGAGCGCGCCGGGCTTCGCCTTGGCGAGCGCGATCAGGTCGTTCACGCTCTTCACCGGCAGCGCCGGATGCACCACCAGGATGTTCGGCACTTGCGTGATCAGGGTCACCGGCGCGAAATCCCGCACCGGGTCGTAGGGCAGCTTGCGGTACAGATGCGGGTTGATGGCATGGGTGGCGACCGCGCCCATCACGACGGTATAACCATCGGGCGGCGCCTTCGCGACCATGTCGGCGCCGATGTTGCCGCCCGCACCGGGGCGATTATCGACGATCACGGGTTGACCGAGGCGCGCGCTCAAGCGCTGCCCGGTGAGCCGCGCGACGATATCGAGCGGACCGCCGGGCGGATAAGGCACGACGTAGCGAATCGGTTTGACAGGATAGCCGCCTTGCGCGTGCGCCATGGACGATAGCGACGCGGCCAGCACGAGACCGATCGCATGGCAGCTCGTGCCGCCGCGGTTGAAGCGATTCACTTGGACTCCCATTTGCGCCGGCAGAAACGCAGCATCGCGGCGCGCCACTCGCCGACGGGCGCGCTGAGCGAGGAATTATAGCGGCGCCCCGCAGCCCCATTGCGCGCGGCGGCGAGGGACGAGGCACGCCGGCGCAGCCCGCGCCTGGTCCGAGGCGCAGGCGGTGCTCGGCGCGCTGCGGGGCTGGCTGCTCGAAGCCCGTGCGAGACCCGCGCACGCACGGGCGCAACGCCGGATCGGACTCGCGTTTTACTAAGCGCAGCCCATCCTGCATAATCGCTCGCCTTCCGCCACCGACCGCAGAGGAATCGCCATGGACACCGTGACCGTGCAAACGACCACCGACAAGCTGCTGGCACACAAAGAAGGCGCGATCGGCTGGATCACGTTCAACAACCCGGCGCGTCACAATGCCGTATCGATGTCGATGTGGGAATCGGTGCCGCGCGCGCTCGATGCCTTCGAGCAGGACCCCGACATCCGCTTGGTGATACTCAAGGGCGCGGGCGAGAAAGCGTTCGTTTCGGGCGCGGACATCTCGGAGTTCAAGGAAAAGCGCGCCAGCAAGGAAGCTGCCGAAGCCTACAATGCCGCGGGCGAGGCCTGTCATCGCGCGCTGCAGGAATTCCCCAAGCCCACCATCGCCATGATCCGCGGCTACTGCATCGGCGGGGGCTGCGCGGTGGCGATCGATTGCGACATCCGCATCGCGGCCGAGGATTCGGTGTACGCGATCCCGGCGGGCCGCCTCGGCCTGGGCTATCGCTACGAGGGCATCCGGCGCTTGATCGACCTGGTCGGCCCTTCGTTCGCCGCCGAGATTTTTTTCACCGCGCGCAAGTTCAACGCCCAGGAAGCGCTCGCCATGAGCTTGATCAACCGCCTGGTGCCGGTGGCCGAGCTCGAGTCGTACACGCGCGGCTATGCCGGCATGATCGCCGACAATGCGCCGCTCACGCTGGCGGCGGTGAAGCGCAGCGTGCTGGAACGGCACAAGGACCCGTCGGTGCGCGACCTGAAGCGCTGCAACGACATGGTGGACGCCTGCTTCGCCAGCCGGGACTACGAAGAAGGCCGCTCCGCGTTCATGGAAAAGCGCCGTCCCGTGTTCAAGGGGCGTTAGTGCTCTAACCCACGAATTTCGAAGCAACGCGCGCCCGCGCTCGACGCGGGCCGGCGCGGCTTACGCCTTGACGGCGTGCTGCGGGCGAATTCCCGGCATCCCGAAATCGAGCTTCTCCAAACCCTCCAGCAGTTGGCGCTCTTGCGCGCTCGTCAGCTCGGTCAGCGGCGGCCGCAGCCTGTTCCAGCCCATGTCGCCGGAATAATGCGCGATGGTGCGCTTCAAGGCGGGAATCATTGGCACGCTCTGCAAGACATTGCGCACGTCGTTGATCGCGGCCTGCATCGCATCGGCGCCCGGGCCCTTCCAGGCATCGTACAGCGACGTGATCTGCGCGGGATTCACGTTGGCGCCCGCCGTGATGCAACCCGCACCACCATTGCGCATGTTTTGCAGCAGGAACGCTTCGCTGCCGGCGAAGACGTCGAAACCCGATTGCGCGAAGGCATCGAGCACCGCCTTGGTATTGCTCCAGTCCCCGGAGCTGTCCTTCAGGCCCGCGATGGTATCGGGATAAGCCTTGCGCAAGCGCTCGATCAGCGCGAGCGAGATCGGCACCTGCGATACCGGCGGGATGTGGTAGAGGTACACGCGCAGGCGTGCATCGCCCACGCGCTGGATCACCTCGGAGAAATTGCGGTACAGCCCTTCGTCGCTCACGCCCTTGTAATAGAACGGCGGCAGCATGAGCACGCCGGCCACGCCGAGCTTGACCGCATGCTCGCTCAGCCGCACCGAATCGGACAACGCGCAGCAGCCCGTCCCGGGCATCATGCGCTTCGGGTCCACTCCGGCGTTCACCAGGGCCTCGAGCAGCGCCATGCGCTCGTTGGCGGAGAGCGAATTGGCCTCGCTGTTGGTGCCGAAGACCGCCAGCCCGACGCGCTGGGACACGAGCCATTTGCAGTGGCGGATGAGTCGCTCGGCATCCGGCGACAGGTCTTCGTTGAACGGGGTGACGACGGGCGAGAGAACGCCCCTGATACGATCCTGGGCCATTGCGAGCGCTCCTGATTGGCGGCGGTGGGCCGCTCGATGATAACAGAGCACCGCGCCGATCCGAGCGGCGAGCAGCGTGCTGCCGTGTGCCTTCGGTGATTGCCACCGAGCGGAGGGGTCGGACCGGGGTCGGACTAATCCCTCCTTCGCCAGCGCCAGGGAATCTCACTCTCCACTGCGGCTCGCCTGCGAATGAACGCACGCGATCCGACAGGCTCCTAGTAGATCGCGCGAGCCCGCAAGTGCTGGCTGCGGTCGATGGACTCGATGACGAGGTCTTTCACCTCCGCGCCCTGAAGCACCGATAGCGGAATCTTGGTGCCTGCCGGTCCCTTGCCCCAGAGCTTGCGATAGAAGTCGACTTGGCTGGTGACCTGCTCGCCGCCGAGTCGAACGATGATGTCGCCTTCCTTGAGGCCGCCTTTTTCGGCCGGACCGTCGCGCGTCACGCGGGTGACGACGAGGTGACCGCCTTGCATCTCCTGTGTGTTCACGCCGATCCACGGCCGGGCCGGACCGGGGACGCGGCCGCTGCCGATCAGGTCGCCCAGGATCGGCTTGAGCAAATCGATGGGAACGAACATGTTGCCCGGCGAGTAGGTCTGGGGCTTGATCGCGTCCGTGACGACCAGCGAGCCGACGCCGTAGAGCTTGCCGTCGCGACCGATCAAGGCCGCACCGCTCCAATTCACCGTGGCCGGCGCGGTGAAGATCGCTTTATCCAGCATGTACTCCCAGAAACCCGCGAATTGGCGCTTCGATACCACGTATGCCGGGGCCACACCATCGAAGCCGGCAATGAGCACCGGTTCACGTTCGGGCAGCGCATCGGAGTTGCCGAGCTCGATCGGCTTGATCGCCAGCGGCAGCGAGGCGCGGACCAGGCCGAAGCCGGTAGCGTGATCGTAGCCGATGGCGGTCGCCGGCACGGCCTTGCCGTCGGCCGGGATGACTTCGATGCCCTCGGCTTCGAGGATCAGGTAGCCGATCGTGAGAATGAGGCCGTGGTCGTCGATGACGATGCCGCTACCTTGGCGCTGGGTGCCGAGCGAGGTCGAGCTGCGCGCGTCCTTGGGCGCATTGGCGCGCAGCAACACGACCGACAACGCATCCATGTTTCGGATCGGGCCGGCGCTTGGCGCTTCCTGTCGCGCCTCGGGGCGCTGCATTTCGACCGCACCGGCAGCACTGACCATGGCGCCAACTAGCACGCTGCAAAGCGCTGCAAAGCTCGAATACCGCCGGGCGGCACCGCGGGTGCATGCCGGCACGCGGGCGAGCGGGGAAGACAAGCGAGTGTGCATCGGACACCTCCGGCTGCGCTGGTTGCCTCAGCACGCAGCAATCGACATGCCACGTGCTTAGCTTAGCTGGATTCGATTCCGGCTGCCGCGCCAATTTGACGCATGAGCCGGCAAAAAAAATCGAGCACCCGGTTGGAGGCTCAGCATCCTCACCAGAAGCGCCAATCGCGGGTATACAGAATATACCCACCAAGCAATCCATTGGTCACGGCATGGGCGATGACAGGCACCCACAGCTTGCCGGTGCGAATGTAAAGCCAGCCATAGACCAGGCCGGCGATCAAGCCTGCGAGCCATTGGCTATGCTCGAGCGCAAACAGCACGCTCGTGATGACGAGCGCGCGCATGCCCACGCTGCCGGGTGCCACCGCGAGGAAATTCTGCCGCTCCAGCCAGCGCATGAGGAACGAGCGCCAGAACAACTCCTCGGCGATCGGCACGACGATCGCAAGCCCGAGGAGCCTGAAGATCGTCTGCGGCCAAGCGAGATCTTCCGAGCCGAAGCGGCGCGGATCGAATCCGGCGCCGAGCTCGAAGGTAATCCAGCCCTCGTCGAGCATGACCCAGATGACGAGCACGCCGACACCGGCGATCAAGGCCAGCAGCCAGTCCGCCGCCGTCAAGCGAGGCGTGGAACGCAGCTCCTCGAACCGGTGCCACAACAGCACCAATGCGATGCCGGCGATCAGCGCGCGGGCGGCATAGATCCAGCGCGCGTCCCACTCGCCGGGAGGAACGGGCACGGGTGCCGGGACCAGGCCGCCCGCGGCGACGAACAGCATGAACAACGCGAACGGCAGGATGCGCGGAAACGCATCCGATTTCAGCCATGCGGCTAGCATGGCCATCCTCGGCCGCGGGCGATGGATGCTGCAATCCGGGGGCTCGCCATGTTGTTCTTCTTCCTCGACCGCAACAGTGCCGCGTCCGAGCACGCCGCGTGCAACGCGCTCGCCCCTATCCGCAGCGCACTGGCGCGATCGCCGTGAAGCGCCCACGCGTTTGTCCGCGCAATGCCGGCGCGCGGGGCTACCCGCTGCGCCGCTGCCGTACGTCGCTGGCTAAGCGAGATCTCGCTTCAGGCGCGAGACCGCGGACAAGGGGCTCGTCAGCATGCGCTGGCCGGGGCGCGGCTTGATGCCGGACGCGGCGCGTGCCATCGAAAACTGCGCCAGCATCACGACGTCGCAATCGTCGAACAGCGCGCAATCGTGAGCGATCAGGTCGTCGTGCCGCTGCGCGTCGCCGTGTTGGAGCGCGGCCATGGCATGCGCCACCGTATGGCTGCGAACGCAGATGGCGATCGAGCGCCGCTGCGCCTCTTCCTGTAGCTCGCGCACCATCGAAGGAATGCTCGGCTCGAAGGTCGACACGAGCCCGATGCGCCGGCCGCATTCGAGCGCCTCATCGAACATCGCCTCGTTCGGTTTCAACACCGGAATGCTCACCGCCGCGCGCGCCGCTTCGATCGCGACGCCGAAGGCGGAGCACGTGAACAGGATCGCATCGGCGCCGCAGCTCGCGCTGTAGCGGGCGAGCGTGACGAAGCGTTCGATCATGTGCGCGCTGATCTCACCCGCGGCCGCCAAGTCGGTCGCCAGCGAGTCGTCCAGCAGATGCGTGACTTGCGCCTGCGGCCAGCCGGTGGCGAAGGCCTCACGGATCGGATCGATCGCCAAGGCGGTCGCGTGCACCAGGGCGATCCGTGCTCGGGACATGGGCGGATGCGTGACAACGCATGAAATCATGAAGTTGCGGTCGATTCTCGCAAATCGGCCGAGGCTAGGCAAGCACCCTGACAAGCTCCGCGCGCACGCTCCAGGAACGTTCTGCGGCGGCGCCCCGCGGCGGCGAAGGTCTCGCCGGAATGCACGCCGAAGCGCTTGTAGCTCGAGCAGCCGGCATGCCGATCGGCAAGCTAGAATCGATCACGGCGCCCGCGCGCGCCACCGCCAGGGAGTCGCCGCTCATGCCGCGAGAAGTGCCGGATCCTCTGCCGATGCTGCGTCAGATGCTGCTCATACGCGAGTTCGACGAGCGCATCATCGGCCTGCGCGCCGGCGGCGACATCTATGGGGCGATCCATCCCTACGTGGGTCAGGAAGCGGTCGCCGTGGGCGTTTGCGCCGCGCTCACGCGCGCCGATCGGGTCACCAGCACCCACCGCGGCCACGGTCACTGCATCGCCAAGGGCGCCGATATCAAGCGCATGATGGCCGAGCTGTTCGGCCGCATCGACGGCTACTGCAAGGGCAAGGGCGGGTCGATGCACATCGCCGATTTCTCGGTCGGGATGCTGGGCGCGAACGGTATCGTCGCGGGCGGGCTGCCGCTCGCCGCCGGCGCCGCGCTGGCCGCGCAGCTCGACGGCAAGCGCCAAGTCGCCGTGTGTTTCTTCGGCGATGGCGCGGTGGCAGAAGGCGAATTCCACGAGACGCTCAACATCAGCGCGTTGTGGTCGTTGCCGCTGGTGTTCGTGTGCGAGAACAATCTTTACGGCGGGAGCAGCCCGATCGACGTCCAGCATCGGACGACGGACATCGCCGTGCGGGCAGCGGGCTACGGCATGCCCGCGGTGTCGATCGACGGCAACGACGCGATGGCGGTGTTCGAGGCCGCGCGCGCGGCGGTCGATCGGGCCCGCGAAGGCGACGGCCCGAGTCTCATCGAATGCCGCACGTATCGCTGGCACTTCCACAACATGTTGCGCGCTACGATTCCGGCGGAGACGCGGCCGAGCACCGAGCTGGCCGCGTGGCGAGCCCGCGATCCGATCGCGCGGCTCGCCTCCGCCTTGCTGTCGCGGCGCACGCTGACCGAAGAAGGGCTCACAGCGATGCGCATGCAGGTGCGCGGGGACGTCGATGAGGCCATCGCTTTCGCGCAGGCGAGCCCCTTCCCCGGCCGCGAGGCATTGCTGGAGGATGTGTTCGCCGCTTCCTGCTGCCATCCGGCCCGTGCCTGCGGGACGCACGATGAGTAGATCTCTGAGCTTCGCCCAGGCCCTCGACGAGGCGATCGCCGAGGAGATGCGACGCGATCCCAAGGTCATCGCCCTCGGCACGGAATTCACCGGCAAGCTGGTGCAGCAGTTCGGCCCGCAACGGGCGCGATTGACGCCGATCTCGGAGGCTGCATTCACCGGCATGGGACTGGGCGCGGCGGCGTGCGGCTACCGGCCGATCGTCAATTGGCGCTCGGTCACGTTTTCCTTCGTCGCTATGGACCAGATCGTCAACCAGGCGAGCAAGATCCGCTACATGCTCGGTGGCCAAGCCGATTTCCCGGTGACCTTCCGCTGCACCAGCGGGGGCGGCCTGGGACTCGCCGCGCAGCACTCGCAAAGCCCGTATTCCATCTGGATGCACCTGGCGGGGCTCAAGATCATCCTGCCTTCGAACCCAGCCGACGCCAAGGGGCTGCTCAAGAGTGCCATACGCGACGACAACCCGGTCGTGTCGTTCGAGTGCGTGCGCTTGAACGATGCCATCGCCGCGGTGCCCGAGGGCGATCACCTGGTGCCCTTGGGCGTCGCCGCGATCAAGCGTAGCGGCACCGATGTCAGCGTGGTCGCGCTCGGCTATTACGTTCAGGAAGCACTGGCGGTGGCGCAGGCGCTGGCGCGCCGCGGGATATCGGTCGAAGTCGTCGACCCGCGCACGCTGGTGCCGCTGGACGTGAGCACGATTCGGGATTCGGTGCGCAAGACCGGCCGCCTGGTAGTCGTCGACGAGGCCCCGCCCACCTGCTCGGCCGCCGCCGAGATCACCGCGCTCGTGGTGGAAGATGCAGCAACGTTTCGCGCACTACGCGCCCCGGTCGAGCGGGTGTGCGGCATCGGGGTGCCGATTCCCTACAGCCCGCCGCTGGAACGCGCCGCGCTGCCCGATCGCGAGCGCATCGAGGCCGCGATCCTGCGGGTGCTGCACGAACCGGCAAGCGGATCCACAAGATCCTGAATCCGCAATCCGCTGCACATTCGACGTACGCTTGCAGCCTGGGCAGTTCAGCGCCGAACCTCGGGCCGAGGACGCTCGGCGCGCGCTCACCACTGCTGCGGCGTGAGCTTGATGTCCTTGATGAGCTTCCCCCACTTGGCGGATTCCGCTCGCAGGTAGTCGCCGAATTCCTCGGCCGAAGTGCCCAGCGGCTCGGCGCCGCTCGCGATCAGGCGCTGGCGGACGTCGGGCAGATTGAGGATGCGCACGATCTCGGTGTTGAGCTCGCTCACGATCTGCTTCGGCGTACCGGCGGGCGCCAGCACGCCGGTCGAATTGGTGGTCTGATACCCAGGCACGCCCGATTCGGCTACGGTGGGCACATCGGGCAACGCGTTCGAGCGCTTGGCCGAGCCGATCGCGATCGGCCGTATGCGCCCGCTCTGGATATGCGGCAGGAACGTCGATACGGGCCCGAACATGAAGGCGATGCGCCCGGAAAGAATGTCGGTGACCGCCGACTGGGTGCTCTTGTAGGGAATGTGCGTCATGTCGGTGCCGGTCATGAATTTCAGCAGCTCGACCGCGAGATGATTTTGCGATCCCAGGCCGGCGGAGGCGTACTCGAGCTGCCCTGGCCGCGCCTTCGCCAGCGCGATCAACTGGCGCACGTTCCTGGCCGGGACGGTGGGATGGACCAGCAAGACGTTGATGGTCATGGTGGCCAAGGTGATCGGCGCGAAATCGCGCACCAGGTCGTAGGGCAGATTCTTGTAGTAGCTGGAATGAATGGCCTGGCTCGCCGTGAACATCAGCAGCGTGTAGCCGTCCGCGGGCGCTTTGGCGACATACTGGATGCCGATGATGCCTTGCGCGCCCGGCCGATTCTCAACCGTCCAGGGCTGGCCCTTGCTCTCGACGAACTTGGGCCCGATGAGCCGTGCCAGCCAGTCCGTCGTTCCGCCCGGCGGGTAGGCATCGACCACGCGTACGGGCTTGACCGGATACGGCTGCGCGCCCGCTTGCGGCATAGACAAAACCAGTGCCGCGGCGACGGCCGCTGCGACGCCAAAACGGCGAATGAAGCCGAACATAGGTATCCTCCGGGATGATATCCATCGCGCCAAAGCATAACCAAGCACCGTCACCTTTACTACCATGGACATCGTCGATCTGACGCTGGTCGAAGTCGCGCGGGCGATTCGCAACAAGGAATTGTCGTCGCGCGAAGTCACGCAAGCCTGCCTCGAACGCATCGAGCGCGTGCAACCGAAGCTCAACTGTTTCATCGCGGTCGAAGCCGAGGCGGCGCTCAAGGCGGCGCGCGCCGCCGATCGCGCCCTCGCCGCGGGGGCGAGCGTCGGCCCCTTGCATGGCGTGCCGCTCGCGCACAAGGACATGTTCTATCGCAAGGGCCTGGTCTGTACCTGCGGCTCCAAGATCCTGCGCGATTTTCGTCCGGCGATTACCGCGACGGTGGTCGAGCGGCTGTACCGCGCCGGGGCGATCTGGCTCGGCACGCTCAACATGTCGGAGTTCGCCGCCGATGCGACCGGCCACAACGTGCATTTCGGCGATTGCCGCAATGCATGGAACCCGCGCCATGTACCCGGCGGCTCGTCGAGCGGTTCCGGCGCCGCAGTCGCCGCACGCGCCTGCTTCGGCGCGCTCGGGTCCGACACCGGCGGCTCGATCCGCCATCCGGCCGCGGCCAACGGCGTGGCCGGCATCAAGCCGACCTACGGGCGGGTGAGCCGTTACGGCGCCCTGCCCCGCTCGAGCTCGCACGACGCGGTGGGTGTGCTCGCGCGCACCGCCCGCGATTGCGCCCGCCTGCTGCGGGTGATCGCCGGCGCGGACCCGAACGATCCGAGCGCGAGCGCAAGCCGCGTCCCGAGCTACGAGCGCGCGCTCAGCGGTTCGGTGAAGGGCCTGCGCGTGGGCGTGCCGGTCAATTACTTCTACGACGGCGCGACCGGCGACGTACGCGCATGCATGGACCAAAGCCTGGCCGTGTTGCGCTCGCTCGGTGCACGCATCATCGAGCTCGAAGTGCCCGATCCGCAGCGGCTGTTCGACGTCTCCTATACCATCTCGCAGGCCGAGGCCGCCGCCTTTCATGCCCGCTGGATGCGCGAACGCCCGCAAGACTACTCGCTGTCCGTGCGCACCCGCACCCAGGCGGGCTGCGCGATCGCAGCGGTCGACTACCTGGAGGCGGTGGAGCTGCGCCCGCGCCTGGTGCAGGCGTTCATCGGCGAGGTCTTCGCCAAGGTGGATGTCCTGCATGCGCCCGTCATGGTGGGGCCCGTGCCGACGCTCGATGAAACCCGGCCGGACCGCCCGCAGGACGTCCGCGCGATCGTGAATCGAATTTCGCACAACAATCGGCCGGCCAATTTCCTCGGCATTCCGGCGCTCAGCGTGCCGGCGGGTTTCACCGCCAATGGCTTGCCGGCAGCATTCCAGTTGATGGGCCGGCCGTTCGCCGAAGCGCAGTTGTTGTGCGCCGGCGACGCCTATCAGCGCGCGACGCGCTGGCACGAGGAGCGCCCGGCGCTGTGAGCGGATCGCGCCCTTGGCCAGGCATTGGGGAGCTTCAGACCGATGTTTGCGCCGAGGGCTTGGGCGCAGGCCGGATCGGCTGGGCGGGCGTCGCGCCGCCCCGCCGCGAGGCCAGCTCCCGCTCCACTTTCGCCCGCGTCCAGCGCGGCGACAACAGCTCGATGAAATCGAATACGAACGCCGGCAGATGATGCTTGCGGTGGATGGTTACGTGGGTGACGCTGCGCGGAAACAGCTCGGGCGTCTTCACCAGCGCCAGGCCGACATCGCGCAGCGGATCGTAGGCGACCTCGGCCAACGCGGCCAAACCCAGGCCGCGTTCGACGCAAGCCTTCACGACATCGGCGTCGATCGCGCTCAAGATGACGTTCGGCGCGAGCCCCGCCGCTTCGAATACGCCCAGCACCGTCTGGCGGGCCGATATCGAGGGCTCGAACGTGACCAGCGGATGTTTCGCCAGCTCGCGCAGCGAGCATTGCTTGCGCGTGGTGAGCGGATGGTGCTTGGGCGCCAGCACGATCCGGCGGTAGCTGCGGCATTCGAACACGGCGATGTCGCGAACGCTCGGCAGCACATAGGGCGTGACGCCGATATCCGCCGTACCCGCGATCAGCGCTTGCCGGATCTGCGCCGGATTGCCGTGCTGAAGCGTGAGGCGCACGTTCGGATGCTCGCGCGCGAAGCGGCTGAGCACTTCCGGCAAGACGTAGCGCGCCTGCGTGTGCGTGGTGGCGATGACGAAGGGCCGGGCGTCGAGCGTGGTCGCGGCCTTGGCGTATTCACGGATGTGGTCGATGTCGAGCAACGCCGATCCGGCCCGCGCCACGATCTGCTCGCCGTCGCGCGTGAGGCCCAGCAGGCGGTTGCGTTCGCGAATGAAGATCGTCATGCCCAGCTCGCGTTCCAGGGCGAGGATCTGCTGACTCAGGCCCGGCTGCGAGGTGTGCAGGCGCCGTGCCGCCCTGGAGACGCTGAAGCCGTTGCTGGCGACTTCCCGCAGGTAGATGAGCTGGCGCAGGTTCACGATAACTTCGATCGATAGTCTATTGAAAGCAAGACTTGGCCATTATAGGAGAGTGCCGCTAGCCTAGGAGCCTGTCGGACTTGATTTCACGTGCGCGAGCCGTTCACTCCCTTCTCACTGTGCAAGGATCGTCGATGACCGAGCCCCGCCTGCTCGTGGATAAGCGGCCGCCGGTTGCGGTCGTCACTTTGAACGAACCCGACAAGCGCAATCCCTTCAGCCCCGCGCTGGTTCGCCAGATGACCGAGGCGCTACGCGAAATCGAGCGCGACGACGACATCGTGGTCGTGATCTTCACCGGCGCCGGCAGCGCCTTCTCCGGCGGCGCGGACTTGCGCGAGATGCGCAAGGCCAGCGCGCTGGAAGACCGCGGCGAATACGAGCACATCCTCGAATTGAACCGCCTGGTGTGGAACTTTCCCAAGGTGACCATCTCCGCAATCAACGGTCCGGCCCTCGGGCTGGGTGCGAACCTGGTCGGCTGGTCGGACCTCGCCATCGCCGAGGAGCGCGCGACCATCGGCTATCCCGAAGTGCGCGCTGGCATCGCCTCGGCGACCGTCATCCCCGCGCTGCTGCGCTTGATCGGGCGCAAGGCGATGAACGAAATGCTGTTCACCGGGCGGCCGGTCGATGCCGCCGAAGCGCATCGTCTCGGCCTGGTGAATCGCGTCGTCCCCAACGGGGAATCGCTGCAGACCGCCACCGCGCTCGCGCTCGAAATCGCCGGCAATGCGCATCATGGCATCGCGTTCACCAAGGAGGTGGTGCGCACGGCCACCGACATGGAATACAACAAGGCGCTCGAATACGCGCGCGACATCCGCGTGATCTCCCGCCTGCATCCGAAGTTCCAGGCGAGGATCGACAGCTATCTCGCCCGGCGTGCAGCCGCCGAGAAGAAACGATGACGGCCGCGCTCGAAGGCATTCGGGTGGTCGACTTGACCTCGGTGTTGTCCGGGCCGCTGTGCACCATGATGCTGGGCGATGCCGGCGCCGACGTGATCAAGGTGGAATCGCCCGCCGGCGACCAGGCGCGCACCTGGGGTCCGCCGTTCTGGGGCGATCAAGGCGCCGAGTTTCTCGCCGTGAACCGCAACAAGCGCTCCATCGTGCTCGACTTGAAAACACCGCTCGGCCGCAAAGCGCTGTTCGACTTGTGCGCGCGCGCCGACGTGCTGGTGGAGAACTACCGGCGCGGCGTGCCCGAGCGTCTCGGCATCGACTACGAGACGATCCGGAAAGTCAATCCGCGCATCGTGTATTGCTCGATCTCCGGCTTCGGCGACAGCGGCCCGCGCCGCGACCAGGCCGCTTACGACTCGGTCATGCAAGCCTTCGTTGGCATCATGCACATGACCGGCGCGCCGGGCACGCCGCCGACACGCGCGAGCGTCTCGATCTGCGACATCAGTGCCGCGATGTACGCCAACCAGGCGATCCTGCTCGCCCTGGCCGCGCGCAGTCGTACCGGGCGCGGACAGCGGGTGGAAGCATCGCTGTTCGAATCGCAGATCGCCTGGCTCTTGTTTCGCGCGGTCGGCTACTTCGCCACCGGCAAGGCGCCGGCGGGCAAGCTCGGCTCCGCATCGGCGCATCTCGCACCGTACGAGGTCTACGCGACCAAGGACGGCGATCTCATGGTGGCCGCGCTGAACGACCGCCTGTTTCGCAAGCTCGCGGCTGTCATGGACCTGCCCGAGCTGGCCGAAGACCCCGCTTTCGCCACCAACGCCAAGCGCGTCAAGAACCGCGCCGCCCTCAACGCCAAGCTGGCGCGACGCTTTCGCGAACGCGAGACCGCCGAGTGGGCGCGGCGCATCACCGATGCCGGCGTTCCGTGCAGCCGCATCAACACCATCGAAGATGTCTTACGCGATCCGCAAACCGCGGCGCGCGACATGATCATGACCCTCGAGCACCCGACCCTCGGAACGATCAAGGTACCCGGGATCCCGATCAAGCTGAGCGACACCCCGGCGAGCGGGCGGCGCGCACCGCCGCTGCTGGGACAACACCAGCACGAGGTCCTGACGGAAATCGGCTGGACCAGCGCGGAAATCGAAAAGCTCAATGAAAAGACACCCTGAGGCGACGATCGGAAGAGGACACGAACCGTACCGCATGCGTGCGGATCGCGCGCGGGAAGACGCGGGCGATCATGGCGTCCGCGCGCCGTGCAGGTCGCTGCGTGTCCTCGCCCTGACTGCGACCCTGGGTACGCTCGCGGCATTGCCCGGTACGGCCGGTGCGCAGGCGTGGCCGGCGAAGCCGATTCGCGTCGTCGTCCCGTTCGGCGCAGGCGGCGGTGCGACCATACAGTCGCGCCTCATCACGGAGAATCTGCGCGCCGGCATGGGCGCGAATTTCATCATCGACAACCGGCCCGGCGCGGGCGGATTGCTCGGCGCGCAGGTCGTCGCGGAAGCCCCGCCCGACGGCTACACCATGCTCTTCACCACTTCGACGCTCGCGGTCAACACGACGCTGCTCGCCGATACGCTGAAGTTCGATCCACGCAAGGAGCTCTCGCCCGCGAGCCTCATTTCCTCGGGACCGCTGGTGCTGTGTGTGCACCCGAGCGTCCCGGCGCGCTCGGTGCGCGAGCTGATCGCGCTGGCCAAGCGCCATCCGGGCAAGCTGAGCAGCGGCGCGAACGAGGTCGGCAGCACCGGCCACCTCGCGGCCGAGATGCTCAACCAGCTCGGCGGCATCGACACGACGATCGTGCCCTACAAGGGCGGCGGTCCGGCGTTGGTCGGCTTGTTGACGGGCGATGTGGCGCTGCTCTTCGTCGTGGCGCCGGTGGCGATGTCGCAACTGCAAGCGAAGAAGATCCGCGGTCTTGCCGTGACGACGCCCAAACCCGCGTCGGCCTTTCCCGACCTGCCGCCGATCAATGCCACAGTACCGGGATTGGAAACCGATGTCTGGTACGCGACTTTCTTTCCCCGCGGCACCCCGGCGGAGATCGTCGCGCGCATGAGCGGTGAAATCCGCAAGGTCTTGCACAGCGACAAGGTGCAGGCTTTCTACCAGCGCGAAGGCATCGATGCGGTCGGCAGCTCGCCGCAAGCCTTGCGCGCCCACCTGGAGGCGGAAATCGCGAAGTACGCGCGCGTGATCAGGCAAAGCAACATCAAAGCGCAATAGACCCCGAACCCCCGTGCGACGCGCCGGCTTGATTTCTCCGCGGCCGTATAGCCTAATCGCGTCCGAGTGTCCTGAATTCGCGGTTCGTCGCTGCATGGGCCAATGCCATGACTGCGTGCCACGAAACGGCAAGCATGACGAAATCGTCGCCGGACACGAACCGCAGCCGGGAGTGCAACGAGCATGCAACCGAAGTACGCGCATGAGCTGGCAGCAGGCGAGCACTATGCCCCGCTCGAATACACGGTAACGCACGAGCTGAACCAGCAATTCCTGTACGCCGTCGAAGATTTCGATCGCGTGTACATCGAGGGCATCGACGCGCGCGGGCCGCTGGTGCACCCGGTGTTGCTGCTGCACATGATGCCGCGTACGCGCAGCCCCTCCTACCGCCAAGCCCCGGGGATGGGCTCGGCCTTCGCCCGCGACAAGACCTGGTTCCTGCATCCCGCCTTCGTCGGCGAGCTCTTGCGGGTGAGCTGGACGGTCAGCGCCACCTACGAGCAGCGCGGCAAGATCTACCAGGATTACGTGGCGGTGACGGCGAACGCCGCCGGCACCGCGATCCTGCGCCGAGAGTTGAGCTCGACCTTTTTCACCCTCGGCAAGGTGAAGACCTTTGCATTGGATGCCGGACGATGAGCGCGCTCGACGTGCTGACCGCCGCGCCCGGAACGATCTTCCGCGGCAAGCCCAAGACCCTGTCGCTCGCCCGCAGCTTGGCGTTTTCGGGCGGCGCCTTCGACACGCCCGGGTGGCCGGAGCGCAATTTGCACACCGATCTCGCGGTGGCCAACGAAACCGGGTTGGCGAAAGTGGTCGCCTCCGGGACTCAATTCGAAGGCTATCTCGCCAGCCATCTGCTTCGTGTCTTCGGTCACGACTGGTATTCGCACGGCGCCTGGGACGTGAAGATCGTTCGCAGCGTCAAGGTGGACGATGTCGTCACACCGATCGTCAAGCTCACGGCGCGCACCGACGAGAGCGGCGCTATCCGCATTCAAGCCGAGGTCTGGTGCGAAAACCAGGATGCGGAAAAAGTTCTGACCGGCACGGCGAGCTGCCTGCTGCGTTCTCGCAGCGAAGC
This sequence comes from Burkholderiales bacterium, assembly GCA_020848435.1. GTDB lineage: Bacteria > Pseudomonadota > Gammaproteobacteria > Burkholderiales > WYBJ01 > WYBJ01. The sequence continues at coordinate 74,693 of JADLAC010000030.1, read as the reverse complement.
GCTCACGCGCTAATCGCGGTCGATGTTCCGCCTCAACGAGGATCTCGCCAAGGCTTGGCTGCGCCGTTGCGGCTGCCCCGTGCCGCGCGGCGGCGTCGCGGCCTCTGCGGTTGAAGCTGCTCGCCTCGCGCGCGAGCTGGGCACGGCGGTGGTCGTAAAAGCCCTCATCCCGGCCGGCCGGCGCGGCAAGGCGGGCGCGGTGCGCATCGCTCGCGATGAAACCGAGGCCGCGCAGGTCGCGGATGGGTTGCTCGGCACGCAAGTCCTCGGCCACGCGGTACGGCGCGTTCTGGTCGAGGAGAAGATCGCTATCGCCGCCGAGCTCTATCTCGCCTATGCCCTCGATGGGCGCGGCATCGAAATGCTCGCGTCATCGCAGGGCGGCGTCGACATCGAAGCTCAGGCGGATGCACGGCCGGGCACCATCGTCACCGCCGCGGTCGATCCGCTGCATGGCGTCACACTCGAGCTCGCGTGCGAGCAATGGCGCCGTGCGGGCATTGCGGACGAACGGCTGAGCGCGCTGTCGCGGCTGAGCGCGCAACTCTACGGCGCGTTCTCGCAGGGCGATGCCACGTTGCTCGAGCTCAATCCGATCGCGATCGGCCCCGCGGGGATGCTCAGCGTGGCCGGCGCGATGCTGGCGGTCGATGAGAATGCCTTGTTTCGCCATCCCGAGTGGACCCAGGCAGAGGACGACACGCAGTTGCCGGCCAATCCGCGCGAGCGGCGGGTCGCACTAGTGAACCGCGACGTACCCGGCGGCGAATGCCGTTACATCGAGCTCGACGGCGATATCGGGCTCATCGTCGGCGGCGGCGGGCCCGGCTTGTATCAGCACGATCTGATGCTGGCGCTCGGCGGGCGCCCCGCCAATCACTGCGTGACGCCGCCGACGGGCAGCGACAATCGCAAGCTCAAGGCGGTGATCGAGGCGGTGCTCGAGCACCCGCGGATCGAGGGACTGTTGGTCGGGTTCAACTTCGCGCAGATGGCGCGCACCGACATCCGCGTTCGCACGCTGCTCGAGGTCATCGACGAGAAACGCATCGATACCGCGGCATTTCCGATCGTCATCCGGCTCTTCGGCGCCGGCGAGGAGCAATCGCGCGCCATGGCCGCGGGCAGACCGAACATCCACTACGTGCCGCGCGGCACCACGCTCGAGCGGGCGGTGCAGCTCATCATCGAGCTGGTCGCAGCGCGCAAACGGCAGGCCGGCGCATGAGTATCCTGCTCGATGCCGCGACGCGCATCCTGGTCCAGGGGATCACGGGGGCGCAGGCGCGTTTCGATACCCAATGGTGTCTTCAGTATGGTGCCCGCATCGTCGCCGGGGTCACGCCGGGCAAAGGCGGCGAGCGCGTACACGGCGTGCCGGTGTTCGATTCGGTCGAGCAAGCGCTTCACCGCCATCCGGCCGATGTGTCGGTGGCTTACGTCCCCCCGGCGCTGGTCAAGGCAGCCGCGCTCGAAGCGCTTGCGGCAGGCATGAAACTGCTGGTGATCACGGCCGAGCTGGTGCCGCTGCACGATGCCTTGTACGTTTTCGCCGCGGCACGCGAAGCCGGCGCGCGCGTCGTGGGCTGCAATACCAACGGCATGATCTCGCCCGGTCAATCCAAGGTCGGCGGCGTCGGCGGCATCCGGCCGGACGAGATCTTCGCGCCCGGACGTATCGGTGTGTGCTCGCGCTCCGGCGGCATGACGGCCGAGATCGCGCTCACGCTGCGCGCGGCCGGTTACGGCATCTCGACCTCGATCGGCATGGGCGGGGATATCGTGACCGGCATGGCGATGGCCGACTACCTGGATCTGTTCGAGCGTGATCCGCAAACCGACGCCGTGGTGATTTTCGGCGAACCCGGGACGCCGAACGAGCGCGAGGTGGCCGAGCGCGTGCGCGCGGGCGCGCTGAAGAAACCCGTGCTCGCCCTGCTCGCCGGCGAATTCCAGGAACGCTACCCTCGCGGCCAGAGCTTCGGTCATGCCGCTGCCATCATCAGCTCCGGCAACGACGCCGTATCGGCGAAGAAGCGGCTTCTGGCCGAAGCCGGTGCGCGGATCGCATCGTCCTTGGACGAGATCCCGGCCCTGCTGCGGCGTTGCGGCATCGCACCGGCTGTCGCCGCGCCATGACGGAGAACGGCATGACGAAACACCCCAATAGCCGCGGCACGTTGATCGTGTTGGGCAGCCTCGTGCTATGCTCGTCGCTGGCCGCGGCGGCGCAGTATCCCGACAAGCCGGTGCGCCTGGTCGTGCCCTATACCCCCGGCGGCAACACCGACGTGCTCGCGCGTCTGATTGCCCATCAGCTCACCCAGATCTGGAGCCAGCAGGTCATCGTCGACAACCGGCCCGGGGGCAATACGGTCATCGGCACCGAGTTGGTGGCGCGCGCGCCGGCCGATGGCTATACGCTGTTGTTCACGACGCTCACCTTCAGCGTCCTGCCCAGCCTGCAACAGAAGTTGCCGTTCGATCCGCTGCGCGACTTCTCTCCCGTCAGCCTCGCCGTCACCTTGCCGAACGCGCTCGCCGTAACGCCGTCGCTGCCCGTCAAGTCGGTGGCCGAGTTGATCCGGCATGCGAAAGCGAACCCCGGCAAGCTCTCGTACGCATCGAGCGGCGTCGGCACTTCGCCGCACCTGTCGATGGAGCTGCTCAAGGCCATGGCCGGCTTCGACATGACGCTCGTGCCTTACAAGGGCGGCGCGCCCGCCCTGACCGCGGCGATGAGCGGCGAGGTGGCCGCGGTCTTCGCCGGTCTTCCCATCGTGATCCCGCACAACAAGTCGGGCAAGCTGCGGCTGGTGGGGGTGACGGGCGCCAAGCGCTCCGCCGCGGCCCCCGATACTCCCGCGATCGCCGAGACGGTTCCGGGCTATCAGGTCGATCCGTGGTTCGGCATGCTGGCCCCGGCCAGGGTGAGCCCTGCCCTCGTGAGCCGCTTGCAGGCGAGCGTGCGCGAGGTGCTCGATTCCGCGAGCGTCAAGGCGCACCTGCAGCGCGAAGGCGCGGAGCCCGTTGCCGGCACGCCGCAGGAATTCGCGCGTCATATCCAGGCGGAAATCGCCAAATGGCGCGACTTGTCGCGCAAGCTCGGCGGCATATAGCGGTATACCGGTGTCAGGTCTTGCACGCTGCAGCGCATTCGTGCAAGGTGCAACGGTAGGATGACTGACCCCGCAGAGGAGGATGACGATGCGCGTATTCGTAGCGGCGGCGATGCTGGCGGCCTGCGTGCTGCCCGCGACGGCGACAGCCCAGGAATGGCCGGTCAAGGCGATTCGGTTGGTCGTGCCCTTTCCGCCGGGCCAGGGCGCCGACATCGTCGGGCGGGTGCTGGCCGAACGCTTGACCGCGGTGTTGGGTCAGCAGGTCGTGGTCGAGAACCGGCCGGGGGCAGGCAGCATGGTCGGGACGGCGTTTGCTGCCAAGGCGCCGGGCGACGGCTATACGCTGCTGATCGGCGGCACCAGCGCGATCGTCATCAACCCGCACTTGTACGCCGATCCGGGTTACGACACGCTGCGCGATTTCGCGCCCGTCAGCAATATCGCCTCGTTACCGATGCTCGTGTGCGTGAACCCGTCGTTTCCGGCGCGCGGCATCCAGGATCTGATCAAGATCGCACGCCAGCGCCCCGGAGAAATCACCTACGGCTCCTCTGGCAGCGGCAGCACGCATCACCTGATACAGGCGATGATCGCGGCCGATGCGAAGATCCGCCTCACCCACGTGCCGTACAAGGGGTCCACGGCCAGCATGACCGATCTCATGGCCGGGCGCATCGCCATGCTGGCCGATACCATGCCCGCGGTCATGACGGCGGTGCGCTCGGGCAAGGCGCGGCCGATCGCGGTCACATCGATCAAGCGTTCCCCGTTTTTCCCCGACGTGCCGACGCTCGACGAACAAGGGCTGAAGGGATTCGATGCCGTCGCCTGGGCGGGCTTGTTCGCGACCGCAGGGACGCCGGCAGCGGTCCTCGATCGTCTCAACCAGGAAGTGGTCAAGGCCCTCGAAACGCCGGCGATGCAGAAGCGGTTTCAGGACCTGTCGATGATCCCCATCGGCGATAGCCGCGCCGATTTCGCGCGCTTCGTGAAGACCGAGCTCGCCCGCTGGGGACAAGCGGTCAAGGTCTCCGGCGCGAAGGTCGAATGAGCAGCATAGCGCCGCGCGCGCCGCGGGTTCGTGACGCGCGCGAGGACCGACCACGTTTCCTGCGATGCTTGACAGTGTGGATGTTGCCTGACCGGAAAACGTGGTCGGTCCCCGCGCCCCTCCGTCACAAATCGATCCGCTGCTTGAGCTGTCCCGACTGGCGCAATTGCACCGGCTCGCGCAAGCGCTTGCGCATGCGCAAGTTGAGCATCTCAACACCGACGGCGAAGGCCATGGAGAAGTAGATGTAGCCCTTGGGGATATGGAATCCCCAGCCTTCGGCAACCAGGGCGACCCCGACCAGGACCAGGAAGCTCAACGCCAGCATCTTGAGCGTGGGATGGGTCTCGACGAAGCGGCTGACCGCCCCCGCGGCAAAGAGCATCACGGCGACAGCCAGCAGGATGGCGATGATCATGATGTTCACCTCGTCCACCAGGCCGACGGCGGTGATGACCGAATCGAGCGAGAAGACGATGTCGATGATCGCGATCTGGCCCACGACCGCGGCGAACGACGCGGCCGCGCCGGCAGCTCGGACATCTTCCTCGCCCTCGAGCGCGCCATGGATCTCGTGCACGCTCTTCCACAGCAGGAACAAGCCGCCGCCGAGCAGGATCAAGTCCCGGCCGGAAACCTGCTTGCCGAACAGGCTGAACCAGGGATCGGTGAGGGACATGACCCACGCGATCGACAACAGCAGCGCGATGCGGGTGCCAGCGGCCAGCGCAAGGCCGATGGTGCGCGCGCGCTGGCGCTGATGCTCCGGCAAGCGGCCGACCAGGATCGAGATGAAAATGATATTGTCGACGCCCAGTACGATTTCGAGTGCCGTGAGCGTCGCCAGCGCCACCCACGCTGCCGGGTCGGTGAGCCATTCCATGACGGTTCGGTCCTGTCGGAAAAATGCGCAACGATGTATCGCCCCGCTACAATGCGTCAAGCCCCGATACGCCATCGGCCGTGGCGGCCTTGTCGCGCGCGGCCGCGGCTCGTCTCGCCGGGCGTGCCGGTTCTGGTGTCAGCAAGTTAGAGGATTCATCGATGTCCGCAAGCGACGGTCAGTACGAGGTGCTGTGGCCGAGGAGCCCACGGCGCGTCACGAAACAAGCACTCGCGCCGAGGCTCGCCAGCCTGCACGGCAAGACGGTCGCCCAGCTTTGGGATTTTCTTTTCCGCGGCGACGAGGTGTTCGCGCTGCTGGAGGAAGGACTGCGCCAGCGCTTTCCGGACATTCGCTTCGTGAGCTGGCGCGAATTCGGCAACACCCACGGCAAGGACGAACGCGAAGTGCTGGCATCGTTGCCGGCGCGCTTCAAGGCGCTCGGCGTCGACGCTGCCATTTCAGGCATGGGCTGTTGAGGAAGCTGCACGCCCGCCGTGTTGCGGGCAAGCGCGGTGTGTGAGCGGGCCGGCATTCCGAGCGCTTCGCTCGTCTGCGAGGGCTTTCTCACGCAGGCCGCCGCGGTCACGCGCGGCCTGGGCTTCACGCTGCCGGTTGCCAAGGTGCCCGGACATCCCGGCGCGCAGGACAAGGACGAGCTGCGCCGGAACGTTCTCGAGCTGACGGTCGAGGACGTCATCGCCAATCTCACGCGTGCGCAAGACGCCGCCGAGGACGAGACCGAGCCGGGTGCGCACGACCTCGTCTTCACGGGCGATTTCGATCAGGTCAATCGCCACTTCGTTCGCCAGGAGTGGAGCGACGGGCTGCCCATCGTTCCGCCGACGCGGGCGAAGGTGGCGGAATTCCTGCGCTTCACCGATCGCGACCCGAACGAGGTGCTCGGTCGCATCCTGCCGGACAATCGCGAGGCCACGCCCTGGAGCATCGCCGTCAACGGTGTCATGGCCGGCTGCCGGCCCGAGTACATGCCGATTCTCGTCGCGCTGATCGAAGCGATGGTCGATCCGGCTTACGGCGTGGAGCACAGCGGCAACACCCCCGGCGGCGAAACCCTGATCATTTTGAACGGCCCGCTCATCAAGACGCTGCGCTTCAATTACACCCAGGGCGTGATTCGCGACGGTTTCCAGCCCAACACCTCGATCGGGCGCTTCTGGCGGCTGTACCTGCGCAACGTCGCGGGATTCCTGCTGCATAAGAACGACAAGGCCACGTTCGGCAACACCTGGCGCGTCGTGCTGGCCGAGAACGAAGACGTGCTCGAGGCCATCGGCTGGCCCACCGTTGCCGCCGAAATGGGCTGCGATCCGCGCGCGAGCGCCGTGACCATCGCGCGTTATACCGGCGGCAACCTGATCGCCTCGGTCTCGGGTTCGACGCCCGAGCAGCTCCTGCCGTATCTCGCCGATGCCGTGGTGCGACAGATCTCCTGGCAGCTCATGTTCACCGTCGGTATGGGCAACGGCACGCTGCGCCCGCTGGTGCTGCTGTCGCCGATTCTCGCCCAGACCATCGCCCGCGCCGGCTGGTCCAAGGCCGACGTGCGGCAGTATCTGTACGAGCATGCGCGCATCCCTGCGTCGCAGTTCGAGCGCATCCTGCGCGACTGGAACCTGAAGCCGATATGGAATCTGTCGGCGGAGGTGGCGCAGGGCAACGCGCCCGGCGTGTTCGCCGAGTCGGCCGATCCGAACCGGCTGGTGCCGCTGGTGAACACGCCGGATAATTACATGCTCGCGGTCAGCGGCGATGCGCTGCGCACCAACGCCTACGTGTTCGCGCACAACGGCGTGCTCGGCTATACGGTTGCGAAGGAAGTGAAGCTACCCGCGCGCTGGGCTGAGCTCATTCAGGAAGTCGACTGAGGGAGGGTTCCATGCCGCCAAGCCTGAAGAAGGGTCCGGGTGTCTGCCCGGTGTGCAAGGAATACGTTCCACTCGACGACAAGCGCCCGGACGCGCTGCATATCTGCTCCGGCGAACCGCTGCCGACACTGCCGGTAACCGCCGTCAAGTGGGGGCTCAAGCGCTTGGGCAAGCCCGATCTCAACCAGTACGCCTTTCCCGACCTGGCCGAGATCGTGCAGCAGCTGGGGGTCTACGTGCAGGCGCTCAATGCCAAACCGCCCAGGCCGGCAAACGTCCCGGCGCCGGCAGTACCCGTGACGTGGCCAGCGCTTTCGCTGACGCTGAAAGTCGGCAAGCAGATCACCGAGCCCGGCATGGTGCTCATGCTGGGTAACCCGGTGGATGCGAACGGGTCGATCGCCTGCGATGTCATGAACGGGCTGCTGCCCGGTGTTTCGTACCAGACGATCCACCAGCAATGGATCGCCGATCCGTCGTTCGACGGCAAGTTCCGGTTTACCACGCAGACGCAAGCGACCGAGTTCTTCCAGAAGACGGGCGCGATCGCGATCATGCCTTCGGACGCTGCCTGGGCGGGCAACGCGCCGGCGACGCAGCTCACGCACGGCGGCGTCATGGTGAATGCGCATAGCAACTGCGCGCCGGGCCTGATGGTGCACGAGATCGTCCACTGCTACGGCGGCCCCGCCGGCTTCGTCGGCGAAGGGCTCACCGACTGGTTCGCCATCGACTTCATGAAGTCGTGGAACAAATCCTACGACGGCAACCCCGCGTACGCCTACCAGACGAGCCTGGTCGATCGGCTGGTGAGAATCGCCGGCAAGGAGCGCGTCGCGCGCCTCGCCTTCGCGGACCCCGGCGCGGTGAGAGCGCTCAAGGTCACCCCCGCCGGCAAGAAATTTCCGGTCTCCGGCGGTTCGATCTACACCTCCCAGCAACAGCTCGGCGACAAGGCGTTCGACGCGCGTGCCGCGACCATGCAGGCGCTCGGCCTCGGCGACGACGTGGTGCCTCGGCCGGCCGCGGACAGCGATGAACAGACGGCGGGCGTGCCCGGCCTCATCACCAAGCTCGGCGAGCTGTTGGTCACGTTGATGCCGCTTTAGCTGCGGTCCGCGCTCGCCGCGGCGCCCCGGGTGCTGCTCCGGCCCCGGTCCGACCCCTGTCCGGTCCGATGCGGTGCTGGTCCGACCCTGGTCCGACCATGCGGTGGTCCGACCCTGGTCCGGGTGGACGTTGGGCTAGCCAAGGTCCCAGTACGGTTGCGGGCCGATGCGCTCCAGCAGGTAGTCGATGAAGGCTCTCACCTTCGCCGGCAGATGCGGCGTGGGCAGGTACACCGCGTGGATATGCCGCTCCAGCGGCACGTAGTCGGAGAGTACCGATTGCAAGCGCCCTGCCTGCAAGTCGCGCCCGACGATGAAGGTCGGCAACAGCGCCACGCCCAGACCGCCCAGCACCGCTTGCGACAACGCCTCGTCGTCGTTGAGCTTCAGGTTGCCCGACACTTGCACGGAGATCTCGCCGCCGGGGCCATGCAGGCGCCAGTGATCCTGAGGATAGTAGGTGTAAGTGAGGCAGTTGTGGCGCTCGAGATCCGCGGGCTTGCGCGGAATGCCGTGGCGGCGGAAGTACTCCGGGGTCGCGCAGATCTTGCGGTTGACGCAGGCGAGCCGCCGCGCCACGAGGTTCGGAGCAGGCTCCTTGGCGATGCGCACGGCGAGGTCATAGCCTTCGTCCGCCAAGTCGACCAGGCGATCGGTGATCGCCATGTCGACCTTGACTTCCCGGTAACGCGAAAGGAATTCCGGCAACGCGGGTGCGATGTGCAGCGTTCCGAACGCGACCGGCGCGCTGATCCTCAGGACCCCGCGCGGCCCCGATTGCAGCTCGCCGACGACGCGCTTGGCCTCGGCGAGCTGCTCGACTAGCTGCGCACAGCGCTCGTACAACAGCGCGCCGGCCTCGGTCAGGCTCATCGCGCGCGTCGTTCGATTGAGCAGCCTCGCGCCGAGCGATCTTTCGAGCTGCGTGACCGCCTTGCTCACGCGCGACTTCGACGTTCCGAGATCGCGGGCGGCCGCGGAGAAGCTCTTGGCTTGAACGACTCGCGTAAAGACGACCATGCGTTCGAGGTCCTTCATCGCTCTCCCAATCGGCTGCGAATCTGCCGCCAGAGTATTGCCCAGAACCGAGGCCCGAGCAAAAGCAGCCGCGTATCGCAGCGCTCGTTGCGCGGTCGAGCGCGCAGCACGGTGCTCACGTGCTGCGCGCTGTCGTTTGCCCGCATCGGAGCACCGAAGGCTGCGCCCGGAGACCGGGTAGAGGTATCATCGCTGGGGCCCCGATCGATGCCACCGCTCGCGTCGGGATCGTATCGGTCGCATCGCATTCGCCATGGGCACGAGGAGATGCGACGTGTCCGGCTCAAGGGACCGCGGCATGGGACTAGCGCATTGACGGCCGAACAGCACGAAGCGCACGTTGAATCGTCGATGGCGCCTCTGCACGGCGTGCGGGTGCTCGATCTGTCCACGGTCGTCGCTGGTCCCTATGGCTCGCAGATGCTGGCCGAGCTGGGCGCCGACGTCATCCGCATCGAGCCCGTCGCCGCGGCGGGGACGCCCGAACCGCTCGCCGAGGCGCCGATTTCCGAGGCCGAGGGGTTTCTCTGGGCGTTGCAGAAGAACAAGCGCGCGCTGTGCATCGACCTCAAGCAGCCCGAGGGTCTCGCGCTGTTTCGCGATCTCGCGCGCAAGAGCGACGTCGTGTGGGAGAACTTCCGTCCGGGGGTAACCGAACGCCTGGGCATCGATTACGCGCGCTTGCGCGAAGTGCATCCCGGCATCATCGTGTGCTCGATCTCGGGCTTCGGCGCGCAAGGCCCGTGGAGCCGGGTCGGTGCCTACGACATCACGGTGCAGGCGCTTGCCGGCGTCATGAGCATCACGGGCAGCGGTGCGGCGGATGCGGAACCCTGCCGCTGGGGCGTGCCGATCGGCGACATCGCCGGCGCGATCTATGGCGTCATCGGCGTGCTCGCGGCGCTGGAGGAGCGCGCGCGCACCGCAGCCGGCCAGCACGTCGACATCGCGCTGCTTGACGTGCAGCTCGCGCTCAATTGCTATCGGGTACCGCAGGTGTTCGGCAGCAATATGACGTTCGCCCCGGCCTCGCCGCGGCGTGGTGGCGCGGGCACCGTGCCCTACGGCCCGTTTCGTTGCGGCGACGGGCAGTGGCTGTCGCTCGCCCCGTCGACCAACTTCTGGCCCGCGTTCTGCAACGTCATCGGCCGGCCGGATCTGCTCGACGATGCGCGCTTTCGCACCCTCGCCGACCGGCAGCGCAATCAAGCCGCGCTCGATGCGCTGCTGGAGACGCTCATGCTGGCGCGCCCGGCGCAAGCGTGGGAAGCAGCGTTCATCGAAGCGCGTATCCCGGTGGGCCGAGTGCTCGATATTCCCGCCGCGTTCGCCCATCCGCAAGCCCAGGCGCGCGGCATGCGCGTCGATCTCACGAACGGCGCCGGCCGGCGTGTACCCGTCGCGGGCGGCGCGCTTCGCTTCGAAGGCGAGAGCCCGCGCTCTCAGTGCGCCCCCTCGCTCGCGGGCGCGGATACCTTCGAGGTCTTGACCGAATTGTTGCAGATCGGCCCGCAGCGGCTCACGGACTTGCGGGCGCGTGGGATCATCGGAGCGCGAGCGTCATGAATTGCCGCGACCGCGTCGCCGAGCTTGCTCGCCGCTCCGGCCCCCTGGCAGGCGTGCTGTTGCTCGAGCTGTGCGGCGACGAGCCCGCCGGGACCTTCGGCACGCAAATCCTGGCCGATCTCGGCGCCACCGTCGTCAAGGTCGAGCGTCTTCCGGGCGCGCGCCCCGAAGCGCTCGAGCCGAGCGCGCCGGTGCCGGAAGCCCTGGCCTATTTCTGGGGCATGAACCGCAACAAGCTCTCGCTCGCCATGGACCTGAAGTCCGAGGGCGGGCGCGCGCTTCTGCACCGGCTGGCGCGCATCGCGGACGTGGTCTACGACAATTTTCGCCCCGAGGTCATGCGCCGCATCGGCGCGGATGTGGACACCCTGCGCGCCCTCAACCCGCGGCTCATCTGCGCCTCGGTAACCGGCTTCGGCCGCAGCGGTCCGCTGGCGGGTTACCCGGCGTACGACGCGACCATCCAGGCGATGGGCGGGGGCATGAGTCTCACCGGCGCGGCCGAGCCCGACGCCATGCCGGTACGCTGCGGCAATCCGATCGGGGGGCTCGCCGGCGCCTTGTACGCTGTCGCCGGCATACTCGCGGCGCTGGCCCGCCGGCGGCGCACCGACACCGGTGCCGCCCTCGACATCGCATTGTTCGATGCGCAGTTGGCCATGAATGCCTACCGCGTCCCGCCGGCGCTCGGTGCGGGCAAGCGCTATACCCCCGAGCCGCATCGCGGCGGCAGCGGCGCCTTGCCCTACGGGCCGTTTCGTGCGCGTTGCGGGCGCTGGTTCGCGCTCGGAATCACGCGCCAATTCTGGGCGAGCGCTTGCCAGGTCATGGGCAAGCCCGAGTGGGAGAACGACCCGCGCTTTCGCAGCGAGGCGCAGCGCCAGGACAACGAACAAGCGCTCAACGCGGAGGTCGCGGCGGTGATCGCCACGCGTGATGCCGACGACTGGCAGGCGCGCTTTCTCGATGCCGGCATTCCCGGGGCGACGGTGCGCTCGATCCGCGACGCCTTCTCGCATCCCCACGTCGCGCTGCGCGACATGCTGGTCGGCTTCGATCACCCGCTCGGCCGGCATCTGCGCGTAGCCGGCGATCCGATCAAGCTCTCCGCGCATCCGCACGCACCGTTCGCGGGCGCACCAGGGCTGGGCGAGCACACCTCGCTCGTCCTGCAAGAGCTCCTGGGTCTGACGATCGACGAGGTTCGTGCGCTGCGCGCCGCAGGCACGGTGTGGTGGCCCGACGAGGGGCTGGTCTATGCGCGGCCGAGCGTTGTCTGAGCATCGGCCGGCGCATGCGTGCGAATGCGCGGGACGCCGATTCGCTCGCATGTTTACGAAGTAACGCAGCGATCGGGTTGACCGGAGCTCGTTCGATTCGGTATACGGTGTACAAGCAGTCGATAGGAGAGGCATGGTGACGCGCATTCGCAAGCTCGCTTTTGCTCTGGGGCTGGCCCTCGGGTTCAGCTCGCTTTCCGTCTTTTCCGCTTCGTACCCGACCAAGCCACTGCGCATGATCGTGCCCTGGTCGCCCGGCGGGGGCTCCGACGTCACCGGGCGCATCGTCGCGACCAAGCTGAGCGAGATCGTGGGCCAGCCGGTGATCGTCGACAACCGTCCGGGCGCAGCCGGTAACATCGGCACCGCGGTGGCCGCGCGCGCCGAGGCCGATGGCTATACCCTGCTGCTCGCCGACACCGGCTTCTCCACCGGCATCAGTCTTTACGCCAATCCCGGCTATCACCCGGTAAAGGACTTCGCGCCGATCACGCTGGTGGCGGTTACGCCCATCGTGGCCGTGGTCAAAGCCGCGCTGCCCGTGGCCAACATGCGCGAGCTGATCGCGCTGGCGAAGCAAAAGCCCGGCGGCCTCAACGGCGGCTCGGGCGGAATCGGCGGCAGCGTGCACCTCGCGCTGGAGCTCTTCAAGCTGCAGACCGGCGTGAATATCGCGCACGTTCCCTACAAGGGCAGCGGCCCCGCGGCGGTCGATCTCGCCGGCGGGCAGCTCGATCTCATGCTCTCCACGGCGCCGCCGATCATGCCGCTCATCAAGTCCGGCAAAGTGCGCGCGCTCGCCGTGGCGAGTAGCGCACGTTCGACGCTGTTCCCCGATCTGCCCACCATGAAGGAAGCCGGCGCACCCGAGGTGATCGCCACGAACTGGTACGGCATTCTCTCCCCCGCGGGAACGCCCACAGCCGTGCTCGAGCGCCTGCACCAGGAATTCACGAAAATCACCGCGCTGCCCGACGTGAAGCCGAAGTTCGCCGCCGTCGGTCTCGAGCCGGCGTCGAATCCGACGCCCCAGGCGTTCGGCAAGTTCGTCAGCGACGACGTCAGCCGCTGGGCCAGCGTGATCAAGCAGGCCAACATCAAGCTCGAGTGACTTGAGCTACCTCGCGCACATCGAGCACGTAGCGTCCGGCGCGTACATCGCGCGAGACGCCACGACATTCGGCGAGCGCGCGCTGCTCGAATGCCGCTACGACCTCGCGGCCGTGCGCAGGGATGTCGACCGTGACCGGATCGCGGCCGGCCCAGCCTCGATCTGGCGCTACGCGCCGCTGCTGCCGGTCGAGGATGCGGGCCAGGCAATCACGCTCGGCGAAGGCTTTACACCGTGCGTGAAAACACGCGCGCTCGGGCTCGACAATCTCTGGATCAAGGATGAAGGGCGTAATCCTTCCGGCACCTTCAAGGACAGGGCCGCGAGCGTCGCGCTCAGCCGCTATCGCGAGCTCGGCGTGGAGCGCTTCGCGCTCAATAGCACCGGCAATGCCGCGGCGGCGTGGGCATTGTACGCAGCGCGCGCCGGTGCCGACTGCCTGTGCGTCATTCCCGCCGATGGCCAGCCATCATGCCGGGCGCAGGCTGCGCTGTCCGGCGCGCGCGTCTACCTGCTGGACGATTGGCATGCCGCGGGCAGCGTCATCGCGGCGATCACCCGCGACACCGGACGGCTCAACGCGTGCGCGCTGCGCGAGCCCTATCGCACCGAGGGCAAGAAGACGATCGGGCTCGAGATCGCCGAGCAGTTCGGCTGGACGCTGCCCGACGTGATCGTGTATCCGACCGGAGGCGGGCTGGGCACGCTCGCGATCTGGAAAGCCTTTGACGAGCTGATCACGCTGGGCTGGATCCCCGACCGGCTGCCGCGGCTCGTCATCACCCAGTATGACGGCTGCGCGCCCATCGTGAAGGCATTTCGAGAAGGCCGCGACGACTGCGAGCCCTGGCGCGACATCGACGTTCTTGCCGGCGGCATGAAATCGCCCGCGCCGATCGGCGGGCGCAAGCTGCTCGAGCTGTTGCGCAGGACCGGCGGTGCCGCCTACGCCATCACGGCGGCAGAAGCGCTCGCGGCCGTACGCGAGCTCGCTGGGCGCGAAGGTCTGTTCGCGTGCCCCGAAGGGGCGACGACGCTCGCCGGACTACGCAAGGCGCTCTCCGAAGGCGCGATCAAGAACGGCGAACGGGTGCTGCTGGTCAACACCGGAACCGGGCTGAAGTCGCTGCCGGTGATGCCCGAAGTGCGGCTTGAAACCATCGATGTCGGAGCCCTGGCGTCATGATCACGCGCATCCCGGCTTACCTCTATCGCGGCGGTACCTCCAAAGGCCCGCTGATTCTCGCAGCCGACCTGCCGGCGGATATCGCCACCCTGGACCGCGTTCTGCTCGCGGCCATGGGCTCCCCGCACAAGCGCCAGATCGATGGTATCGGCGGCGCCGAAACGCTGACGAGCAAGATCGCGGTGGTGTCGAAATCCGCGCGCCGCGGCGTGGATGTCGATTACTTGTTCGTGCAAGTGAATCCCGAATCCGCTGTCGTCGACTACTCGTCGAACTGCGGCAACATGCTGAGCGCGGTCGGGCCGTTCGCCCTCGAGATGGGACTGGTGAGCGCGAACGACCCGCACACCCGGGTCAGCATTTACAACATCAACACGCACTCGATCATCGAAGTCATCCTGCACACGCCCGGCGGCGAGGTAACGTACGACGGTGACGCCGCGATCGACGGCGTGCCCGGCACGGCGGCGCCGGTGAAACAGAATTTCGCCCGCACCATCGGCTCCAAGAGTGGCAAGCTCTTGCCCACGGGACGCGTGAGCGAAACGATCGACGGCGTCGAGGTGACGTGCATCGACGTCGCGGTGCCGATGGTCATCGTGCCCGCGGCCAGCGTGGGCAAGACCGGGCACGAATCGAAGGCCGAGCTCGATCCCGATGCCGCCCTGATCGCACGGCTGGAGCGCATACGCGTCGAAGCCGGCAAGCGCATGGGTCTCGGCGACTGTAGCCGGCTGGTCGTGCCCAAGCCCGTGCTGGTCGCCGCGCCACGGCGGGGGGGCACGATCGCCTCGCGCGACTTCGTGCCGTTCAACTGCCACGCGACCTATTCGGTGACAGGCTCGATGGCCTTGTCGGCAGCTTGCGTGCTGCCCGGCACCGCCGCCAATCGCCTCGCGGTCCTGCGGGGCACGACGCCGGAAATGGTGCGGATCGAGCATCCCGGCGGCGTGATCGAGGTGGAGGTGCGATCGCGCATGTCGGCGCAAGGACTGGTGCTCGATGAAGCGAGCTTGCTGCGCACCTGCCGCAAGCTGTTCGAAGGTCAAGTCTGCATTCCGGCGCGCGTCTGGGACGGCAGCGGGAAAGCGAGCAGCGCGGCGGCAATCGGGGAAGTCGTGTGCGGCAGCGCTGATCAGGACGCCCGCGGCTGATAGTCGTTCTTCCGGCATGGGAGGCCAGGTATGCATGCGAACACATACGCCTTGGCAGCGTTAGTCGGGATTGCCGCTGCCTACGCCGGTCCGACCGGCGCTCAGACCTACCCGAGCAAACCCATACGCTACGTCGTCCCCTTCGCACCTGGCGGCGGCGTGGACACCGTGGCACGCGTCACCGGCGCCCGGCTCAATGCCGCCTGGGGCCAGCCGGTCGTGGTGGAGAATAGAGCGGGCGCCAACGGCATACTCGGCGCGGAGTTGGTGGCCCGTTCGCCCGCCGACGGCCACACGCTCCTGATTTCTTCCAATTCGCAAACCTACAATGCGAGCCTGTATAGCAAGCTGCCGTACGATCCCTTCAAGGACTTCGCCGCGGTGAGCTACCTGGCCACCGCCACCAACCTGCTCATCGTGCACCCGAGCCTGCCCGTTCGCTCGGTGAAACAGTTGATCGCGCTGGCCAGGGCGAAGCCGAACGAGCTGACGTACTCTTCGGGCGGGGTTGGCGGCGGCTCGCATCTCGCCGGCGAACTGCTGAAATCGATGGCCAAGGTCGACATCCTGCACGTGCCCTACAAAGGCATCGCCCCGGCGGTGAGCGAGCTGGTCGGCGGGCATGTCACCTTTTCTTTCGCTGTCGTCCCGGCGTCGTTACCGCACGTGCAGGCGGGCAGGCTTCGGGCTATCGCCGTATCCAGCGCGGCGCGCTCGTCGCTCGTGCCTGAGTTGCCCACCGTAGCGGAAGCGGGGTTGCCGGGATTCGACGTGTTTTCGTGGTATGGCACGTTCGTGCCGTCCGGCACGCCTCGGGGGATCGTGGAAAAACTCAACGGCGAATTCACTAAGATGGTGCAGGTGCCCGAAGTGAAATCCAAGCTCGCCGGCTTGGGGCTGGAGGTGAAGTCGGGCAGCCCCGAGGAGTTCGCCCGCTTCCTCAAGGCCGACTTCGATACCTGGGACAAGATCATCCGTGGCATCGGCATCCGTGTAGAGTAGTCTTCGGCCGAAGACATCGCCGCGGCGCGCCAGCGGATGGGCGCCTCGGCGCCTTCCCGCTCCATCGACCTTTGGAGAGTCACATGTTCGAGCGCTTCTACGTTACGCCCAAGACGACCTACACGACCGGCGGCAACAACAAGGTGTTGTACACCCCGGTGGTGGTCGTGAAGACCTCGGAGGCCGCACACATCTACCTCGCGGGCCGCACGGCGCGATTGCCCAATGGGGATGTCCATCCGAAAGGCGACATGCGCGGCCAGATTCGCCTCGTTTGCGAGAACATCGAACAAGCGCTCGCGTCGGTCGGCGCGACCTTCGCCGACGTGGTGAAGACGACCACCTATACCACCGACATCGACGAGTACTACCGCGTGTGCGACGAGCGCTTCAAGTTCTTCAAGGAACCCTTGCCCACCAGTACCCTGCTCGGCATCAGCCGACTGGGCATGCCCGACATGCTGGTGGAGATCGAGGTGGAAGCACTGATGGAGCCAGCGCGTCTCAGGATCCCGCAGTAGCGAGCGATCGCGGGGCGAGATCTCATTTCATCGAGGAGGGTCCCATGGCAAGCATTCCGGCCGGCCGTCTCCAAACCTTACCGCTGCTTCCCGCGGTGTTTCTCGCCGCTTCCGCCCTCGGCCAGCCGCAGAGCACGGAATCGAAGTGGCCGGCGCGGCCGATTCGGCTCATCATCGATTTCCCGGCGGGAGGCGTATCGGATACGCTGGCGCGAGCGGTCGGCGCCCGCATCACCGAGATGCTCGGCCAGCAGGTCGTCTACGACAACCGCCCCGGCGCGAACGGCATCATCGCTTACAGCCTCGGCAGCAAGGCTACGCCCGACGGCTACACCCTGGTTTGGCTGAGCACGCCCTTTCCTCTCAACGCGGTGCTGCGGCGCAGCCTGCCCTACGACACCCTCAAGGATTTCGCCCCGATGTCGCTGGTGGCCGACTATCCGAACGTCCTCGTCGTACATCCGAGCGTTGCCGCGAAGAGCGTGGCGGAATTCGTCGCCTATGCGAACAAGAAGGCGGGCGCCATGACGTATTCATCCTCTGGCAACGGCAGCGTCCAGCACCTGGCGATGGAGTTGTTCATCGGTGTAGCCAAGTTTCCGGCGGTGCATGTGCCCTTCGTCGGCAGCGCGCCGGCCGTGATCAACATGGTTTCGGGACAGGTGGAAGGCGGCATCACCGCGATACCTTCGGCGATCGCGCACATACGATCGAATCGCCTGCGCGCCCTCGGCGTGGCGAGCGCGAAACGGTCGAGTCAGCTTGCGGAAGTTCCCACCTTCATCGAATCGGGCTTCAATGTCACCGCCGATGGATGGGGCGGCCTGGCCGGACCGGCCGGCACGCCGGCCGCGATCGTGCGCCGGCTCAACGCGGAGGTGATTGCCGCGGTCAAGCTGGCGCACGTCCAGGAAAGAATCGTCCTGGTCGGCGGCGAGCCGAGGACGAGCACGCCTGAGGAGTTCGCTCAAAGGGTGCGCGATGATGTCGCGCGCTGGGGCGCGGTGGTCCAGCGTGCGGGCATCAAGGCCGACGGCTAGCAGGATGTTTGAACGACCTGCGCGCTGCCCTTCGCGGGCAAGCGCAAGCGCTCGGTCGCGATGATCGCCTCGACCTCGATCTCGACCAACATCTCCGGCATGGCGAGGCAGGCGACGCCGATCAAGGTGCTCGTGGGCAGCGGCTCCTTGAAGAACTTCCAGCGTTCGTCGATCGCGGCGAAATAGGCCTTCATGTCGGTCGTGTAGGTGATCGTGCGGGTGGTATCGGCAAGCGTCGCGCCGACCGATTCCAGCGCGATCTGGATCGCTTCGCACACCTTGCGCAGTTGGCCGCGCATGTCGCCCACGGGCTCGACATCCCCGTTCAACGCACGCGCGGTGCGACCCGCCAGGTAGATGTGGGCGTGATCGTCGGTCTTGACGACCACCACGGGGGTATAGATGACCTTGTAGTTGCCGCCGAACTTGTACGTCGACTCGGGCGTGATGTAGAAGCGTTCCAGCATGATGTTCTCCTCCGATAGCGGTCAGGCTTTGCAGCTTATGAACTCCACGTCCTCATCCAACGCCCAGTTGTCGTGCTCGACATTGGGCGGGATGCGTACCGCCTCGCCTGGACCCAGGATGCGCACGTCCGCGCCCACACGGTAGCCCAATCGCCCCTTGATGACGGCGACGATCTGCTCTTGCGGATGAGCGTGCGGCGCTTTGCGGGTTCCGGCGGGATAGCGATAGTAGCCGAGCTCCATGCGCTCGCCGCGAATGGCGGGCCGCTCCCCAGCCGACTTCGCGTCGACGGCAGTGCCGATACGCTCGAGCTCGGCGAGTCGATAGAACGTCATCTTGTCCTCCAGGATCGAATGCTTGAATGCGTTAGTCCAAGCGCCATCGCCCCCATGCTCAGTTCGCCGTGATTCCGGCCTGCTTCACGAGCTTCGCATACTTCTCGACTTCAGACTCGATGAGCGCGCTGCACTGATCGGCCGATTCGCTGGCGGCGCACGCGGCTAGCGCGACTTCACGCGTTCGGATCGATTTCCAGCGCCTCGAGCACCCGCGTGTGCATGTTGTACGTGCCGATCAGCACCGTCAACTCGACGATCTGGCGCTCGCTGAAGTGCGCCCGCAGCGCGTCGAACACCGCTGCAGGGACCTGGACATCACGGGTCATGGCATCGGTGTAGGCTAGCGCCGCGCGCTCGCGCGCAGCGAAAAACGCCGAATCGCGCCAGTCGGCGACGGCACGGCATTGTTCCAGGCTCAAGCCCTCCTTGGCGGTATAGGCAGGCACGTGCGCCTTGAACACGTAGTCCGAGCGATTGAGCGCGCCGACGCGAAGGATCACGAGCTCGCGCAGTCTGCCGTCGAGCTCGGTCTTCCAGCGCACCGCGCTCACCTGCTCCAGCCAGGCGGCGGCGAGCGCGGGGCTGTGCAGGAGCATCTGGAAGATGTTCAGCAAGCGCCCGCCGCGCTCGCCGCGGATTCTGACGACCAGATCGCCGAGGTCCGGCCGGGCGTTCTCGTTGATCAATGCAACGCGTGCCATGAAGCCTTTCTCCGATTCTTGCGCCAAACGAGCCTCGCGCCGGATTCCAAATGCTCTCCGGCCCGATCCGGGCCTACGGCTCCGACGCGGGCGCCGAGAAGCCGAGATGCGCCGGCAGCGCCGGCAGCACCGGCCAGGGAGGCGAAA
Organism: Burkholderiales bacterium; assembly: GCA_020848435.1. Lineage (GTDB taxonomy): Bacteria > Pseudomonadota > Gammaproteobacteria > Burkholderiales > WYBJ01 > WYBJ01. The sequence continues at coordinate 55,087 of JADLAC010000030.1, read as the reverse complement.
TCGCCGGGCGAATCGAGCGCCTCGGCCCAGTCGTCCATGTGGCTAGTCAAGCTTCGCGCCGGATTCCTTCACCACCTTGGCCCAACGGCCGACTTCCTTGCGGATTTCGGCCGCGAACTGCTCCGGGGTACTGCCCACGGGCTCGAAGTCGAGCGCGGCGATGCGCTCCTTCGCCTCCGGCAGCGCGAGGATGCGCATGAGCTCGCCATGGAGCTTGACGATGATCGGCCGAGGCGTTCCGGCGGGAGCGAGCGTCCCCGCCCAGGAGCCGGTCTCGAAATTGGCGACGCCCGCTTCGATCGCCGTCGGCACGTCGGGAACCGAGGGGGAGCGCTTCTTCCCGGTGGTCGCCAGGGCGCGCAGGCGTCCGGATTTCACGTGCGCGAGCGTCGCCGAAACCGAGTAGAAGGCGACGCCCGTCTCGCCGGCGAGAAAAGCGTTCAACGCCGGCCCGGTCCCCTTGTAGGGCACGTGCACCAGGTTGATCCCGGTCATGCTCTTGAACAGCTCCGCCGACAAGTGTGCCGTGGAGCCGTTGCCCCCCGAGGCGTAATGTATCTGCCCCGGTTTCGCCTTGGCGAGCGCGATCAGCTCCGGTACTGATTTCGCGGCGATCGAGGGATGTACGAGCAGCAGGAACGGAAAGCTCACCAGCATCGACACGGGCGCAAAATCTTGCACGATGTCGTACGGAAGCTTCTTGTGCAATGCCGGCAGCACGGTATGACTGATAGAGCCCATCATGAGCGTGTAGCCGTCCGGCGGCGCCTTGGCGGCGATATCCGCGCCGATGATGCCGCCGGCGCCGGGCCGGTTGTCGATCACGAACTGCTGGCCGAGCGCTTCCGCGAGCTTCTGCGCGAACAACCGCGTCGCAATATCGATCGCACCGCCGGCGGCCAGAGGCACGACGAAACGTACCGGCCGGTTGGGATAGGCGCCTTGGGGTTGGGCGTAAGCGTTCGCCGCGCATGCTGTTGCGACAACGATCAGGCCGGTCTTGCCGAGCGCTATCGAGGCGCGTGCCGCGAGCGCACGCGCAGCCGCAGTGGTCCATCGCATCATGGGCCGATCTTTCCTGGGGAAAACTTTCGAACGTGGGCGCGCTGACACGCGCTCTCATTGGCCGCTAGTTTACGCGCGCGCAAAAAAAGGCCGCAAGTCATTGCACGCGAGATCCGCCGGCTCGGCAACCCTTGGGCGGCGCCCGACAGATCATATGCTACCAACCGGACAGATCACGTGCTACCAACCGGACAGATCACGTGCTATCAACCGGACAGACCACGTGCTATCAACCGGACAGACCACGCGCTGCAAACCCGGACACGCCAGGGCGCCGGCGCATTGCGAATCGCCGGCCAAGGGGCTACAGTCGGCCAGCCGGCGTTGATCGCGCGATGCAGGATTTGGAGGAGGTGTCATGTTCACGCCCACAAGCGCCACTCGCTTGGCCTGCGCTGCGGCGGCGCTCGGCTGTGCCCTGGCCGCCTGCGCCGCCGAATCGGACTATCCGCATCGACCCGTGCGTCTCATCGTTCCGTATCCGCCGGGCGGAGGCACCGATCCGCCGGCGCGCCTGATCGGCGCCTGGCTGGCAGACAGGATGGGCCAGACGGTGGTGGTCGACAATCGGCCGGGGGCAGGGGCCGTCGTCGGTCATAGCCTGGGCGCGCAGGCCGCGGCCGACGGTTATACGCTGCTATTCGGCACCTCCGGCGGCTTGGTCGTGGGGCCGGCGTACAACGCGAAGGTGCCGTACGACGGGATCAAGAGCTATGCTCACGTAGGTCTCCTCACCGACGCACCGTACCTGCTGATCGTGCACGCGGCCACACCGGTAAAAAGCGTGCAAGAGCTGGTCGCGCTCGCCAAGGCGCAGCCCGGCAAGATCCTGCTCGGCTCGCCCGGGATGGGCACGCCGAATCATCTCGGCATCGAGCTGCTGAAAAGCATGACCAAGGCCGAGTTCGTGCACGTGCCGTACAAGGGCGGCGGGCCCGCGTTGCTCGATGTCGTCAGCGGGCGCACCCACGCGCTTTTCGGCGGCGTCACCTACACCGGGCCGGCGATCGCCTCGGGCAAGGCACGCGCGCTCGCGGTTGGTCATACCGAGCGCATTCGCTGGTATCCCGACCTGCCGGCGATCGCCGAGTGGTTGCCGGGTTTCAACGTTTCGACCTGGTACGGCATTCTCGCGCCCGCGGGCACGCCCGCGCCCGTCGTCACCAAGCTCAACGCGGAGATACGCAATGCGGTCGTCAATGCGGGCTTCGTCAAGCAGCTCGATGCGCTCGGACTGGTGCCGACCGGCAGCACGCCGGAACAGTTGCGCGAGCGCATTCGCAACGAGCTCGCGCGCTGGAGCAAGGTGATCGACGAGGCCGGAATCCGTTCGCAGTGACCGTGACATGACCACGGGGCGCCGCCGGGCGTTATTCGACCGCGCACGCTCGAAGTTTCCGGCGTAAAGCCTCGGACGACGTGTCAATCGCTCGGCGCGCCACGCGCCGAGCGGTGCAATTGTGCGCGTCTGGTATCCCGAGTGGCCAGAATTGCCGCTCGACGCCGTGTTACCCCGGGTCCAATTGGTGCTCATCGTGCATTTCGGGAACCGACTCCGGAGCGCACGAACGCGTTCGCCTATGTTCTTTACCCTCTCCCATCGCGGGCCGCGCAAGACCGATGGATAGCCTCACGTCCTATCGGGAGGGCGCCGAGTTGTTCGCGCCCGGACGCAACTGCGCGCACGTCGCCCATGCCGGCCGCGCTGCCCCGCTGATCGACGCGGAGAGCTACTTCCGCAGCTTCGCCCGCGCCGCCGAGCACGCTCAGGAGTCGATCATCATATTGGCGTGGGATTTCGACAGCCGTACGCCGCTCGACTTCGACGGCGCCACGCCCCACGTGCTGCTGGGCGACTTCCTCAACGACCTCGTTCGCCGCCGCCGGCGCCTGCGCATCTACGTCCTCATCTGGGACTATCCCATGATATTCGGGACCGATCGCGAGACCCGGCCCATTTACGGCCTGGGGTGGAAGCCGCGCCGGCGGGTGCACCTGCGCTACGACAACACCCACCCCGTCGGCGGCTCGCACCATCAGAAGATCGCGGTCATCGATGATTCGATCGCCTTCTGCGGCGGGCTGGACCTCACCTCGAAGCGCTGGGATACCTGCGAGCACGCTGCCGACGACAAACGCCGCAGCGTCGAGGGCACGCCTTATCCGCCGTTTCACGACGCCATGATCGCACTCGACGGGGACGCCGCGCGCGCATTGGGCCGGCTCGCCCGCGACCGCTGGCACCGGGCGACCGGCTACGTCATACCCCCGGCGCGCGTCCATAGGGATGCGTGGCCGGACGATCTCGAGCCGCAATTCAGCGCCATCGATGCGGCCATCTCGCGCACGATCCCCGATACCAACGCGACGGCCGGCGCGGTCAAAGAAGTGGAAGCGCTCTACGTCGACATGATTCGCGCCGCGGAATCGTACATCTACCTCGAAAATCAGTACTTCACCTCCGAGACGATCCGCGCCGCGCTGGCGCAGCGCTTGGCGCAGCCCGACCCGCCCGAGATCGCGGTCGTGACGCGGCGCTTGAGCCATGGCTGGCTCGAGGAAGCGACCATGACCGCGCTGCGCATCCGGGTCGTGAAATCGCTGCGCGCCGCCGACACGCGAGGCCGCTTCGAGGTCTATTACCCGTACACGCCCGGCTTGCAGGACGGCACGTGCATCGACGTGCACTCCAAAATCGCGGTGGTCGATGACCGCTGGCTACGGATCGGCTCCGCGAACCTGTCCAATCGCTCGATGGGCGTCGATACCGAATGCGACATCACGCTCGATGCCCGCGACGATGAAGCATCCAGGAGGGCCGTGCGCGCCGCGCGCGATGTGTTGCTGGCCGAGCACCTCGGCGTGACGCCCGAGCGGCTGCGAGCCGAGGTCGCGGCCCAGGGCTCGCTGCACGCCGCCATCCGCCAATTGCACTGCGATGCGCGCACGCTACGCCGGATCGAGGACGAAGAGGAGCCGGCGGGTACCGATACGCTGGCCGCGGTAGCCGATCCGGAGCAGCCGGTCGCGCTCGACCAGCTCATCGATTTCTTCTCGCCCGATACGCGTCGCTCGCGCGGCGGGCCGGCGTGGAGCCGAATCGTGCCGATAGGCTGCGTGTTCCTCGCGCTATTCCTGGCGTGGCGTTACACGCCGCTGGCCGATTGGCTGACCGCCGATCGTATCATCGGCTGGGCGCGCGCGGCGGCGGACGTGTCCTGGTCGCCGATCGCCGTGATCCTCGCCTACGTTCCGGTCGCGTTCACGCTTTTTCCGCGGCCGCTGCTGACCCTGTTCGCCTCGGTGGCGTACGGCCCGACGATGGGATTCGTCATCGGCATGAGCGGGATCGCGCTGTCGGCGCTTGCCGCGTATTACACCGGCCGCGCCGTCTCGCGCGACAGTGTGCGGCGAATCGCGGGCCGGCGCCTGAATCGGACCAGCGAGGTCCTGCGCCGGCGCGGGCTGAGCGCGGCCATCGCGGTGAGCATCGCACCGGTGGCACCCTTCGTCGTGGTCGGAATGGTCGCGGGCGCGGTGCGTTTGCGCCTATGGCAGTACCTGCTCGGCACGCTGATCGGCATGCTGCCGGGAACCCTCGTGACGACGTTCTTCGGCGACCAGATCGCCGCCGCGCTCGACAGTCCCGCCGGCATCAACTATTGGCTGGTGGCGCTCGCGATCGCAGTCATGGTCGCGCTGGTCGTCATCGTCCGGCGCTGGGTAGAACGGGTGGAGAAGGAAGACCGGGAGGCCGCTCACCGCGCACCCGGATCGCTCCTGCCGCGTGCCGCGATATCGCCAGGCTGAGCGGCCACCTTGCGCTCTTGTTGCTCGTGACTACAGCTCCCGCAGCAGCGGATCGGCACGCACGTGCTCGATCACCGCGCGCAAGTTCTCCCACGGCGAGCGCTGTGGATCGGTCAACGGATCGGCGCGCGCCGTGCCGTCGCGGCCGTGCAAATGATTTGGATAGGTCGCAAGCTCCGGGTGCACGGGCGCGGTATCGATCCGCATAGAGGTGTCGCCGTGGCTCCAGCCGATCGAGTATTCGCCCGCGGGCGTGAACCGCAGCTCGAGCGCCACGCCGTTGTCCAGGCGTACGAGCAGCGCGTCGTGTGCGAGCTGCGGCGGGGATGCGAGCTGCTCGCCGAGCTCGTCGATCAGCCGTGCCGAAAGATCCAGCAGGACGTTCATCGCGTGTCGATGCTCAGCATGTATTGCTTCAGATCGGCGCGGATCGCCTCGCGCGTCGCCGCGATGATCGCGGCGCCGAGGTAGTCCTCGTAGGCGGGGTGCTCGGCAATATCGCCGTCGCGGATGCGCGCGATGAGCGCGGCTTCGTCGGCCGCGCCGTGGCGCTCCAGCAGCCGCTCGCGATTCTCGCGCAACTCGATCAACAGGCGCGAGAGCCGGTCGAGGGTCGCCACCTCGTCGGCGGAGAGATTGCGATAGAAACTCGCCATGACTACATCCGCTCGTCACGGGTGGCGCCGCCGCGCAGGTCCGCCATCTCCGGGGTCACGTCGTCGAAGCGCAGCATCTTGCCGCCATGCTTGCGCATGAATGCCTCGGCATCCTCGCGTGCCGCAAACGCAGCGAACGTCGGGCCCATCGCGCCGCGCAGCGGCGATCCGGCGACATAATAGGCCGCGCGCGCGTCGATCCAGTTGCCGCGCGGCGCGCGCCAGTCTTCCTTGCCCATGTCTTGCGTGTACACGGCGCGAACCGCGCGCTTCTGCTCGGGCTGCAAGATCATGGCGAACATCTCCACGGTATCGCAGAAGAAGTCGGTCTTGCCGTCGGCGTACAGGATCTGCGCCTTCGGCCCGGGATAATCCGCCAGCGTCATGCCGTCGAGCACGCACACGGTGTCGGCGCCGAGCGCTTTCGGCGCGACCGGCTGCTGCGGCTGACAGGCCGCGAGCGCGAGCACGGCTACACAGACAAGTCCACGCATCATGCGTATCTCCTGATCATGAGCGACGAAACTTGCGGAACGCCAGCGCGAGCGGCAGGAGGATCCACGCGAGCATCGCCGCGCTCAGCAGCCAGGGCGAGGTCAGCGTGTCCGCCGCGACGGTCGAAAGCCCGTAGAGCGTCTTCACCTGCTCGAGGCTGAACACGTTGAGCACGCGAAACACGTCGGCGGGATTGGCGAGCAGGGCCGCGCCCAAGACGCTCGCGGGCAAGCGGCCCTCGCTCAGCACCAGCACTCCGAGCAGGACCAGGTCGTAGACCAGGACGAACGCGAACCAGAGCGTGATCGCGATACCGCTCGCGGCCGTCTTGCTCGCGCTCAGGACCGACACCAGCACGGCAAGGGCGAGAAACGCCATGCCCATCAGGATCGCGCTCAGCATGAAGCCCGCGTAATGAAAGGCGGCGCCGGCACCGCCCTGCACCACGAGCAGGATGCCGACCAGGCCGAAGCCCGCGAACGTCGATACCGCCAGCGCGGAAGCGAGCCCCAGGAATTTTCCGAGCAGCAGCTCGGCGCGCGTGAGCGGCAGCGAAAGCAACAGGTCCAGCGAGCCGCGCTCGCGCTCGCCCACGATCGCGTCGTAGCCGAGGATGAGCGCAATCAGGGGCACTAGGTAGATCGCGAGGCTGACGAGGCTCGCGATCGTGAGCTCGATACCCTTGAAGCCGATCGTGCCCTGCTGCGCCGCGCCGAAGTACGCGATGGTGAGCGCGAACAGCGTGAACACGGCGGCGACCGCGAGCACCCAGCGCGAGCGCAGCCGCTCGCGCAGCTCCTTGCGCGCGATCGCCGCGACCTGCCCGAATTCCAGCAGCGCCATCGTCAGCTCTCCGCGTAGCCGAGAAACACGTCCTCGAGCGAGGGCTCGCGGATGTCGATGTCGGTGACCGCGCCGGCGTGCGCGGCGATGATCTCCAGCACGGCCATCTTGCGCTCGTGCGGGCAGCGCACCTCGGCGAGCCCGTCCTCGACGCGCAGCGCGCAACCCTCGAGTGACCCGAGCGCCTCGCGCATGGCGCCGGCGCCGCCCGCGCGCAGCTTGAGGATGATCGCGAGCGGCAGGTTCAACCCGGCGCGCAGCTCCGCCACGCTGCCGGCGGCCTTCAGCCGCCCGCGCTGCAACAGCGCGAGCCGATCGACCCGCTCCTCGATCTGGGCGAGATTGTGCGAGGACAGCACCGCGGTGACGCCGCGCGACTTCAGGCGCGCGAGGATGGCGTAGAACTCGCGGATGCCTTCCGGGTCGAGCCCGCCGGTGGGCTCGTCGAGGAACAGGATCTCGGGCTTGCCGAGCAGGGCCTGAGCGAAGCCCAGGCGCTGCCGCATGCCCTTCGAGTAGCCGCGCACGTTGCGTGCGGCCGCGGCGCCGAGACCCACCTCGTCGAGCAAGGCCGGGCAGGCGGCGCGCGCCACGCCCTTCAGATCGGCGAAGAACTCGAGCGTCTCGAGCCCGCTCAGGTTGTCGTAGAACACCACACTCTCGGGCAGGTAGGCGATGCGCCGGCGCACGTCGCGGAAGCCGCGCCCGCGCACGGGCGCACCGGCGATGCGTACTTCGCCCGCATCGGCCGCGATGAGACCGAGCATGAGCTTGATGAGCGTGCTCTTGCCCGCGCCGTTGTGGCCGATCAAGCCGAGCAGCTCGCCCTCGCCTACGCACAGGCTCACGTCGGCGAGCGCGCGCACCTCGCCGAAGCTGCGGCTCACGCCGGCGACGTCAATGACCGCCGTGCTCAAGCCAGCGTCTCCAGTCGGCATGGTGCGGGCGCATGCGCGGCCGCAGCTCGACGATGCTCGGCGCGCGCAGCAGCGGAAACGCGCGCGCGGCGGCGCGCAATGCCTGCACCGCCGGGCTCGCGATCAGAAGCTTCACGATCGGATGCGTCGTGGTGAGGCGATCGACGATGTCGTTCGCTTCGTAGGCGGTGTCGCCGGCGCCGTCGCCGTCGCGATCCCAGCCGGTGTAGTTACTCCAGTAGTTGCCGCGCTTTAAACCCCAGCGCTGGTCGCGGCTCGCGACGTAGCGGATCTGCTCGTGGTTGTTGATGAAGTCGTTGCCGTCCACGGCGTTGCGATAGGATCCCGCCCAGAGGTGCACGCCGACGCGGTTGCCCATCACCAGGTTGTCGCGCAAGGTGTTGTACTCGGCGTCGTAGACGAAAAAGCCCTTGCCGTTGCCGATGACGACGTTGCGTTCGACCACCGCGTCCTGGATCGTGCGCAGCATGATGCCGTGATCGGTGTTGCCCCAGGCGAGGTTGTCGCGCACGACCTGGTCGCGCACTTCCATCAGCGCGAGCCCGCCGCGGTTCAAGTAGGTCTCGTTCTTCTCCCACACGTTGTAGTACGAGTTCATGTAGTGCGTGCCGTAACGCACGTGGTGCATGCGATTGCCGCGAAACAGCGCGTGGTGCGAGACATCGACGTAGATGCCGTCGCGGGTGAAGCTGATATGGTTGTCGAGGACTTGCGCGCCGCGGGTGTTGTAGAGCTGGATGCCGTTGCCGCGCTGCGCGCTCTGGACCTCGCGCAGCCCGGTGATCAGGTTGCCTTGTATGACGGGCGTCTCGACTCCCTCGACCCAGGCGCCGAACAGGTTGTAGGCGAGATCGTTGGCGCGGATCACGGGTCGGTGGGCGCCTGGCTCGACATAGATGCCGGCGTTTTGCGCCGTGAGATCGCGGCCGCTGTCGCGAATGATGAAGCCTTCGATGGCGACATCGGGCGACTTGACGCGGATGACGTCGCCGCGATCGGCGCCGCTCACGGTCGGCCGGTTGCGTCCGAGAAGCCGCAGCGGCTTGTCGATGACGATATTCTCGACGTAGTCGCCGCGCTCCACGGCGACCGTATCGCCGGCGCTAGCGAGCCGCACCGCCGCGGCGATCGATTCTCCGGGGCGTACAACGTGCTCCGCCCCGTGCGCGGCGGCGCCGAGGAGCGCGAGCAGCGCCGCGACCGCGGCGCGTGCGATTCGCGCGGCCACGGTCAGTAGAGCCAACGCAGCTCCGGCATGCCGCGCAGGAAGCCGAGCACCCCGACCCCTTTCATGGCGAGGAACAGCGCGGCGCCGACGAGGAGGTTCTTCATGCTCACGTAGGAAACCATATCGGCCCAGGTCGCCGCCCGGAAACGCCGGCCCCACCACGGACCTTCCTTGACGTAGGGCTTGCACTGCATGCGCACGATGAGCTCGTAGACGCTCCACGCGAGCCACCAGCCGAGAATGATGCCGGGGCCGAGCTTGCCGGCCGCGCCGAGGAGCCACGTCCAGGTGACCAGCACCGCCAGCGCCAGTCCGCCCGCCTGCACCACGAACGGACGAAAGCGATACTTGCCGCTCCACGGCAACAGATGGTCGATCAGCTCGGCGCGAAGCCACGCGAGCGCCGACCAGCGCGGCTGCGCAGGTGGCACCGCGGCCGCCGCCACCGGCACGATGGGTATGTAGTAGCCGTCGGCGCCGATCGGCGTCAGCGCCTGTCTACCGCGCGCTCGCTGCTTGCGCTCCTTGGCGAGCGGCGGACAGGCGTGCGCATCGTAATACATCACCATGCAATCGAGACAGAGCATGCACTCGCGCTGATCGATGCGCCCGGACTGGTCGATCGCGCGCGCGGCGCAACCGACGGCGCAGGCTTCGCACGGCCCGCACTCGGCCTTGCGCTTGAGCCCCCACCAGCGGAAGGTGGAAGGCACGGCGAGACTCGCGCCGAGCGGGCACAGGTACTTGCAGAACGGCCGCTCGATGAACAGCGCGGCGATAAACAGCGCGGTCCAGAAGGTCACGAACGGCCACGAGCGGTTCCACACGCCGACCAGGAATGTGGTCTTGAACGGCTCGACCTCGGCGAGCTTCTCGGCCAGCCCCATCGAGTGGAACGATACGCCGAGCAGCAACGCGAAGACGAAATACTTGGTCCACTTGAGGCGCTGGTGCAACCAGTGCGGAAGATTGCCCTGGAAGCGCGCGAGCCCGAGCTTGCCTGCGATCTTGTGGGCGAGCTCGGTGAGTGCGCCGTAAGGGCAGAGCCAGCCGCAGAACATCCCCCGCCCCCAGAAGAACGTCGTGACGATGATGAACATCCAGAACAGGAAGATGAAGGGATCGGTCAGGAACAAGCCCCACTCCCAGCGGAACAATATGGCATGAAACCACGTGAGCACCTGCGTGATCGAGGGCTGCGCCAGCAGGCCGAAGCCGACGAAACCGATGCTGACCACCCACAGCGCGTATTTCGGCGCCGACACCCAGCGCTTGTCCTTGCGGTTCGCACGGCGCACCAGGAAATCGCGCGCGGCGTACAAGACGCATGCCGCCGCGAGCACCAGTATGAACAGCACGATTTCCACGCAGCGCTGCTGCCAGATCTTCACCCAGCCCGGCAGCGGGCGCCGGTAGTCCGGCCGGCCCCCGTCGAGATAACGATCGGCGAGCCAGTAGTCGCGGTCGAAGTTGGCGAATGAACGCTGCCCCGTCTGCTGGTCGACGCGGTTGCCGAGGAACACGAGCTGCCATGGGTAGGCCGCGCTGAAGCTCGCCGAGCGGATGATGAAGATTCCGGATTCGCGATAGCTCGGGGCTCCCGGCGCATGGACGCCGTAGAGATTGAGATAGTCGAGATCGCGGAAGGTGAAGGTGTCGAGCTCTTGCGCGACCTGGATGCGATCGTAGATGCCGCCGCGCACGAAGCCCGAGCCCTTGAACGACGAGCTGCCGTTCGCGATGATGAAGATGGCATGCTCGTCGGGCTTCAAGCCCGCCATCAGCCGGCGGTAGTTGTCCTCGCCGAGGATGCTGCGCCCGATCGAGGGCACGTTGAGGTAGCCGAAGTACATGTCGATATAGGGCTCGCCGGTGCCGCGTTCGCCGAGGTCTTCGGGCTCCACCCTCAGACGGCGCACCGAGCCGTCCTTCAGCAGCGATTGCCAGTCGAGCGCTGCGGTGAACGGGGCGAAGCGCGCGCGCGCGCGCTCCTTCGCCTTGATGATGCCGGCCTGCTTCGCGATCTCGTAGCCCGAGCGCAGGATCACCTGATTCTCGGCGATCACCGTGACCGTGGCGCCGCTGATCGCATCCACGCCGATCGAGCCTTCGCGCGATGCGCCCACGTCGATCTTGTCGCCCACGAACTTGCCGACATACTGCATGGTGAATCTGGTCAGCGCCGCTTCGGGGATCCCGACCAGCAGGATCGGCTCGCTGTGCTGGAGGATCTTCACGCCGGTGACGATGCCCTTCGTGTCCATGCCGATCAAGGTCACGATCGGCTTGCCGGAATACGCGGGGATGTCGACGATGTCGGTGGAAAGAAACGCATAACCGATGAGCGTGCGCCGCCCCTCGTGCGTGGCGTAAGCCTCGACGTATGCCGGGCGGCCCTTGCGCGGCGAGAAGCTGTCCGCCTTGGGGACCACCTCGCGGCACGGTGCGTGCGCGCACAGATCCGGGTCGGTCGTGATCTGCGCCGGCAGCGGCTTTTCGTACGAGCTTTGCTCGGCCGCGCGCACGGGCGCGAGCAGCAGCGAGAGCGCGATCAAGCCGCCGCAACACAGCGATACGATGCGATTCATCGGAAGGAAAATGGCAAGAGAGCCTCGACAGCGGCCCATGGTAGGGCTTGCGCCGCGTGCGGCGATTGACAAGCATCAATCCCGAGCCGGGCACGCAAGATCGCAGGCGCGCACTGCGCGCGCCGCGATGCGCGCAGGTGGCGCGCGAATCGCTTAGCGCGTCGCGGCCGAGCGCTCGAACAACGCGACCACGCGTTCCGTGAGCGGCAGGATCTGTTCGCTGCCTTCGACGACTTTCTCCGCCGCGACCTTGACGAAGCCTTCACCCACGAACAAGGCGCGGTAGCTCACCCAGGCGCGATCGAGTGCCTCGATCGCCGCACGCTGCTCGTCCAGGGTGTTCGCCGCGCCGCCGAGCTGGCTCATGCCCGAAGAGAATTCGGCGCGCGAAAAGTTCACCTCCATGCGCGCGGCCACCGCGTTCACGCCCCAGAGCCCGAACAGATAGAACTTCGCCAGCCGCTGCGAAAGCATGCGCTGGCGACCGGCGATGTTGATGAGTCGGTCCGCGGCCGGCGAACGCGAGCCCATCTCGTAGGCGAGTGTGAGCCGGTGCGCTCGCTCCTGCATCTGCTCGCTCAAATCGTACACGTCCTGTGCTGCCGCCAGGTTCGACGAGGCGGCGAGTGCCGTGCGATAGGTAGCCCAGCCGCGCTCGAGCTCGGCGTGCGCCGCGCGCACGCCTTCGCTCGGGGTGTAGTTCCTCAGCTCCGCGAGCTGCGCCTGTTGAGAAGCGAGCGATTCGGCGAGAACGGTTTCGGCTCGTGGCGGCGCAATCCGCAGGCCGCGCATGACCCACGCCTTGGCGAGACGCTGGGCGAGCATGCGTTGACGGCCCGCCAGGTTGAGCGCTGCGGCGAAGCTCGGCGCCGCCTGCGCCGCGAGCGGCAGCGCGATGCAGGCGGCGCCTGCGTACTGCAACAACTGACGGCGTTGCATCGCTGCTCCTCTCGGGCTGGCGGCGCACACGCACAGCGCGCCCGCGGCCGTGCTATCGATCCGCGCTGGGACCCGCGCCGCTAGACTGACCCCGCTAGACCTAGGCGCGCTCCACCATCAACCGCCCGCGCATCTCTAGGTGCAGAGCGTGGCAGAAGTGGGTGCAGTAGTACCAGTACACACCCGGCTTGTCGGCCTTGAACGTCACCGACTTGGTCTCCTGCGGATTGACGATGAAGTTGACGTTGTACTTCGGGATCGCGAAGCCGTGGCCGAGGTCCTCGACCTTGTCGTGGTTGGTGAGGATGACCGTCACCTCGTCGCCCTGCTTCACCTTGATCTCGGCGAGCCCGAAGGCCGGCGCGACCGAAGTGAGATGCACGGTCACCTGCTTGCCCTTGCGCTCGATCTTGGAGCCGCCGACCTCCTTCACGGCGTTCGGAAACTCGTCCATGGTGTAGACCTGCCGGGTCTTGATCTTGTCGCGCTTCACGACGATGAAGTCGTGGGGCTCCGGCCACACCGAGCTTTCGTGCACCGACTTCATCTTCTCACCGGAGATGTCGATCAGCACCTCGTTCTCGGGATGCAGCGGCCCCACCGGCAGATAGCGGTCCTTCGAGAACTTGCACCCGACCAGCAGCCACTTGCCGTCGGCCTCGCGGGTCTCGCTCATGGAGGCGTTGAGGTGGCCGGGCTGGTAGTGCACGTCCACGCGGTCGATGACAACCTTCGCGTTCTTGTCGCCCTTGAACGCCTTGATCGCCGCGTCGATGCTCCACTTGACGATCTGGCTGTCGAGGAACAGCGTGGTGTAGGCGTTGCCGCGGCCGTCGAAGGCCGTGTGCAGGGGGCCCAAGCCGATCTCGGGCTCCGCCACCACGGTGTCGCGCGGCTCCTTCAGCTTGCCCTCGAACCAGTCGAGCACCAGGGCGAGGTCGATCACGGTCGCGGTCGGCGAGAGCTTGCCCGCGCAGACGAAGTACTTGCCGTCGGGGCTCGCGTTCACGCCGTGCGGGTTCTTGGGCACCGGCACGTAGCAGGTGAGCGCCGTCTTCGGGTCGGCGTTGGCCGCACGCGTGCCATCGACCACCGGCACGCTGGAGCCTGCGATCTTGAACACCTTGCCGGCCTGGAGCGCCGCCTCGATGCGCTCGACGTTGAAGAACACGCAGGCATCGCGCTCCGCCGACATCATGTTGGCGTAGACCATGCCGTTCTCGGTATTGTATTGGTTGGCGGCGGCGAGCTTGCCGTCGAACGACGTGGCCACCAGGTCCATGTTGCCGTCGACCTTGCACTGCCAGCGCACCTCCATCGTCTCTGCGTCGACACAGGTGAAGACCGCGAAGTACTTCGCCGGATCGTCCATGCCGCTGCCGTCGTTCGGCTGCGGAATATGGAACTCGCTGCCGCAGAAGACGCGCGTGGTGTGGTTCTTGGCGGCGTCGACCGGGTCGCGCTTGTCGGGAAACACCCCGTGGAAGCCTTGGACGTTGGGCAGCTCGGTGATCTTGTCGCACTCCATGGTGTCGAGCCGGATGCGCCCCAGGCGGCTATGGATCTTGTCGTTGACCCAGGCGTACTTGCCGTCGTAGGTGCCGTTCGCATAGGAGGCGTGGACGTGATGGGTATCGCCGGTGGTGTAATTGAGGCTGCCGTCGGGCTTGGTGCCGATGATCTTCTTCGATTCGTTGGTGATGCCCCAGCCCGTCATGGCTTCCGGGTTGAACACCGGGATGCGCCGGATCTCGCGGCTGGAGGGAATGGCGAGCACGCGCACCTCGCCCGAATGGCCCCCGCTCCACAGTCCGTAGTACTCGTCGAGCTGCCCGGGTTTCACGTCGTACGACGCAGCTGCGCCGGCCGGTGCCGCCGCCGACGCCGCCGGCTGGGCGGCGGGTTTGTCGGCGACTGTCGATTCCTTGCAGGCGGCAAGACCGACGCCCGCCAGACTCAGCAACGCGGCATTGCCGAGGAAGCGGCGGCGGTTCAAGGCGCCAGTGGCGCTCGCTTCGGCGAGCGGCGCATGGCCATCGCCTTCGTGTGTATCGGCTTGCTTGACTTCGCTCATGGCTGCCCTCCCTGGATGAAAATAGGCTTGCTGCACGCTGGCGGACCGGCTTGGCCCGCATGCCAGCCCCCAGGCGATACCCGCGCGGCCGGGCCGAGCGTGCTCTTGGGCCGATTATTGCCACGCAGCAATCGAAGCCAATTGACGGACATCAAATTCGTTCGGGAAGACAAGCCATGAGCCGAAAGCAACCCGCGCTGCGCAGTTATCGTGCTGCGGGGATGGCGCTCGTCCTCGCGCTGGTGATCTGGCTCGCTGCTTGCGTCCCGCAGCGCGAATCGCACCGCGAGTCGCGAGCGCTGATGGGGACGGTGGTCGAGATCAGCGCCGAAGGCGCCGACCGCGACCACCTCGTGCTCGCCGTGGATTCCGCGTATCGCGCGATGGAGCGGCTATCGGCCATGATGAACCACTACGATCCGCACAGCGTGGTCAGCGCGATCAACGACGCCGCCGGCGTGCACGCCGTGCCGGCACCCGCAGAGCTACGCGAGGTGCTGGCGATGGCGCGCAGCGTCTCCGAGCGCACCGGCGGCGCGTTCGACATCACGGTAGGCTCGCTCAAAGGCTGGCGCTTCGATCCGCGCAATCCCAGCAGGCCCGACGCGGCGCAGATCGAGCGCCAGAGACCGCTCATCGACTACCGTGACGTGGTCGTCGATGCGGACAAGGGGACGGTCGCGCTGCGCCGCGCCGGCCAGCGCATCGACTTGGGCGGCATCGCCAAGCTCTACATCCTGCGGGAAGGCATGAAGGTGCTGGCAAGCCACGGCATCGCGCGCGCGCTGGTCAACGGCGGCGGCGATGTCGTGGCACGCACGCCCGACAGAGCTTGGCGCGTCGGCATTCGTGACCCGCGCCGGCCGGGCGAGCTGCTCGGGGCGCTCGCAGTCACCACCGGGTACGTCGTGTCATCGGGCGATTACGAGCGCTTCTTCGTCGAGGGCGGCAAGCGCTACCACCACATCCTCGACCCGCGCACAGGCACCCCGGCCGAAGGCCCGCATCACGTCACGCTGGTCGCCGAGCGGATGGAGGACGTGAACGGCATCGCCACCGCGATCATGGTGCTCGGCGTCGATGCAGGCAAGAAGCTCGTCGCAGCCACGCCCGGCCTCGAAGGTCTCATCGTCGATCGCGACTACACGAGCTGGATGTCGCCCGGACTGACGTCGAGGCTCGAGCCGGTCTCGACCCGCGGGCGCGGCGAGCGCGGGTGACCATGACCGGCGCCGGAGCGGACTGTAGCATCGAGCATCACCCGCGCGGTCATGGCCAGTCACGCTCGGCGTCGCATCCCTGATCGCGTCCATGTCCCACACGCTGGAGACCCGCTCAAGCTACCGGCCGCAGCAAGTCGCACCGGCTGAGAGTCCACCTTCCACATGAGACTACAAGGTGCCGCGCGGCCGCGCCCGCCTCAGCCGCGCCCGGTGGCGAGGATGTGGTCGTCGCTGACGCTCGACACCAGCGCGGGCCGTCCCACGATCAAGGGATCCACCGGGCCAACCAAAGCCATGTCGCGCTGCGCATACGCGAGCCGCTGCAATACGTAGCGCATCGCATTCAGGCGCGCGCGCTTCTTGCAATCCGACTTGATCACGGTCCAAGGCGCGTCCGATGTGTCGGTGTGCAAGAACATCGCTTCCTTCGCCCGCGTGTACTCCTCCCACTTGTCGAGCGAGGCCATGTCGATCGGGCTGAGCTTCCACTGCTTGAGCGGGTGCACCTGGCGCTCCTTGAAACGGCGGCGCTGCTCGGGACGGCTCACCGAAAACCAGAACTTGAACAGATGCACGCCGCTGCGCACGAGCTGGCGCTCGAACTCGGGGGTCTGGCGCAGGAACTCGTCGTATTCCGCCTCGGTGCAGAACGCCATCACGCGCTCGACACCAGCCCGGTTGTACCAGCTCCGATCGAACAGCACGATCTCGCCGCGCGTGGGCAGGTTCTGAATATAGCGCTGGAAATACCACTGGCCACGCTCCACCTCGCTCGGCTTTTCCAGCGCGACGACGCGCGCGCCGCGCGGGTTCAAATGCTCCATGAAGCGCTTGATGGTGCCGCCCTTGCCGGCGGCATCCCGCCCCTCGAACAGGATGATGATGCGCTGCCCCGTTTCCTTCACCCAGGCCTGCAGCTTGAGCAGCTCGACCTGCAGGCGATACTTCTGCTTCTCGTAGCTCTTGCGCGAAAGCAGGTTGCGGTAGGGATAGGCGCCCTCGCGCCAGTTCGGGCTGAGCACGCTATCCGGGTCGATTCCCTCGCCCTCCGCGGCTTCGCGCCGGAATAGCACCTTGCGCAGCGCCTTGACTTCGTCGGGCGAAGCGCCCTCGATCAGGGCCTGCAACTGGCGTAGCGTTTCGCCCGCGGGATCGCCGTTGCGTGCATGAGCGATCAGGTCGGTGAGCACCAGGCCCTGGACCGTATGGGCCGCGCTGGTACGGCGCGCGATGCGCTCGGACTCGGCGCTCTTGGGCCCGAGGTGCGCAAGGGTGTCGCCCGCCGTCACGGCCCGCGCGCTACCGCCGGCGCGCCGCGCGCTCGCCTTCGCTTGCTGCGGCGACTCGGCGGCCGCGAGCGTCGAGCCGTTCGTATCCCGTGCCATCGATGCCTCCGCCGTAGCCATGACTGAATTCTCAGACTTGCACGCCGCATGGCGCTGCCAGTTGACCTGGATCAAGCCGCCTGCGGGCACGGTAGCGCGAGGACGCGGCAGCCGTCACGATCTCGCCATGGAGATCCACGCCACGCCGGATCGTCCTGGCGCCCGGCCAGCCCAGCACCAAAGGCGCGCTGTTGCCTCGGCCGGGCAATCCGCGACATAGTGGCGGCGGCGGTCGGCCGCAGTTTCTGTTCTAAACCAGGGTTTGCCTGTACTCTTGCTGGCGCGCGCAGGAAGCGCGCACCAGCAAGGAAGCTTTTAAGGGAGTCTTTCGATGCGTTTCGCATTGCTTGCAGCGCTGTTGGCGCTCGGTGTTGCCGCCCCCGCCGCGCAAGGCGCTTACCCGACTCGGCCCATACGGCTCATCGTCGGCTACCCGCCCGGCGGCAGTACGGATATCGCCGCGCGCCTGATCGCGCAAAGACTCGCAGCCGTGTTCGGGCAAGCCGTGGTGGTCGACAACCGCGCCGGCGCGAGCGGCACGATCGGCGCGAGCATCGTGGTCAAGGCCGATCCCGACGCTCACACCTTGTCGTTCGCCGCCTCGCCGGAGGTCGCGATCTACCGCGCTTTAGTGAAGAACCACCCCTACGATTCGCTGCGGGACTTCCGGCCGGTGACGCTGGTGGGACGCGTGCCCTTCATGCTCGTCGTGCATCCCTCGGTGCCGGCCGCCACGGTCAAGGATCTGATCGCGCTCGCGCGCGCCAAGCCCGGCGCGCTCAACTTCGCATCCTTCGGTCAAGGCACGTCGAACCACCTGGTGGGCGAGGCGTTCCGGGCGGCGGCGGGCATCAATGTCGTCCACATTCCCTACAAGGGCAGCGCGCCGGCGATCGCGGATCTGCTCGGCGGCCAGGTGCAGATGACCTTCGACACCGTGCCGGTCGTGCTGCCGCAGGTGCGCGCGGGCAAGCTGAAGGCGCTGGCGGTGGCGACACCGAAACGCTCTGCACTCGCGACCGACGTGCCGACCATGGACGAAGCGGGCGTGCGCGGCTTCGCCGGTGGCACCTGGTTCGGCGTGCTGGCGCCCGCGCGAACGCCCGCGGCGATCGTCGAGCGCTTGGCCGCCGAGATCGGCACGATCCTGCGCTCGGCCGATGTCGTCAGGACGTTCAATGACCGCGGCATCGAGCCGGCCGGCGGCGGGCCGGCGGAGTTTCGCGCCTTCATCGAATCTGAAGCGCGCCGCTGGCTCAAGGTCGCGCAGGATGCGGGCATCAAGCCCGAGTGAACACAACCGGTAGCGAGCGCATGCGAACCATCCTCACCAATGCAACCCTCATAGACTGCATCGATCCGAAGCCGCGCTCGGGCGCGAGCGTCGTCATCGAGCGCGGCCGCATCAGCGAGATCCTGACCGATGGCCGCAAGGCGGCAGGCGGCGACGCCGAGCTGATCGATCTCGCCGGTGCCTACCTGCTGCCGGGACTGTGGGACGTCCACGTCCATCCGGACTATCTGTCGCTCGCCGAGATGCCGCTCGCCGAGCAGGTCGCCCTGTTCGGCCACCGGCTGATGGCGGCGCTGACCGAGTCGGGCATCGTCGGCTTTCGCTGTGCCGGCACGCATCACTTCATGGACGTCGCCTGGAAGCGCGCCTTCGACTCGGGCCAGTACGTCGGGCCGCGGCTGTTCGCGTGCGGGCATTTTCTTACCACCACCGCCGGGCATTTCCTCACCTCGGGCCATGCGCTCGAATGCGACGGCCCCTACGGTTTCGTGCGCGCGATCCGCGAGCAGATCAAGAACGGCGTCGATCACATCAAGCTCAATCTCTCCGGCGGCATCATGGGGCCGGCATGGGACCGGCACTGGCACTCCTTCCTGCTCGAGGACGAGCTGCGCGCGGCGTTCGCGATCTGCCACCAGCGCGAGCTCAAGGTGATGGCGCACGCGACCAATCCCGAGGCAGTGAAGAACGCGATCCGGCTCGGTGCACACAGCGTCGAGCACGGTTACATCATGGACGACGAGTGCATCGAGCTCATGTTGAAGCACGACACGTGGTATGTGCCGACACTTGCCATCAGCCATCTCACGCCTAACCAGGCGAACAACGAATGGGAGCGGCAGTGGCTCACCCAGCGCAATCTCGCGCAGTCGCTGTGCTGCCGCGCCGATGCCGCGGCCGACGAGCACGCGACGTGGTTTCGCAAGGCGCTCGGCGCCGGCGTCAAGATGGCGCTCGGTTCCGACATCCGCCCGCTCAAGGACGCTGGCCTGCTCGAGATGGGGCTGTGGATGCGTGACGGGGCGAGCCCCTGGCAAACGCTACTGGCCGCTACCCGCCACGCCGCCGCCGTCTGCGGCGCCGGCGACGACCTGGGGACGATCGAAGTCGGCAAGCTCGCCGATCTCATCGTGGTCGGCGCCGATCCGCTCGCCGACATCAACAACGTGCGCCAGCTTCGGCTCGTGCTCAAGGACGGCCGCATCGTCTCGGACAAGCGCGCACGCGCGCGCTGATTCGCGAGCCGCGCGGCCCGGACGCGCCCGGCGCCGTTGCGATTGGTGCGGGTCAAGGCCGAGCGGGTCGATGCGCGGACCCTCGCGGACCCTCGCGGACCCTCGCGGGAGCTCGCGGCTGTCATTGCGCTGCCCTGCCGCCCAGGCCCGCCTGCTCGCAGCTCCTTGCGCTAGATCAAGGCGCTGCCGCGGTATCGGAGCGAGCGTCTGGCCGTGCCGTTGTCCGGTGACGCGAGGCGCGCGTCGAGGACAACGGGCACGCATCCCTGTCAGAGGAAGCCCGCATGATCATCGATTCGCACGTCCACTTGACGCGGCCCGGCTACGTCCGCCAGCGCTTCCTCGGTGGCCACGCCCGCATGGCCGCCTCGCTTTACAACCGCGTGCACAAGACCAGCATCACGCCGCAGCAGTACGTCGAGATGGTGCGCAGCCGGATCGATCCGAGCGGCGAGAAGCTGATTGCCGAAATGGACGCAGCGCGCGTCGATGTCAGCGTGATCTTCGGCGTCGACTGGGCCTACGCGGTCACGGGAGAGCCGCGCGTCGCCAATCGCGAGCAGAACCGCTATCTCGCCGAGTACGCGCGCCGCTACCCCGGCCGGTTCGTGCCGCTCGCAGCCCTCGATCCGCGCCGGCCCGACGCGCTCGAGCAGGCCACCGAGGCGATCGAAGCGTGGGGGATGAAAGGCTTCAAGCTGATGCCGGCCGCCGGTTTCAAGCCGAACGACCCGCTGTGTTTCCCGCTGTACGAGAAGTGCACGCAGTGGAAGGTCCCGATCATGTTCCACAGCGGCGGCTTGGAGTTCAACTGGGAGTACGGATCACCCAACTTGATCGCCTCGGCCGCGGAAGCGTTTCCGGAGGTAAACATGATCATGGCGCACGCCGGTCTCGAATCCTGGGAGCAGTGCCGCCTCGCGTGCGCGGCGCTGCCCAACTGCTTCATGGACATATCGATCCGCCAGTTCGACTACCGGATCAACCGGCACAAGTTCTACCAGTGGCTGCGCGACATGATCGACTGGACCGGGCCGTGGAAGATCCTGTTCGCGAGCGATGCCCCGCTGCCCACTTTCTACCTGCCGACGAAGGACTGGGTGGCCGCGATCGACCAGCCGCAGAGCGACGTCGAGTTCACGCGCGAGGAACGCGACATCATTCTCGGGCGCGCCGCCCAGGCGGTATTCGGCTGCTGAATCCCGCGGCGATGAGCGCAGGCGTTCGGGACGATCGGGGAGACAGCCGTCATGGCGCCGGCCGGGGCGATGACATCGCGGGGCTACCAGCTCTGGCCATCCCGTCCTAAAGGGGCGCCGGTATTTCTGCCGAGGACTTGCCAGGCTTCATCGCTTGCACGCCATCGCCGCTCAGCGTGCACTTGAAGATGAAGATGTCCGCGGGTCGAGCCGGATTTCGCCGAGCCAGCAGCTCGCATCCAGCTCGAAATCTAGCGCTCGTTCCTGGTAGTGGTCCGCGCTCACCTCGATGCGATAGCTGCCGGCTGCGGGCTGCAAACCATCGAGGCGAAAGTCCCCATAGGCGTCGCTTACTGCGCTCGTAATGGTCTCGGCGCCGCGGGTGAGCCGTATCCGGGCGTGCGCTACGCAAGCTTCGAGCGTGCCGTCGCTGCCGACGATCGTTCCGGCGACGAACACGGCTGCGTGGCGCGCGAGATTGCGGTAGTGCACGCGTGTCCTGTGCGGTACCGACGACAGCAGCGGCTCCAGCCCTTCGTCTCGTGCGATGCGCTGCATTTCGTCGTCTTCGACCTTGAGCACCCGCAGCGCCCCGGTCGGGCACGCCTGCACCGGACGCGGCTCGCGCCATCCGGCATCGAGCAGGTGCGCGTCGAAATTCCAGTGCTGCGGCAATCCGAGCTCGTCGTTCCAGTGCACCGCGCCGTAAGGGCATGCATCGAGGATCTGTCTTTGATCGCGCGCGCGCTGCGGATGGATGATCACGATGCCGTCGTCACGCTTGGTCACCGCACCGTCGCGCGCGGCGGCGACGCACGGCGCATCGTCGCAATGCTGGCACGCATGGAACAAGTATGCGATGTCGACCGCGGGATAGCGTCCACGCTCACGGGCGCGGATATCGACCCATTTGTGCCCGTGCCGCGGCATCGCCGCGCTGTAATCCGGAAAATCGTTGCCCACGTATTCGTCCTTCACGGCGAGGACGCAGTTGTGACATCCGGTGCACAGCGCCAAGTCGAAAACGAGGTTCCATTTCTTCATGCCGCGCTCTCCGCGGCGTTGGCGCCCGCCGTAGCCGCCGACGCCTCGGCGATCCCGGCCCACGCCTCGACCTGCACCAGGCAGTTGCTGTTGCCGAAAGCACTCGCCCGCGCGATCTGCGACTTCTTCGGCGTGAGCAGATTGAGAGCCCCGCCGCGATCGGTGGGGCGCTCGCCCTCGTCGAGCGGCTCGTAGCGCGCCGAGGATTCGTAGCCGTGGACGACGCCGGGGCGCACGCACTGCGTCAGGCGGGCCGCGCAAATCACGGCGCCCTGCTCGTTGAACACGCGCACGAGCGTGCGCTCGCGGATGCCGCGCGGCTGTGCGTCCGCGGGATTGATGCGCAGCACCCAGTAGTAGCGCCCGCCAACCCGCACGCGATGGTCCTCGATGTCGTTGAGGAAGCTCCCCTTGCCGTCGGCTTCGGTGTGGAAGCTGAAGCGCGGGTGCGGCGTGATGAGCTGTAGCGGGAAGCCGGCGGCGCGTTCCGATTCGATGCTCTCGCGCGAGCGCGCGTACTTGAGGACCGGTGGACGCTCCGCATCGTCCGGGGCATAGCGCTTGAGCGTAGTGCACTCGAACTCGAACTTCCCCGAGGGCGTCTGCAAGCCTTCGAGGTATTGGCGCTTGTACTCGGATGGCAATGGACTGGGCTCCGGCACATCCTTTGCGCGTCCTTCGTTGAACCACCGGTGTGCGACCGGCGCCCGCAGGCGTTGCGGCGGCGGCGGCACGACGTAATAGCCTTTGCGCAGGAATTTCTTCCACGACATGCGCCGCGGCAGGTCGGAGGACTCGAACATGCGCTGCACCCAATCGAGCTCCGTCATGCCTTCCGAGTAGTACATGCCGAGGCCCAGCCGCTGCGCGAGCTCGAGAAAGATCCGGTAGTCGGACTTCGACTCGCCGAGCGGCTCGATGCACTTGTGCTGCATCACGACCATGCGGTGGTTGAGCTGGGTCTGCGAGTGCAGCGCGAAACCGCCGGAATTGCACCATTCGCTCACATCCCAGCGCTCGAAGCTCGTGCATGCGGGCAGAATCACGTCGGCGAACCTGGTCTCGCCTTCGAACCAGATCGACTGGTTGACGACCAGCTCCAGGTTGCGCGAGCGGTACATGTCGATGTAGCGCTTCGAGTCGGGCATGGTGCCGATGTTCGATCCGCCGTAGCGGTAGAACAGGCGCACGCGCGGATGCCCCGGCGCCGGATAGCGGATGCCGAGGAACTGTCCCTCGATCGCGCGCGCATCGCGCGGAAAGCCTTCCGCCTTGCCTTCGATGATCGCCTCGGGAAGACTGGTGCGCGGGATCTGCTGCATCGTCGGGTTCACGCTGGGCAGATGCGGCATGCGCTGATAGAGCGAGATCGACGACGCGGTGGCGGCGAGGTCGCCGGAGAAGCCGCCTTCGCCGTAGCCGGAAAAGTAGAACGACGTATCGACCGGGGTGCCCCATTGCAGGTTGCCGAAGTTGACCCCCGGCCGGCCGAGCCCCTGCATTGCCGCCAGGCACACCATGGCGCGCGCCCATTGCACGCCTGTCGGACCCCGGCACGCGCCGCCCAAACCGTTGCCCCAGCCGCCGGCAGCCAGATAGGTACGCTTGGTTCCCCACTCGCGCGCGAGCGCGCGCACCACGCGGGCAGGAACGTCCGTTTCGGCCTGTTGCCACTCCGGGGTCTTCGCGACGCCGTCGTCTTCACCCATAACGTAGCGCTTCCAGACCTCGAACCCGGTCGTGCGCGCGGCCACGAAGCCCTTGTCGTAAAGGCCTTCCGCGATCCACACCTGGGCGAGCGCGAGCGCGAGCGCCGTGTCGCTGCCGGGCCGCGGCGCGATCCATTTTCCGCCGAGATACGCCGCGGTCGCATTGAGATACGGATCGATATGGACCGTGGGGATGCCGAGCTCCTTGAGCCAGGTGCGGCGCACGGTGCCCTCGTAACCGGCATAGATGCCGCTGGTGGATTCCGGATCGCTCGACCAGAACACGACCAGCTCCGCTTCCTGCAGCAGGTCGGCAACGGTGCCGTAAGGCTCGCCCGCGCCGAGCCGCATGCTGTTGCCCCAGTGATGGACGGCACCCCAGAACCAGCCTTCCCAACTGTCGGGATTGTGGTTGACGCGCGTGTGGCCGACGGCGTTGAAGAACCGCAGCAGCGCCGACGTCCAGTAACCGACGTTGCCCCACGAATGGTGCGAGGGGTAGTTGTAGAGGACGGCGCCGGGGCCGTGCTCGGTCTTCACTCGGCGAATCTCGTTCGCGACCAGGTCGGTGGCCTCGTCCCAACCGATGCGCACGTAATCGGACTTGCCGCGGTTCTCCGGCCGGCGCTCGCCGTTCGGATCGAAATCGACGCGACGCAGCGGATAGAGCAGCCGGTCGGGAGAATAGACGAGCGATTTCCAGGCGAGGCCGTGTGCAGCAAGCGTCGTCTTGCGCGGCGGCTGGAAGCGCCGCCCGCGCGCTTCGATCGCCCATGGGTCCGCGTCTTCCGCCTCGAGATCGATCGGCGTGATACGAACGATCTTTTCATCTTTCACGTAGACGAAACACGGTCCCGCGTTGGTCATGCTGGTATAGCGGCGCACGCCCTCGCCGAGCTCGGTGCCGTAACGCCAGCCCACGCGGCGCACCGCGAACACGAGCTGCATGAAGCGATAGACGAGCTCGTCTGGACCCTCGACCTTCATGCGAAAGTTCTTCGCACAGTCGATCTGTTGCTGCCAGTCGATGGGCGGCGTAAGGAGCTGCGCAGCAACCGCTGCGGTCTCGTAGCTCAGGGTCACGTCGGGATTGGGGTGAATGCCGCTGCGCGAGCGCACTCGGCCAGCGCGCACCTCGTACCAGCGGCCGCTATCGTCCTCGCGCACGCGAATCTGGGCGATCAGGTCGCGTTCGGCGAGCTGATCGCGATAGTGGGGATAGCGCCACGCGCAGTAACGCATCGCGGCGTAAAGGCCGATCAAGAGCGTGGAGACGCGCACGGTCATAACACGCGAACAGGCCCGTCTAGAGCGCTTGCGCCGTCTTGCGCGAATTCAAGTACTGCGGCACGGCAACGACGAGGAACAGGACGGTCGCGACGATGTCGGCGATACCGGATGGGAAGATATACAGGAATGCCGACATGATCAGTATCGTACGCTGAGCCACGTTGAGATTGCCGTACAGGTAACCCATTGCTCCGGCCGCGAACGGGACTACCGACCAGAACAGGACGACCCAGCAATAAAGCACGTCGGCATTGAATCCGTCGGGCATCAAAATCGGCGAATAGACGAACATGAACGGCATGAAATAGAGATAGGACGAGAAGCGCATCGCGTGAAATCCGGTCGTGTAGGGATGAGCGTTGGCGATGGCGGCCCCGGCGAACGCCGCCATGCACACCGGGGGCGTCACGTTCGAGGACTGGCTGTACCAGAACACGGCGAAGTGGGCCGCGATCAGCGGTATACCCATCTCCCCCATGGCCGGCACCGCCAGCAATGCGAGGATCAGGTAATCGGCGGTGACGGTTATTCCCATGCCGAGAATGAAGGTCGCGAACAAGACCAGCAGCAGCGCGATCCATTGGTAGCCGAAGGTATAGCTCATCACCAGCGCGGAGAACTTGAACGCGAGGCCGGAGAGCAGCGCGATGCCGACGATGATCCCGACCGGCCCGGCGGTCGAGCCAACGATCAGCGACTTGTCGCCGCCGTCCGCGAGGCCCTCGAACAGCGTGATGAAAAACTGTTTGAAGTGCCCCTGGGCAAAGTACTTGATCGCCATGATGGCGACGAAGATGGCGATGGCGTAGAAGGCCGCGAGCGCGATGCTGCTGCCGTCGAAGAGCATGTAGAACAGCACGAACACCGGAACCAGGAAGTGCCAGCCGGCCTTCAACACCTTGCGCGCACTCATACGTTCCGCTTCGGGAACGCTGCCGATGCCCGTCCTCAGCGCCTCCACGTGGATCATGGCAAACACCGCGAAGAAGTACAGCAGCGCCGGCACGAGCGCGATCTTGGCGACTTCCGCGTACGGGATTCGCAACATTTCGGCCATGAGAAATGCGCCGGCGCCCATGACCGGCGGCATGAACATGCCTCCGGTCGACGACGCCGATTCGATGGCTGCCGCCACGGGCGGCCGATAGCCGATCTTCTTCATGAGCGGGATGGTGAAGGTGCCCGTGGCCACCACGTTCGCGGTCGCGCTGCCGGAAATCATGCCGAAGAGACCGCTCGCCACGACCTCGGCCTTGGCCGGGCCGCCGCGAAAGCGGGCGAGCAGCGCAATGGGCAGGTCGATGAAAAAGGCGCCGGCGCCAAAGCGCTCGAAAATGGCCCCCATGACGATGAACAGCATGACGAACGCGATGAAGACGTACGCGACGAAGCCGAAGATGCCGTTCATCGAGGCGTATACGTCGCCGAGGATGTGCGCAGCGGAGAAGCCCTGGTGACTGAAGACCTCGCCCGGCCAGTAGGGGCCGAGATAGGCGTAGAGCAGCAGCATGAGCGCCAACCCCGGCAGGATCACGCTCATCGCCCGCCGGCAGCCTTCGAGCACGAGGGCGATCGCGATGACGCCGAATACGACGTCGCGCATGGTGGGGCTGCCGGCCCGCCACGCCATTTGCTCGTAATCGACGACGAAATTGCCGAAGGTCGCGACGCTGAGCGCGATCAAGACGAAATCGATCGCGCTGGGCCGATGGCGCGGCGACTTCCGTGTCGCGGGATAGCGCATGAAGATCATGCACGTGACGAACATGATGAAGAGCCCGCGCAGATCCGAAGAGCTCCACTGCGTGGTCAGCACCGAGTAGATCAGCACCACGCTGTAGGAAGCCGCCAGCGTCTTGAATATCACCTTCCAGGCGCCCGTGAACGTGCGCAGCGCGCGTACGCCTTCGGACTCCTCGATGAGACGCAGGAATAGATTCGGTTTGACGGTTGTCTCGCTCGCCATGCTTCCTCCCCAAGTAACCGTC
Organism: Burkholderiales bacterium; assembly: GCA_020848435.1. Classification (GTDB taxonomy): domain Bacteria; phylum Pseudomonadota; class Gammaproteobacteria; order Burkholderiales; family WYBJ01; genus WYBJ01. The sequence continues at coordinate 28,084 of JADLAC010000030.1, read as the reverse complement.
GCAGGACCGCTTCGTCCGAATGTTCTGGTTCCGTTGCGTCACGTCGTGCCGCTCGCCGTCACGCCATGGTAACGGCGAGCGCAATTCAGACCAGGCAGCTCAGTCGGCTTCCCGACGCGACAACGGCCTGCCCTGGCGTATCGCTCCTCCCGCGCCCTCCCGGCAAGCTACTTGTACTGCGGCTCGGGCATCGGTACGCCCTTTTCCTTCCAGTACTTCACCGCCCCCGGATGGACCGGCGCGATATTGCCGTCCAGAGGGTTCTTCGGATCGAGATTCGCACCCTTGAACGCCAGGTCCACCAGCTTGATGCACGCGTCGGAATAGGCGAGTCGCGTGAATTCGTACACCACCGCCTCGGGCACATCCTTGTGGGCGATGAGGTAACCCGCGGCGCCGAACAGCGTGACGTCGTGGTCGATGCCTTTGTACGTGCCGGCCTTGACGACGACCTTCTGGAAATATTTGTGCTTGGCGAGGAATCCGCTCTTTTCGAGCTCCGGTCCGAAGTCGACCAGGTTGACGGGTTTTTGCACCGCCAGCTCTTCGACGACCGCCGCGGGCACGCTTCCCGCCCGATTGATCGCTTCCACTTTGCCGTCGAGCAGCATGGTGGGATAGTCCTGATGCGGCAACATGCGCGCGTTGATCGCTTTCTTCATGCCGGTGAAGTCGAGGAACGTGTCCATCTGGGTTGCCGCCATGGAGCCCGGCGCGCCGATCGCGAACACCTTCCCCTTCAGATCCGTCAGCGTCTTCACCTTGGTGCTCGACAGCACGACGACGTGATTCGCCAGGACCGGGGTCACGATGCCGATCACGCGCCAGTTGCGCATCTGCGTGCCGAAGGGTTTCTCGCTGTGCCATGCCGCGTACATCAGCTCCTGCGAGGTCATGCCCAGTTGCGCCGTGCCGCTGTCGACACGCCGCAGGTTTTCCACGCTGCCGCCCGAGGTGTTCGGCGTCACCCGGATGAGCTTCGAATGCTCGTTGATGTATTTCGCTACCGGTGCACCGGTCATGTAGTAGCTGCCAGTGATGCCGCCCGTGGGCATCTGCAACATCGTCTGCGCGAGTGCCGCCGACTGCAACGAGATGGTTGCGGCCAACAGGGCGGCCCCGCGAAGGGCCAGCGTGCTCCAGCTTCGGGAAACAGGTGTCATTTTCATCCTCCAATCGCCTGATCGGCGCACTAGCCCATAATGCGCCGCTCGCATGGCGTGTGATGCGCCGGGCGTGAGTTTTTTGAACGCGGGCAGTGGCGATGGAAATAGTATCACAGCATCGCTGCGCAACGATCGAGGCGAGAGCGATCTTTCGTCCGTTTGGATCGCAACCGCTGTGGCGCGCGCACGATCGACTTGGACGCGCGGCGTTTATGATGTAACTTCGGCCGAGGCAGAATTCGACACTCGCACGATATCAAGAGTACGCCTGTTCGATAGCGCGCCTACTGTGCTGTGACACGCACGAGCGCTTACTGGAATCTTGCGGCACTGACCGCCAATCAAGGAGGAGATCTCCCGCATGACGCAAACGCTATCGGGCCGGCTTGCGCACTTCACCCGCGAATGCCGCATCGGCAGCATCCCGCCGCAGGTGCTCGCACGGGCAAAGATGTTCGTACTGGATTACCTCGGTGTCGCCCTTACGGCATCGAGCGCGCGTTCCAGCCGCATCATGGGCAATGTCGTCGCTGAGTTGGGAGGGCGCGAGAGCTGCACCGTCATCGGAAGAGAGTACCGGACCAATGCGCTGCTCGCTGCGCTGGCGAACGGGACCACCGGTCACGCGGTGGAAATGGACGACGATCACCGCACCTCCGTGCTGCATCCGGCGGTCGCCGTGGTGCCGGCGGCCTTGGCAATGGCGGAAGCGACGAAGGCCGGCGGTGCGGCGGTCATCGAAGCTGTGGTCGCCGGCTACGAAGCCATGACACGCATCGGCGACGCTTTCCTGGGCACTCAATATTACGAAGGGTTTCATCCCACCGGAACGTGCGGCGTATTCGGCGCCGCCGCGGCGGCCGGCCGGATATTGAACCTATCGACCGAGCAGTTGATTGCCGCATTCGGGATCGCAGGCACGCAGGCCGCGGGCCTGGAAGAATGGAAAGCCGACGGGTCCTGGATCAAGCGCCTGCACCCCGGCAAAGCCGCGGAAGGCGGCGTGCTGGCGGCGCTGCTTGCCAAGTCCAGCTATACCGGGCCTGCCACGATCCTGGAAGGAGAAAACGGCTTCCTCAAAGCGTTCTCGTTCGAGCGCAAGTGGGATGTGAGCAAGATCGTCGATGGGCTCGGTACCGAGTACCGCGGTTACGGCACGAGCTTCAAGCCGTACGCGGGATGCCGCTTCTTCCACCAGGTGATCGACGCGACGCTGGATCTCGTTCGCGAGCACAAGATCGATGCTGCGGCAGTCGAGGAAGTGACCGTGCGGGTCTATCGGACGGCTTACCTTACGCTGTTCCAGCCGGAAGCGCGGCGCCGCAGACCCGAGACGGTGGTAGACGCGCAGTTCAGCATCCCCTACGCGGTCGCCGTATCCATTGCGCACGGCGCGCCCATGCCCGCGCATTTCACGGATGAAAGGATTCGGGAGCCCGCGCTGCTGGACTTGGCGGCCAAAGTGAAAGGCATACCGGACGAGGAATACGAATCGAAGTATCCGGCGCGTTTCCCGACGCAGGTGAGCATCCGTCTGAAGAGCGGCAAGACGGTGGAGGCATTCCGCGACTTGCCCAAGGGTGACCCGGAGAATCCGATCTACGCGACGGCGGGACGATTCGAACAAGAGATGGTCGAGAAATTCCGCGCGCTGCTGAAGCTGCAACCCGGCTACGCGGAGCGTTGCGATGAGATGGTCGCGAAGCTGAGCGCGCTCGAGGCGGTATCCGATGTATCGGGTCTGCTGGCGCTTTTCACGCCGAACGCGCGCAAGGGCACGCGCTGAATGTCCGAGCGGCGCGCCGCCATCGGCATCGACACCGGTGGCACGTTCACGGATCTCGCCTCGATCGACCCCGAGAGCGGGGCCATCCGGGTCGCGAAAGTGCCGTCCACCCCCGCCGATCCTGCCGCGGCGATTAGGGAGTTGCTCGGCGCACTGCCGGCTGCGCCCGGTCGGGTCGTGCACGGCACGACGGTGGCGACCAACGCGCTGCTCGAGCGCAAGGGCGCCAAGGTCGCCCTGCTGACGACGCGCGGATTCCGCGACACGCTGGAGATCGGCAGCACCCGCAGAGCCTCGCCCGGGCTGTTCAACACCAAGTTCGTAAAGCCCGATCCACTCGTGCCGCGCTCGCGCCGTTTCGAAGTGGACGAGCGCCTCATGGCGGACGGTAGCGTACTGCGTGCGCTCGACGAGGCGCAGCTCACCGCGCTCGGCGCCGAGCTACGCGCGCTCGAGCCCGAGGTCGTCGCGGTTTGCCTGCTTCACGCCTATGCGAATGGCAGCCACGAGCAGCGCGTGCGGGAGATCGTCGGCCGGCACCTAGGAGACTGCCCCGTGGTCGTCTCCTCGGAGGTCGTCGCCGAGTTCCGCGAATTCGAGCGGTTGTGCACCAGCGTCATCAACAGCTATACGCTGCCGAAGATGTCGGGTTACCTGAAGCGGCTTGCCGGCCACGTGGCAGCGTGCGGGGGCAAGGACCTCTACGTCATGGGCTCGAACGGCGGCATCATGAACGCCGTCACCGCCGCGGCATTTCCGGTACGCACGATTCTGTCGGGGCCGGCGGGCGGCGTGCGCGGCGCCGCGCTGGTAGCGGAGGCCGCGGGCGTGCGCAACATCCTCACCTGCGACATGGGCGGGACGAGCACCGACGTCTCGCTCGTCCGCGAGCTGAAGCCCGATCTCATCCAGGACAGCATGATCGCGGGCCTGCCGCTCAAGCTGCCGCAGCTCGATATCAATACCGTCGGCGCCGGCGGCGGCAGCATCGCATGGATGGACGTGGATGGCTCGTTGCGCGTCGGCCCGCAAAGCGCGGGCGCCGTTCCGGGTCCGGCGTGTTACGCGCGCGGCGGTGAGATGGTCACGGTCACGGACGCGAACTTGCACCTCGGCCGGCTCGGGCCCCGCAGCCTGATCGGCGGCGCGCTGCATTTGGACCGTGCGCTCGCATCGCGTGCGCTCGAGCGCCTGGCGGCGAGCGCGAAGTATGCCAACGTAGACCGACTCGCCGAGGGCGTGATCCAGCTCGTCGTGACCAACATGGTCGGCGCGCTGCGTGAAATCTCGATCCAGCGCGGTCACGATCCGAGGGAGTACACACTGCTGCCGTTCGGCGGTGCGGGTCCGTTGCACGCAGCCGAGATTGCACGCGCGATGGGCATGTCGCGTATCCTGGTGCCGCGCCACCCCGGCAACCTCTCGGCCATCGGGCTGATCGGCTCGGATTTCCGTTACGATCTGGTGCGCACTTTCTTGGCGGATCTCGCGACCGCGGACCCAGCGCGCATCCGGGACGCGTTCGCCGAGCTCGCGCAGCAAGGCCGGGCGCTGCTCGAGGCGGACGGCTTCCAGGACGCATCGATACGATTCGACCTGGCGATCGACATGCGCTACCAGGGGCAGGCGTTTGCATTGCCGGTACCGGCGCAGCCGGATTACCTGGACGTCGACCGGCTGGCGCAGGCTTTCGAGCAACTGTATGTGCAGCGCTACGGCTTTCGCCGCCCCGGCCATCGCATCGAGCTCGTCGTGCTGCGCACGGCCGCGATCGGCGTGGTGCAGCGCCATGCGCTCGCGCCGGCGCCGCGGCAGAGCGCGCCGGTGGTCGAGGCATTGAAGGAGTGCCGTCCTGTCTATCTCGACGGCGCTTGGCAGCGCGATTGTCCGATCTACGACCGCGACCGGCTCGGCGCCGAAGCGACGCTACGCGGCCCCGCGATCATCGAAGAATTCGGCAGCACCACCGTCGTGCCGCAGGGCTGGAGCGCGAGCGTCGACCGCTGGGGAAACTTGCGCGTGGAAAGCTGACGGCCTCATGGCAACGACCGACACCATCGACCTCATCACCCTGGAAGTGATCCAGCAGTTCATCATCGCCACGGTGCGCGAAATGCGCGCCACGATGATCAAGACGGCGCATTCCTCGATCATCTACGAGGGCCTCGATTTTTCCTGCGCGCTGCTCGACGCCGACGCGCAGTTGCTGGGCCAATCGGAAAGCAGCCCCGCGCACATCATGCCGCTGCCCTCGCAGGTGCGCCAGGCGCGCGAGTTCTTTGCCGGCGTGCTCGACCCCGGCGATGTCATACTGGTCAACGATCCCTACACCTCGGGCACGCACCTGAACGACGTCGCGATGATCGTGCCGTTCCACTGCGACGGCGAGCTGACCGCGTTCGTGGCGACGCGGGCGCACTGGGGCGACATCGGCGGCATGTACCCGGGAAGCATTTCGGGCCGCGCCACCGAAATCTTCCAGGAAGGCGTACGAATTCCCTTCATCAAGGTCTATCGCAAGGGCGAGCCCGTGCCCGGGATTCAAGACCTGCTGTTCGCGAACGTGCGCGGCCGCGAGGATCGCGAAGGCGACTTCCACGCGATGCTCGCCTGCTGCCACACGGCGCAGGTTCGCCTCACGGAGCTGATGCAGCGCTTCGGCGCGACGACCGTACGCCGTGCGATGCGCACGCTCATCGCGCGCGCGGAGCAACGCATGCGCGCCGCCATATCGAGAATCATCCCCGGCACTTATTATTACGAGGATTATCTCGACAGCGATAACGTCGGCACCCGTCCGGTGTTGATATGCGTCGCCGTCACCGTGCAGGCAGACGAGCTGCTCGTCGATTTCGCCGGCTCCTCGGCGCAAGTCCGTGGTCCGGTCAATTGCAGCCTGGCGGTGACGGCCACCGGCGCTTTCGTCGCGCTCAAGGCGTTGCTCGATCCGCAAGGCCACATCAACGAAGGCGCGTTCAAACCGGTGACGGTCAAGGCACCCGAGGGCACGGTCACCAACGCGCGCTTTCCGGCGGCCGTGGGGGGCTTTTCCGAGATGCGCCGACGCATCGAGTCGCTGGTGATCGGGGCGCTGTCTGCCGCCGTGCCCACGTATGTGGCCGGAGATCACAAAGGCGCGTCCAATCACACCTACATCGGCACCGAGGGTACGCGCGGACGCTCGTCGATTTTTTACGAGTATCCGGCCGGCGGCACGGGCGGATTCCTCGAGCACGACGGCGCCGATGCGATGCGCGCATGGGATGAAGGCGACTTCAGCTCCATCCAGCCCGCGGAGGTCGTCGAACACGAGCACGCGCTGCTCGTCGAGTCGTGCGCTCTGCGCAGCGATTCCGGAGGCGCAGGCGGCCAGCGCGGCGGTCTCGGGCTGCGGCGCGTCGTGCGCTTGCTCGGCCGGGAGGGTACCTTCTCCGAGCTTTCGGATCGCTGCATCCTGCAGCCCTTCGGCGTTTGCGGTGGCCATGCGGGCGAGCCGAACCGCTTCGTCGTGGAGCGCAACGGCATCGAAATCGAGCCTTCCGACATTCCAGGCAAGGTGTCCGGCTTTCCATTGCACCGCGGTGATGCCGTGGTCATGGAGTCCGCCGGCGGCGGTGGCTATGGCGATCCGCTCGGGCGCGCCACGAGCATGGTCGCGCGCGATCTCGCGGAAGGCTACGTGACTCCCGCGCACGCCGAGGCACACTACGGCATCGTCTTCGGCGGCGGCCATCGCATCGATGAACGCGCTACCGCCGCGCGGCGCGATCGACTGCGCGCGGCAAGGCGCACGCTGGCAATCCTCGGCGCGGCGCAAGACGAATTTGCCGAGGGCCGGCGGGTATGTTCGCTCGCCGCCTCGACGATCGAACGCCTCGGCGCGAAGGACGGTGCGCACGTCGAGCTGGTATCCCCACGCGGTGCCCCGCTGCGCGCCTGGATCGCGCTTTGCGCCGCCGTTGCGGACGGCTGTGTTCCGATCGGTCCCAAGGGCCGCGCGATCCTCGGGGCGGGGGAAGGCGATGCGGTCGAATTGCGACTGCTCCCCGGGCGCCGCGCGGCCGCCCGAGTTTCCGCCGCGGCGATGCAATCGTGAAGATCATGGACGAACATAGTTTCAGTGCGAAATCGAAGCCGTGGCTCCCGCAAGCGTGGGATCGGGAGGCGGACGTGGTCATCGTCGGCTATGGCGGCGCCGGCGTTTGCGCGGCGATTGTCGCGCACGACGCGGGCGCCGAAGTGCTCGTGCTAGAGAAAGCCCCGTGGGGAGGCGGCAACACCGGCTGCTCCCGGGGCGGCATGAACATCCCTTCGGAGCTGCCCGGGGCGATCGAGTATTACCGTGCGCTGACCCAGGGCACCGTGGACGATGATTGCATCCGCGCGCTCGCCGAAGCCGTCTTCGAGCTGCCGCGGCGGCTGGAGGAATGGGGTGCCGAGCTCGAGTCGTTTCCGCAGGAGCCAGAGTTTCCGGCGCTTCCGGGCGCGCGCTACTTCCACCAGTGGGTCAGCATTGCGCGCACCCCGGAGCAGAAAGCCGAGCAGGAGAAGACGGGGCGTGCCTACGCGGCACACGGCGATCAGTTGTTCGCCTTCCTCGAAAGCCAGGCCAGGAAGCGCGGCATCAGGGTCTTGCTCGATACGCCGGCAAAGCAATTGATCCAGGACCCGATCACCAAGGAAATCCTCGGCGTGCGAGCCGAGCGCGCGGACGGCACGCGGATATGCGTAAGAGCGCGGCGCGGCGTGGTGCTGGCTTGCGGCGGCTTCCAGGCCAACCGCGAGATGCTCGTCAACTACCTGCCGTACTTCGCGCAACTGCCCGTCTACCCGTTCGGCACGCCGTACAACACGGGCGACGGCATCGTCATGGCGGCGGAGGCAGGCGCGAAGTTGTGGCATATGAGCGGCTGCGAGCTCGGCACCTTCGCCCCGAAAGCGCCCAGCGCGGAGCTCGGCGTCGGCGTGCGCTTGGAGCGGCAGTTGCCGCGCGGCAGCCAGGCCATATACGTCAACAAGTACGGCAGGCGCTTCATGAACGAAGCCGTGCTGCTGAGCCATCGCAAGGACCTGTTCAAGGTCCAGCAGTTCGATCACGATCGTGCCGAGTATCCCAACATACCGCTCTACATGGTGTTCGACGAGACGCAGCGGAAGAAACGCCCGATCGTCGGCGTCCACATGGGATGGTGGTTCGTGCACCGGCTGCATGAATGGAGCGCCGACAACAGTGCCGAGGTGGAAAGGGGTTGGATACTGAAGGCCGACTCCGTCAGGGCGCTCGCGGCGAAGATCGGCGTAGACGCGGATGCGCTCGAGGCAACGGTCGAGCGCTACAACGCACATTGCGCGAGCGGCGAGGACTCGGACTTCGGACGGCTGAAGGATTGGCTGGCACCGCTGTGCACGCCGCCTTTCTACGCGACCGAGCTGTGCCAGCCGATCATCAACACCCAAGGCGGCCCCAAGCGCAACGCGCGCGCCCAGGTGCTGGACAACGCCGAGCAGCCTATTGCCAGGCTCTATGCCGCCGGCGAGCTCGGCTCGTTCTTCTTCCCCCTATACGAGAGCGCATCCAACATACCGGAGGCGCTCGCTTTCGGGCGCATCGCGGGCGCGCAAGCCGCCGCGCTCTCGCCCTGGTGACCCGACCGATAGTCGATCCGAGGCGATGCCGGTGGCTGCTGCCATGCCCCAAGGCGTTACGTCCACTCTGGCGACATTCATCTCCGGGATCAGCGCCGAACGGATCCCGGACCGAACGCGCGCCCTCGTCGCTAACGCCTTCGTCGACGCCATCGGCTGCACGGTGTTCGGGCTGCTGACGCCGTGGGCGCGGATCGTCCACGGCTTCGCGCTCGATCAAGGCGGCCCCCCGGAATCCTCCATTGCGGCCGGCGACGGGCGCAAGGTCTCCGCGATGAACGCGGCACTGGCGGCAGGAACCGCGCTGCACAGCTTCGAAGTCGACGACCACAACGGCGGCGGCAAGATCCATCCGGGCGCAGCCGTCATCCCCGCCGCGTTTGCGCTGGGCGAGCGCGAGGGGATCGGCGGCGAGAAACTGCTCAGCGCGATCGCGGCCGGCTACGAGACGATGATACGGGTGAGCCTCGCCAATGGCCCGGTGTCTTCGCGCATGCGCGGCTGGCATCTGACCGGCACCTGCGGCACATTCGGCGCGGCCGCCGCGGCGAGTGTCATCCTGGGCCTCGACGCGCAGACGACCGCCAGCGCCCTCGGGCTCGCCGGAACGCAATCGTCCGGGCTGTTTGCGTTCAGTGCCGACGGCGCGATGAGCAAGCGCCTGCACGCCGGGCGGGCGGCGCAAAGCGGCATCATGGCGGCGCTGCTCGCGGCGCGCGGCTTTCACGGCCCGCGCTTCATTCTAGAGGCGCCCGACGGGGGTTTTCTTGCCGCCACCTCCGATGACGTGCGGATCGCCGAGATCACGGCGGGACTGGGAGATGAATGGCGCACCGACGGCGTCATCTTCAAGCCCCATGCATGCTGCGGGAGCAACCATGCGGCGATCGATGCGGCGCTGGCGATCATGGCCGAACAGCGGCTGCACCCGCACGACATCGATCACGTCGTGGCGGGGGTGAGCCGTAGCGTCGAGACGCAATGCGGCTTCGTCTATCAGCCTTCGACGGTCCTGAACGCGCAGATGAGCCAGCGCTACAACATCGCCGTCGCGATGCTCGACGGCCAAGCCTACGTCGAGCAATTCACCGAGCAGCGCATCAGGGATGCGGATGCATGCGATCTCGCGGCTCGCGTTCGCGTGGAAGTCGATCCCGACATGGAGGCCGTCTATCCCAGGCTCTACGCCGGCAAGGTCAGCGTCGTCACCAAGAGCGGCCAGCGGATCACAAAGCGGGTCGACCATCCGAAGGGTGCGCCGGAAAACCCGATGAGCGCTGACGAGATCGCGCGCAAATTCTTGTCGCTGGCCGAAGCGGCGATCGGCCGCGCGGCGGCCGAGTCGCTGCTCGCGGAAGTCCATCGGGGAGTGGATGCGGCGACGATCACACCGCTCGCCGCCATGCTCGGCCGTTGCCGCGTCACGGGACGTTTGTAGCACGGCTCCGGCAGTAAACCGGACTGCGCGATCAGTCGCATGTCATGGCCGCCGTTGTTGTCCGCACACCATTGGCGTAAGCTTCCCGAAGCGCCACGCCGACATGCACACGCATCTCGGGTTCCGCCGCGAGCCGAGCCGGCGCGAAGCCATGGCGCGGCGGGAACGACATCCGCGTATTGCGCCAAGCGCTGGCGGCGTGACGGCGTGCAGCCTTCTCCGTGATGCGACGGCATAGACTGATGAGCACCGACATGAGCGCTGCGCCATCGCGGGCGGAACAGAGCGCTACCATCGACGCCCTGCGCGCCAGTGTTCGCAACTTCGTCTCGCGCCAACCCGGCCTGGGGCGCGTGCGCTCCCTGCGCGATCGTCATCCGGGCTACGAGCGGACGATGTGGCGCGAGATGGCCGCGCTCGGCTGGCTCGGGGTCATGGTGCCGGAAGACTTGCAAGGCGCCGGATTGGGGCTCGCCGCGGCGGTGGCGGTGGCGGAAGAACTGTCGTCGGCACTCGCCCCGGAACCGTTCTCCGCGGTCGCGGTGCTTGCCGCCTGCGCGATCGCGCGCGGCGACAACCCCGGACTGCAGCGGCGACTGCTCGCCGCGCTCATGTCGGGGGAAAGCGTCGTGGCGCTCGCCTGGCAGGAGCGTGGCGAAGTCCTCGAACCAAGCCAAGTCGCCACCATGGCGCAGAGGCACGGCGAGCGCTTCGTACTCTCGGGCCGCAAACGCTTCGTCGCCGGCGGCGCCGATGCCGACGGATTCGTGGTCTCGGCGCGATCCGGCGCCGGCCTGGAGCTGTACTGGGTGCCGGCGACAGCGCGCGGATTACGTGTCGTCGCCGAGCCCTTGCTCGACGGTACGTTCAGCGCGAGCCTCGAGCTCGATGCCGTGGACATCTCCGCGGCCGAGCGGGTGGCCTCGGCAGCCACCGCGGCGGCTGCGCTGGCCGCGGCGTTCGATGCCGCCGTCATCGCCGCCAGTGCCGAGCTGCTGGGCGCGGCGCGCGCCGCGTTCGCCATGACCCTCGAATACCTGCGCACGCGCACGCAGTTCGGCCAGACCATCGGCAGCTTCCAGGCCCTGCAGCATCGCGCCGCCGACTGTTATGTCCAGATCGAGCTGGCGGGAGCCGTGCTCGCCGAGGCTGCGGCCGCAGAGCGCCCCGACCTCGCCCCGGCGGACAGGGCCAGCCTCGCCAGCCGCGCCAAGCGCCGTTGCGGCGAAGCCGCCACGCTGATCGCGCGCGAAGGCATACAGATGCACGGCGCGATGGGATTCACCGACGGCTGCGACATCGGCCTGTATGCGAAGCGCATGCTGGTGCTTTCCGCCTGGCTGGGCGGGATTCACTATCACGCCCGCCGCTTCTCGACGTCGCTTGCGCAGGAGAGCACCGAACGCCCGCGCAAGAGCAGCGCCGCGATCCCTCCGCAGTTGCGAGAGCTGCCCCCGGAGACGGACTGGAACGCGCTGGCGGACGCGGACTTCCGCGCCTTGGTGCGCGACTGCGTCGAAACGCAATACCCGGAAGATCTACGCTATCTGCCGCGCCGCGTGCGCTGGCACGAAGTGCGCGCGTTCAACCTCGCGCTGGCCGCGCGCGGCTGGATCGCCCCGGGCTGGCCTCGCGCCTGGGGCGGGATGGGCCTTTGCGCCGCGAAGCAGTTCATCTTCGTCGAAGAGCTCGAGCGCTGGGGCGTGGGCCGCGCGCCCGATCAGGGTGTTCGCCAGCTCGGGCCGGTGCTGTTCAAGTACGGCAGCGAAGCGCAGCGGCGCACCTACTTGCCGAAGATCCTGTCGTGCGAGCACATCTGGTGCCAAGGCTATTCGGAGCCCAACGCGGGCTCCGATCTCGCCAGCGTGACGACCTATGCCGAGCAGATCGAAGACGGCTTCGTCATCAACGGCAGAAAGATCTGGACCTCGCTCGCGACCGATGCGACGCACATCTACGTGCTCTGCCGCACCGACCGCACGGCGAAGAAGCAGCGCGGCATCAGCTTCATCGTCGTCGCGCTGAGCACGCCGGGCATCACGGTCGAGCCGATCCGCGACATCGCGGGCAACGAGGAGTTTTGCCAGGTCACCTTCGACAACGTGCGCGCACCGCGCGAGAACCTGGTCGGCAATCTCAACGAAGGCTGGACCGTCGCTAAGGCGGTGCTGGAGTTCGAGCGCCTCGGCGTCGGCAGCCCGCACCGGCCGATGATGGCGCTGAACCGCCTGACCCTGTTCGCGGCCAAGCTCGGTCTGTTCGCGGATCAGGGCTTCATGGACGAGCTGACGAGACTGCGCATGGATCTCCTCGATCACTTCTCGCTGCACGTGCGTTACACCGATCGCGTCATCAATGGCCAGGGGCTCGGTCCCGAGGTATCAGCGCTGAAGATCTGGGGCATGGAGCTGTTCCAGCGCATCTCGGAATTCGCCCTCGACCGTGCCGGCGTCTACGGTAGCGCCGCCGGGCCGGTCGCGCTGCCCGGGGCGGAAGCGAGCCTTGCCGCAGTCTATTACGCCTCGCGCCTCACCACCATCGGCGGAGGCAGCAACGAGATCCAGCGCAACATCCTGGCGAAGAACGTGCTGCGGCTCGCAGGTTAGCGGGAGGCGTCGGGACCGCGAGACGGGTTGCCGGTAATTCAGTCACTATAGAGGACCGGATCGCGTTCCATCACGACGCGATCGCAACCGGGAGGAAATCAGAATGGCACGACCGATTCTCAAGACGGCGCTGTGCGAGCGCCTGGGCATCGAGTATCCGATCCTGCTCGCGGGGATGGGATCGAGCGGCTTCGCCACGCCGCCGGCGCTGGTCGCGGCGGTGTCCGAGGCGGGCGGCATGGGCGTGTTGGGCGGCGCCGGCATTCCGGCCGAGAAGCTGCGACAAGACATTCGCGCGGTGCGAAAGCTCACGCGCAAGCCGATCGGGGTCGACCTGCTGCTGCCCGCGCGGCTGGCGGAAGACGCCCCGCCGACGCGCTCCGCGGTGCGCGAGGAGCTCAAGCGCAAGTTTCCGCGCCACGTCGCGTTCGTCGCCGAGCTCAAGCGCAAGTACGGCCTGCCCGACGTGGTGGTCGAGAACGAGCTGGTGGTCGCGGCCCATGCCGAGGGCGGCAACAAGACGCCGCACGAGGAACAGGTCGACGTCATCATGGCCGAGGACGTCCAGGTATTCGCTGCCGGGCTGGGGGATCCGTCCTGGGTGGTGCCAAAGGCGCGCCGCCGCGGCATGCAGGTCATCGGCTTGGTCGGCAACGTCCGCCATGCCCAGCGCCAAGTCGCGGCCGGCGTGGACATCGTCGTCGCGCAAGGCTACGAGGGCGGAGGGCATACCGGCAAGATCGCGAATTTTCCGCTGCTGCCGCAGGTGGTGGACGCGGTGAGCCCGGTGCCGGTCGTGGCCGCGGGCGGGATCGGCGACGGGCGCGGCGTGGCGGCGGCGCTGTCGCTCGGCGCGGTGGGCGCCTGGATCGGCACGGCCTTCCTGGTGGCCGACGAGTGTGCCATTCCGGAGATCTCGAAGGAGCGCATCGTCAATGGCCGCAGCGAGGATTTCGACATCTGCCGCGTGTTCAGCGGCAAGACCATGCGCGGCTACCGCAGTGAAATCGTGCGCGCCTGGGAGGAAGCGGATATCGAACCCCTGCCGATGCCCTACCAGAAGATCCTGATGGACGATTTCTGCGAGTCGGCCGCGGCCGCGGGACGATGGGACTTGCGCAGCAATCCGGCCGGCCAGATCGCCGGCATGCTGAAGCGACGACAACCGGCCAAGGAGATCTTCGAGCAGCTGGTCGCGAGCACCGTGGCGACCCTGGAGCGGCTCAAGACCACCGTGACGAGCGGCTGACGCGCGTAGCGCGATCGCGCAGGAGGTGTGACCATGAACGTCGCACGACTCGTGGCGTGTCTGCTGCTCGGCATGCTGGCCTGCACGCCGCGACCGGCCGCGGCGCAGACGGCGTGGCCGTCGAAGCCGGTGCGCCTGCTGGTGGGATATTCCGCGGGCGGGCCGAGCGACCTGATCGTGCGCCCCCTCGCCCAGCACCTGTCCAAGGTGCTCTCGAGCCAGTTCATCGTCGAGAACAGGCCTGGCGCGAACGCGAACCTCGCCGCGCTGGAGGTGGTGCGGGCGGGGCCGGACGGTCACGCCCTGTTGTTCGCGACTACCAGCCAGCTCACCATCAATCCCGCGCTGTACAAGATGCCCTACGATCCGCGCAGCGACTTGCTGCCGATCATCCACATCTCCATGAATCCGAGCTCGGTGGTGATGAAGTCGTCGTTTCCGGCGAAGAGCATGAAGGAGGTGATCGCCTTGGCGCGGGCCAACCCGGGCAAGCTCACGTACGCCTCCGCCGGCGTAGGCAGCATCAATCACCTCGCTGCCGAGCTGCTGTCGATGACCGCGAAGGTCAAGATGTTGCACGTGCCGATGAAAGGCGGCGGCCCCGCGCTGACCGAGCTGCTGGCGGGCTGGGTTGACATGTTCATCGTCAGCCCGCCGGTGGCGATTCCGCACGTGCAAACCGGCAAGCTCAAGATCATGATGGTGAGCGCACCCAAGCGCATGGCGCAATTGCCGGATGTGCCCACCATGATCGAGGCGGGGTATGCGGAATTCCGCGCGCAAGCCGGAACCGGCCTGCTCGCCCCGGCCAGGACAGCGCAAGCTGTCGTCGATCGCGTGTATCAGGAAACCGACCGCTACCTCAAGTCGGAGGCCGGCGCGAAGCTGCTCAACTCTCAAGGCGTGCAGATCGTCGCTGGTTCACCCGAAGAGTTCGCCGAGGTGATCCGCTCCGAAACCCAGCGCTGGGCGCTGGTGGTCCAGGCAGGCGGCATCAAGGTGGAGTAGCCCACGGCCTCCTACTGCGGCTTGATGCCGATCGCACGCACGAGCTTGCCATAGCGCTCGTAGCCTTCGCGGGTGCGCCGCGCGAGCTCCTCGGACGACGAGCCGACCGGGTCGAGCGCGACCGCGATCAGCTTCTCGCGCACGGCTACATGCTGCACCGCGCGTACCGCCGCCGGCGCGGGCGCGCGATTGCGCCGGATAGCTGCGCGCGCCGTACGCTATAGTTCATGCTCCAGCGCGCCGGACATTCGCGCAGGCTCATCGATCAGGGAGGGCAGCATGTCGTCAAGCAGGGTCTTCGCCGCATGTTCCGCAGCCGTGCTAGCCCCATTCGCCTGGCACGCGCCTGCGCACGCGCAGGCGCGCCCCGGCGCGGACCGGCCGGTTCGCCTGATCGTGCCCTACCCGGCAGGCGGCGGCACCGACATCGTGGTGCGCGCGCTGTCGCAGAAGCTCGCCGAGAACCTCGGCCAGCACGTCGTGGTCGACAACCGGCCAGGCGCGGGATCGGTGATCGGCGTGGACCTCGCCGCCAAGTCCCAGCCCGACGGACACACGCTGCTGTTCGCGAACCTGGCGTTCGCCATCAACGCGACGCTGCTGCCCAAGCTGCCCTACGATCCGCACAAGGACCTCACGCCGATCACACTGGTCGCGATTCAGCCGCACATCCTGGTCGTGCATCCGGCGCTGCAGGCAAGCACGGTCAAGGAGTTGATCGCCCTTGCGCGCCAGCGGCCGCGGCAGATCAACTACGCCTCCTCCGGGATAGGCACGGGGCCGCATCTCGCGGCGGCGATGTTCGCCTCGATGACGGCAATCGAGATGACTCACGTGCCCTACAAGGGCGCGGCGCCCGCGTTGACGGACGTCATCGGCGCTCACGCGCAGATCATGTTCGCGACCTTGGTATCGGCGTCCTCGCACGTGCAGAACGCTC
Organism: Burkholderiales bacterium; assembly: GCA_020848435.1. Classification (GTDB taxonomy): domain Bacteria; phylum Pseudomonadota; class Gammaproteobacteria; order Burkholderiales; family WYBJ01; genus WYBJ01. Next base: position 12,245 of record JADLAC010000030.1, on the reverse strand, counting down.
GCTTACGCGCCCTTGCGGTAACCTCGGCGAAGCGCGCGCAGGCCGTGCCCGCGGTGCCGACCATAGCCGAAGCCGGCGTGCCGAACTACGAAGCCGTGGCCTGGTACGTTCTCCTCGCCCGCTCGGGGACACCGGCGCAACTGCTCGCGCGCATCCGCGAGGCGACCAGCCGCTCGCTGTCCGACCCCGGCGTACGGGAGCGGCTAAACAACGACGGCGCGGAGATCGTCGGCAACACCCCGGACGAGGCGGCGCGCTTCCTGCGCTCGGAAATCGCGCGCTGGGGCGCCGTTATCCGGACGGCGGGGGTCAAAGCGGAATAAGCTGGTTTGCGGGCGGCGGCCGGCATAGCGCCGAGCTCCTGTTCGCGATCGGGTGCGCCTGGTGTACGATGAAAGCAGAGCGCTCGGTGCGGCAGACGCGCCCGATCGACGTGATTCGAACAGCCTATCCGCCGCGAAGCACGCGATGGCCCGAAGGAAGCTGCGTCAAGCCGACGGAACCGATGGCGATCGGCAGTTCGCCGCGACGCTGTCACGCGGGCTCCAGGTGCTCGCAAGCTTCAGCGCCGCGGATGCCGTCCTGACGAACAAGGACATCTCCGAGCGCACGGGATTGCCGCGTCCGACGGTATCGCGCCTGACCTATACGCTCACGCGGCTCGGCTATCTCGAGCACCTTCCAAAGGCGGGCAAGTACGGCAAGTACGAGCTCGGCTGCGCTGTGCTTTCGCTCGCGCATCCGTTGCTCGCGAATCTGAGCGTGCGCCAGATAGCGCGCCTGCCGATGAAGGAGCTTGCGGACTATTCCCGCGGCTGGGTTTCGCTCGGCATGCGCGAACGACTCAACATGGTCTACATCGAAACGGCGCGCTCTCAAGGCATGCGCAGCGTCAAGCCGGATATCGGCCAGACCTTTCCTATCGTGGTGTCCGCCATGGGGCGCGCCTACCTCGCTGGGCTGCCGGCCCGTGAGCGTGAAGCCCTGGTCAACCAGCTCCAGGTGAAGACACCGGAGCTGTGGAAGCGCTACGCCGAGCGCGTCGAACAGGGTCTACAGGACTACGTCATGCGCGGCTTCTGCGTGGGCAAGGGAGACTACGACCCCCGGACCCATACGGTCGCGGTACCGTTGCGCCGGCCGGGCGCGCAAGCCATGCTGGTCTTCAACTGCGCGGTTCGGGTCGACAATCTTGCCGAGGGCGCGCTCGAAGGCGACCTGGGCCCGCGGCTGTCGCAGATGGTGCGCTCGATCGAGGACGCGCTGGAGACGGCTTAGCGGGCGGCTCTTGCGGCGCCGCTTGCAATCAGCGCGTCTATCGTGGCGTCGGCAAGGCCGGCTTCCCTCAACGCTTCGCGGGTATGCTCGCCGAGCGCCGGCGCGTGCCGGCGGTAGCCCGGCTGGGAGACGGACCACTCCGAAGGCACGGCGGTCGTGCGAATACGCCCCTCGGTGGGGTGCTCGTGCTCGGCGAAGTAGCCAATGGTTGCGAGATGCGGATCGGCGAGGATGTCCTCCAGGTCGTTCATGCGCTGCGCCGGGATATCGGCTCGCTCGAACGCTTCCAGCCATTGGGCAGTCGTGCGCTTGGCGATCTCTGCGGCGAGCAGCGCGTTGGCCGCCGCATAGTTCTTGCTGCGGCCCTCCACCGTGGAAAACCGCTCGTCCTCGTCCATCATGGCCGGCCTGCCGATCAGCTCGAAGAATGCGCGCCACTGCTTGTCGTTATAGATGAGGGTGCAGATGAAACCGTCGCGGGTGGCGAAGGGCCGGCGCTCCTTGGCGAGGATGCGCGCGTACCCTGGATCGTCGACCCGAGGCTCGAACGCTGCCCCTGCCAGGTGCTCACCCATCACGATCGCCAGCATGTGCTCGAACATCGGAATGTCGATTCGCTGGCCCAGGCCGGTCTTCTCGCGGTGGTACAGCGCCGCACTCACCGCGTTGGCGATATGCAGCCCGAGCGTCCGGTCGACCAGGTTGATCGGTGCATACTGGGGCTCGGCGCCCTGGGCCCGGAACAGATGCGGCAGCCCGATCGCACCCTGGATCAGATCCTCGTAGGCGGCCCGGGATGCATACGGCCCGCGCTGGCTGTAGCCGAATGCGCCAACATAGATGATGCGCCCGTTCGCCTCGCGCACGTCGTCGTAGGACAGCCGCAGGCGTGCCATCGCCTTCGGGCGGATGTTGTAGACCATCACGTCCGCCGTCGCGACCAGCGCGAGCACCGCGTCGCGCGCCTCCGGGCGCTTGAGGTCGAGCGCGACGGAGCGCTTGTTGCGGTTCACGTTCATGAACATGTGACCCATGCCGCGGTTGCGGTATGGCCAGAGCTGGCGCGTCACGTCGCCCTCGGGAGATTCGACCTTGATGACCTCCGCGCCGAAGTCGCCAAGAATCTGCGTGGCGAAAGGACCCATCAGCACGGTCGAGAGGTCCAGCACCCGCACGCCTTCGAGCGGTCCGCTCATGCGATACCGAGCACCTGTGCAAGGAATTCGGGTGTGAGCTCGGACCCCGAGTAGCAGCGTCCATCGACCTCCAGAACCGGCGCGGAGCGTATTCCCAAGTCCTCCATCTTCTCGGCCGCCTCCTCGTCCATCAGGAGGTCCTTCGCCACGAAGCTCACACCCTTCGACTCGAGGTACTGCTTCAGGCGCTCGCAGGGCGCGCACAGCGGCGTCGAGTAGACGACCACCTCGGCCATCAGACCTTCCCCTCGGCCTTGAGCTTCTTGTACAGCTCCTTCTTCCGCAGCCAGTCCTGCTCGACCTCGCCGCTCTTCCAGGGCTGCTCGGGCGTAAACACGAGGTCCTTCCACTGCTCGCCCTTGCTCCAGCGAAAGGGCGTTTGCAGCGTCGTGCGAGGAAGGAATGCGCGCTCGAGGAGCTTGAAACCGATTTCGAGAATCTCCCGCTGCTGCTGCGCGTTGTTGGGCTCGCCGCACGGGCTACCGAGAGGAAAGTCCGTGTGCACCACGCGCGGCACGCCTACATGCTCCACGATGTCGCGGGCGGCGGCGAAAACGACGGTCGGAATGCCGTTCGCCTCGAGGTGGCGCGCGACCAGGCTGATCGTCTGATGGCAGACCGGGCATACCGGAACCAGCACTGCCACATCGGCGCCGTCCTCGCGGCAGCGTTCCAGCACGGCAGGTGCGTCGCGTTCGCGCGTGCGGCGCTGGCTGTAGGCGTTGAACACGCCATGGAAACGCGCCGTCAGAGCGCCGATCCGGCCGGCGGCCATCGCCTCGTGCAAGCGCGTGGTCGGGAAGAACGCATCGACGTCCTCCAAAGTTGTCGCCGCCTGATCGAAGCTGTGGGAGGGACTGTAGAGGCGTGAGGCGGGAAGGTCGGAAGCAATGGCATAGGCGCCGCCGACGATTCCCATCTGTGACTCGTCTTCGACGCGCTGGCCGCGGATCGAGATCTCGCTGGTCGACACCAACGTCACCCGGCACGTCGACAGGGGTTTCGGCAGCGGCGCGAACGGCACCTCTTCGAAGTGCGCCCACTGATAAGGTTTGTCGTAACCCTGCGACAGGTAATAGTCGCGTGTCTTGTCGATGTACCGCACATAGCCCGCCATGCCGAGCGCTCCTGAACACACGCCGATCGCCGATCATCGGAAGCCGGCGCGCACGGGTCAAGGGCGACCGGCAAGCGTTCGCTGTGAGAAATCTTCGCCTGGTCCGCAGCGCAGCAAGATTTCACTGTGCAAAAGCTATAGGCCACTCCGATTGCCGCGCTACGAGTGCATGCCGATACTCGGGTGCGTGGAGGGCCGCTTGGTTGCTGCCTCGCGGATCGCTGCGCCACTAACATCGCGCAGTGCCCGAATGCACGGTTGGCGCACCACACAGGCAGGGCATGCCCTCCACTTCGGGCGTGTGCATGGCCGGCAGCGCGCGCCGGCGCGCATCTGGACAACCTGCGAAGAAGGAGAGGCCATGAGGGGACTGCCGAAGCTTGTCGCGGCGCTCGCCGCCATCTGCATGACGGTTGCCGCGTACGGCGAGGCCTGGCCCACGAAGCCGGTACGCATGATCGTACCGTTTCCGCCGGGCGGCACCACGGACATCATGGCGCGCGTGCTCGCCAAGGACCTGCAGACCTCTCTCAGGCAATCGTTCGTGGTGGACAACCGCGGCGGCGCAGGCGGGATCATCGGTACCGAGATGACGGCGAAGTCGATGCCTGACGGCTACACCATCATGCTCTCGTCGTCGGCCCCGCTTGCGGTCGGGCTGAAGCTCTACCCGAAGGTTCCGTACGACGTGATGCGCGATCTCGCGCCGGTGTCGATGGTGGGCGACGTGCCCATGGTGCTGGTGACACACGCGAAGTTCGCCCCGCAGACACTGCGCGACGTGATCGCGTACGCCAAGGCCCATCCGGGCAAGCTCACGGTGGCTCTCAACGCGCTCGGCTCGCAGAGTCACCTGCTCACTGAGCTGTTCCGCCTGCGCACGGGTACTTCAATCAACATGATTCCGTACAAGGGCTCGGGCCCCGCCGTCGTCGACTTGCTCGCGGGCGCGGTGGACAGCGATTTCGAAAACCTTCCCGCCGTCATCCAGCACATCCAGTCCGGGCGCCTGCGTGCGGTCGCGGTGCTATCGGAGAAGCGTCTCGACCTGCTGCCCGACACGCCGACGTTCGTCGAGCTCGATATGCCGGAATTCGTCGCCACGCCTTGGTTCGCGATCGTCGCCCCCGCGGCCACGCCACGCGTGATCGTCGCCAGGCTGAATACTGAAATCAACAAGACCTTGTCGTCGGCGGAGACGCGCGCCGTGTTCGCCAAGCAGGGAGCAAATGCCGTGATCGCCACACCGCAAGCGACCGGCCGGTACTTCCGCGCGGAAATCGACAAGTGGGCGAAGATCGTCGCGGAAACCGGCGCCAAGCTGCAGTGAAGCACCGATAAGCACGCCGCTCCTCGCCTCGATGCACCGGGCGCTTTCGAATCGAACCCTGTCGGCCCGCCGCGATCGCCGAGCGTTGGCTCATCGCCTGCAATTGCGCAAGGTGCCGTGTGCCGTGCCGCTTAGCGTGGCTTCTCCCTGGTGCTCCCAGAGCTGCATCGTGCCGTCGCTATAGCGTGCGCCCGAGGCTGCCGGCGCTCGCGGCAACACCCGCAGCTGATCGCCCACAGCGACGACGGCCGCACCTTGGCCGTCGAAGCGCACAGAAAATGTTGCGCCTCCCGCGCAGTGCCAGATGAATGCGCTACGCCCGTCTACGTGCCCGCATGCCGCAACGCTGAGCCAGATCGCCGCCGCGACCAGGTACGATAGACCCCCGATCGTGCCTCTTGCATATCCGGCGCGGAGGCGGGGCTTGTCGCCTGCCGCAAACGTCACGAAGATCGACTTCGGGCAGGCGATGGCCGCATCGATCGCCGGCTCCACGTTTCAGTAGCCATAGCGCGACCGCGCCGCTTCACGCGAAACGTAACCGTACTCGAGGTCGCGTCGAACCAGCTCCCGCTCGCGCTCGCGCGGATCGCCGTAGCCGCCGCCGCCCGCGGCCTTGCAGACAAGCCGATCGCCCCGCGTGATGCGCACCCCGGTATCACGCGTCCCGATCGCCATCTCTGTTCCGTTTCTGACGATGCGGTAGTCGTGCGGTGCGCCCGGATCGCCGCCGTCCACGCCGTACGGCGGCACGATCACGCCTTCGCCCGCCGCGTTCAGTATCGCGTCGCGCTCGCCTTCGTAGCGCAGGACATACACGCCTCCCAACCCCCCGCGCCGGCGGCCCGCACCCGCCGAATCGACCCGCAGCTCGTACGATTCGATTGCGAACGGAAACCCCGCTTCGGTGCGCTCGATGCTGGGGGAAGGCGATCCGCCGGGGTTATGAATGACGCCCAGGTTGGTGTAGCCATCGTGGCGGGCATTGCCGCCGGCGCCGCCGCGATTCGAGAAGTAATGCCAGATGTAGTCCTGGCCGTCGCGGTCCTTGCCGGCGATGACGAAGCGAAAGCGCCGCGCGAAGCCGGCGAGCGAGCCCTCCGGCGCTGCCTGCTCCATGGCTCGCAGGAGCGCTTCGATGATGACGCTTCCGGTGAGCGTGGTGCAGCCGGTGACGGGCACCGGCGGCACGCAATCGACGATACTGCCCTTGCGCGTGCGGATCGTGATCGCGCGCGCGCTGCCTTCGTTGCGCGCCTGGCGGTCGTCGCTCACGTAGAGAAACGCGACGTTCACGCACGCCGCGGTATTGGCGTACGGGCTATTCATGAACGACGACACCTGATCCGGACAGGCGGTGAAATCGACTACGGCGTGATCGCCTTCGACCGTGAGGTGCACCGTGATCGGCACGTTCTGATTCCCCACGCCGTCATCGTCGAGGTAGCTCACGCCGGTATATCGGCCCGGCTTCCAGCGGCCGATCTGCGCGCGCATCGACGCTTCGCCGGCATCGAGAATCCCGGCGATACAGCCTTCGATCTGTTCCGCACCATAGCGCTCGAACAGCGCCTGCAGGCGCTGCGCTCCGATCGTAATCGACGCGACCTGCGCCATCAGATCGCCGCGCATGTCGTCGGGCTTGCGCGAGTTCTCGCAGATGAGCCGCAAAAGATCCTCGCGCAGCACGCCGCGCTCGGCGAGCTTGATCGGCGGAATCCGCAAGCCCTCGTGCCAGATTTCGCGCGCCTGCGGGCTATAGCCACCGGCGGAGATCCCGCCGATATCGCCCTGATGCGCGCGATTCGCGACCCACAAGCGAATACGCCCGCCGCTGAGCACAGGCGTGGCCAACGTGATGTCGGGCAAATGACTGCCGCCGAAATAAGGATCGTTGGCCATGAGGATGTCGCCCTCGTGGATATCGCCGGCGAAAGCTTGGTGCATGGCGTGCATCGCGAAGGGCATCGCGCCCATGTGGATCGGTACGCGCTCGGCCTGCGCCAGCACGCGCGAGCGCGCGTCGAGCACCACCGCCGAGAAATCGCGCGATTGATTCAATAGCGGCGAGAAGCAGGTACGGATCATCATTTCGACCACTTCCTCGGCCACGGCGAGCAGCTTGTAGCGCACGACCGCGAGCGTCATCGGGTGCACGCCCGCACTCGGCCTGGTGCCAACTGGACTTGTCGCGCTCATTCGCGCTCCCGGGTGATATGGATGCTCCCGAGCGGGTCGATCACTGCCGTGCTGCCAGCGACGACCAGCACTGATGTCGAGGCGGAGTCGACCAGCGCTGGCCCTTTCAAGACCATGCCCGATAGCAGATCGTCGAACCAATAGACCGGCGCTTGCGTCCATGCCTGCAGGTACACGCGGCGGGAGCCGCGACATGCAGGCGACGCATCCGTGGCGCCGGCCGGCCGCTCCTTCAGGACGAGCGGCGGCTGCATCCCGAATACAGCGATGCGGCACGTGTCGACGAAACCCGGCACGTCCTCGTGAACGTGCTGATAGAGCGTGCGGTACGAGGCTTCGAACTTGCGCACGAGCCACGCGTCGTCCGAGCGCTCGAGATCGCCCGCCTCCACCGGCACTTCCACCGAGAAGACCTGCCGGTGATAGCGGCAGTCGAGCATGCGCACGAGCCGCACGCGATCGGATGCGAAACCTTCGGCGGCGAGCAGCGCGCGGCCGCGCGCTTCGAGACCGTCGAACACCGATTTCAGCTCACCGGGTTCGAGGCGCGGCGCCGGTTTGCCGACGGGCGCCGAGAGATCGTGCCGGATATCGCTCGACAGGAAACCGAGCGCCGAGAGCACCGCGGCTTCGCGCGGGATGACGATTTTCGGAATGAGGAGCTCGCGCCCCACCATATCGGCGTGGACGCCGCCGGCACCGCCGAACGAGAAGAGCGCGTAATCGCGCGGATCGCGGCCACGTCGCACGGTGGCGGCGCGGATGCCTTCGGCAATGCGCGCATTCGCAAGCGCGTTGATCGCGTAGCTCGCTTCCTCGACCGATACGCCGAGCGGCTCGGCGATGTGCTTGCGTATCGCTGCCACCGCCAGATCGCGAGAAAGCGTCATGCGCCCGCCCAGGAACGTATCCGGCGAAATATAGCCGAGCACCACGTTGGCGTCGGTCACCGTCGGCAGCACGCCGCCCTGCTGGTAACAGGCAGGGCCAGGACGCGCGCCGGCACTTTCCGGCCCCAGGTCGAGGATTCCGCCGTGATCGAGCTTGGCGATGCTTCCGCCGCCGGCGCCGAGCGCGGTCACGTCGAGCGTCGGCGCCACCACTTTCACGTCGCCGAAATCCGTTTTCTGCCGCTCCAGCGGGCGGCCGCCATCGATCAAGCAGATGTCGGTGCTGGTCCCGCCCATGTCATAGGTCACCATCCGCTGTTCGCCGTACTGGCGCGCGAAGAAAGCTCCCGCCATCGCTCCGCCGGCCGGCCCGCTCGTCAGAGCCCCCGCCGCGTGCCTGACCGACTGGTCGACCGGCAGTGCACCACCGGTCGACTGCATCGACATCAGCGGCACGCGCAGCCCCGACGAAAGCAGCCGTAGCGCAAGATTGTCGAGGTAGCGCTTCAAGCCTGGTCCAACGTACGAATTCACTGCCGCCGTGGAGAGTCTGTCGTATTCCCCTTCCTGGGCGAGTATTTCGTGCCCGAGCGAAACGTAGGTCTGCCACCCGCTCTGCTCGACCAGCTCACGGACTGCGATCTCGTGGCTCGGGTTGCGATGGGCGTTGAGAAAGCCGATGACGAGCGCATCGACACCTTGGTCGCGCAGCTCGCGCAGCACCCGCTGGAGCGCCGTCTCATCCAGTGGTTTCTCGACGGCGCCGTCCCAACGCACGCGCTCGGGCACGCCGCGGCGCAGCGGGCGCGGCACCAGCGGCTGCGGGAACGCCTCTCGCAGGTCGTAGCGGTCGGCTTTCGTGCCTTCGCGGATCTCGAGCAGGTCGCGAAAACCCTCCGTCGTCACCAGACCGACACGCGCGCCTTTGCGCTCGATCAGCAGATTGGTGGCGACGGTCGTGCCGTGGATGAAAAGCGTAGCGCGCGCGAGCAGCGCCTCGAGCGTGGTCCCGAGCTGGCGCGATAAGCCCGCGATGCCGTCCAGCACGCCGATCGACTGGTCGTGCGGCGTGGAGAGCGCTTTGCGCACGTGCAGATCGCCGTTTTCATCGATCGCGACGACGTCGGTGAACGTGCCGCCGACGTCTACGCTGAGGCGCATGGCGGCTGTGTGCTTCGATGCGTCATTCAATCCACCTTCAGGCTATTCTCGCGCGCTACCTTCGCGTATTTCGCGACTTCGTCGCGGATGAACGCGCTGAACTGTTCCGGCTTCATGCGGCCCAGGGGACCCGCACCCAGTGCCGTGAACTTTTCCGTGATATCCGTCGCGGCGACGGCCTTCGCGATTTCGCTATTCAACAGTCCAACCACCGCCGGCGGTGTGCCGCTCGGCGCTAGGATCCCGTACCAGGTGCTCATCGCGTAGCCCGGGATCGCCGCTTCAGCGACCGTCGGCACCTCGGGGAGCACGTTGACGCGCGTGGCCGATGTCACGGCGAGGATTCGCACGCGTCCGTGCTTGATAAACTGCATGACGGGCGGAATCGTGTTGAAGCCCACGTAGACGTGGCCGGCGACGAGATCGATGGCCGCCGGTCCGCCGCCCTTGTACGGCACGTGCAGCAGATCGATCTTCGCCGCGTTCTTCAGCATCTCCCCGGCCATTTGCTCGACGCTGCCGTTGCCCGAGCTCGCGTAAGTGATCTGTCCGGGTCTCGACCGCGCAAAGGCGATGAGCTCGTTCACCGACTTGACGGGAAGCGACGGGTGCACCACGACGACCTGCGGCACGAGGGCGACGTCCGCGACGCCGACGAAGTCCTTCTCGAGGTCATAGCCGAGGTTGCGATAGAGCGCTTTGCCGATCGTGTACTGCACCGACATGATCAGTAGCGTGTGCCCGTCCGCCGGTGTTTTCGCGACCATCTCCGCGGCTAGGTTGCCGTTCGCCCCCGGGCGGTTGTCGACGACGATCTGTTCACCCAGAACGGGCGTGAGCTTTTGCGCGATGAGGCGCGCGAGGATGTCGGTGCCGCCGCCCGGGGCGAATCCGACCACCAGACGCACGGCTCTAACCGGGTACGTCGGTTTGCCGGCGGCCGGTGCCTGGGCGAGCGCTGGGGTCACGGCCAGGGTCGCTGCGACCGCGAAGGCCGAGGCGAGCGGTTCGAGCGTCATCGTTTCCTCCTGCGCGTCGTTGCTGATGGGAGGCGCTGTGCCTAGTGGGACGATCACGCCGTATGATACAGTGAGGCGTAACAAGCGTACGCCGTGCGCATGACTGCCCCCTGCCGGCCTTCTACTGCGCAGGACTCACAGGACGGGAGTAGAAGAATGCGCCTGCGAATAGCACTGCACGTCGCCGCCAGCGCGCTCGCGCTGCTTCTGCCTCAACCTCAAGCCGCCGCGCAGCCGGCACGGGACGCCTTTCCGAGTCGTCCGTTGCGCGTGGTGGTTCCGTACGCCGCCGGAGGCTCGGCCACCGTGGTCGCACGCTTCGTTGCCGCACGGCTCGCGGAGAACGTCGGCAAGCCAGTGATCGTCGACAACCGTGGCGGAGGCAACGGCAAGATCGGCGCAGATGTCGTCGCCAAGGCGGCACCCGACGGCTACACGATACTGTTCGGCGAGACCGGATCGATGGCGATCAACGTGTGGCTGATGGACCGCACCGGCTCGCATCCCGTGAAGGACTTCGCGGCCCTCGGCCAGGTGGTCACGCTGGAGAACGTCCTCGTCTCGCATCCTTCGTTCGCAGTCAAGAGCCTGCGAGAGCTGGTTGCGAAAGGCGCTTCCGGGCCCATGATCTACGGCTCGTCCGGTAACGGCACGGTCGGTCACCTCGCCATGGAGCTGCTCACGACCCACATCAACATCAAGGTCACGCACGTAGCGTACAAAGGCGGTGCGCCGGCGATCGCCGATCTGCTCGGCGGCCAGATCCCCATGCTCGTGGTCACGGTGCCGACCGCGGCGCCCCACGTGTTGTCGGGGCGCATCATCGCGCTGGCCGCGTTGAGCCAGAAACGCACGGCCATCCTGCCGAACGCTCCGACGGTGGCTGAGCAGGGTTTCCCGCCTTTCTCCGTAAGCCAGTGGTACGGCTTCTTCGCGCCGGCGGCGACGCCGAAGAACATCGTCGAGGTCCTCAACGCGGAGATTCGCAAGGCTGTCCATGCGCCCGAAGTGACGAAAGGCCTGATCGCGGCCGGCAACGATGTCGCGACCAGCTCGCCCGAGGCGTTCGCCAAGACCGTCCGCGATGACGTCGAGCGCTGGCGCGTCGTGATTCGCGACGCGGGGATACAGGCGAACTGAGTGATGTTGGGCAAGAAGCTCCAGCAGAGGAACCGGCGAAGCGATCCGATCGCTCTGGTCGGCCTCTGCCGGCGCGATCTTGATCGACTCCTCGCGGCGTCGTCTGAATGCCTGCTGGAGCCTGCGCGACATCGCACTGTACAGGTCGGTGAGGGCGGCGAGCGTCACTTCGTCCAGCGCCCAGGCCTTCGACACCGTGTTGACGTAGCCCCGCCGCGTTGCGGGGCCGACGATGTGCGCTCCGCTTCCAGAGGGTCGCGGCACCTGCGCGTTGCGCGCGATTGACAGGACTTCGCCAGTTGCATTAGCTAGCAGCTACGCCGACTGGAAGTTCGTCTTCGTCCCGCCGCAGCCCGCGCCCCCCGCGCAAGGCAAACCGCGATGATGCGAGGCCACCGGACAGGAAGGTTCACGCTCCTCGAATTGCTGGTCGTGCTGGTGATCCTGGGGTTGCTCGCGGGATACGTCGCGCCGCGCTACCTCAGTCAGGTCGGCAAGTCCGAGGTCAAGGTCGCCTGCAGCCCCTCCTCGGTCGTCGGGTAGCGGCGGTTGTTGAGGCGAAACTGGTCGAGCGCCCGGGCGAAGGCCTCCATCCCGTAGGACATAAGCTCGTAGTCGCCGCGCCCTCCGGCTGAGCGGTAGATGTAGGGGGCTTGACGACGAGCGGATTCCCCCAGGGATCCAGCACGGTCTTCACGAGGCAGGGGCCTTGCCAATCCCTGGCGCTGGCCGCCGCTTCGCCCGTCACGCCCGGCAGTGGCGACGATGCAGGTCTGAGTATCGAATAGCGCCGAGTGTCGCGCGCGGATCAGACACGGCGTGGCCGCTGACAACAAAGCACTCGCGCACGATCGCAAGCCATCGATTATTGGTGCTGTTGGAGTGACTCGAACACTCGACCTACTGATTACGAAT
>JADLAC010000029.1 GCA_020848435.1 Burkholderiales bacterium | reverse complement strand
TGGTGCTGTTGGAGTGACTCGAACACTCGACCTACTGATTACGAATCAGTTGCTCTACCAACTGAGCTACAACAGCAGTGGGACGGGATTATATTCGCCGCCCTTTGCGGCAGCAAACGCTCAGCGGATCGGCTTCGAGCGAACGCGGACCACGATATCGACTCCCGCGGTCACCGTACCGGCGGGCAGATCGGGTAATCGCGTGATCGCGATGTCGTGGGCCGCGATGTCGGTGAGCTCGCCCGTGTCCAGGTCGTAGAAGTGATGGTGGGGCGTGACGTTCGCGTCGTAGAAGATTTTATTCGGGTGGGCGATGACCTCGCGCACCAGCCCGCGTTGCTGAAACAGATTGAGCGTGTTGTAGACCGTCGCTTTCGAAGTCGCGGGGCGCTCCGCGTTGACGAGCGCGAGCACGCGGTCGGCCGCCAGATGGCCGGTATGTGCGAACAGCGCGCGCGCGATCTGCACCCGCTGGCGCGTCGGGTTGATGCCGTGCTCGCGCAGCAGGCCGACGATCGCTTCGTTCGTTAGTGGAGCTCGCATACCTTTGAAGTATAAGTGGAACAACCGCGGCCCGTCCAACGCGAGGGGCCGCCGATCTGCCCTCGCGGAGGGTGATGGTCCGGTCCGGCCCATATTCCCTATGCGCGGGCCGGCAGGGTGCGCCAATGACCTCGCGCGCGCCATCGACCCGCGCGGGGCGGCAACCACCGATCCCGTCCGTTCCGCCCATTTGACGCCGGGCTACCGAGCGGCCAGCACGCATCGCGTACGTTCTGGCTAGTCGATACCGATTGCCGCACACGAGCGCCCCGGCCCGCCCGGGCGCCGATCCCGTTCGTTCCGACCATCTGACCGCTTATCGGTTCTGCCTGGATCGGCTCGAGAGGGCGGCCGTAACATCCCTGCGTCGAAAAAGCGGAGGTACCGATCCATGCGATGCGGGCGGGGTTTTACGCTGATCGAATTGATGATCGTAGTCGCAGTGGTCGCATTGCTCGCCGCCGTCGCCTTTCCCTCGTATCGCGATCATGTCGCGCGTGGCCAGCGCTCCCAAGGCCAGCAGCTGCTTTCGGACATCGCACAGCGCCAGGAGCAGATGCTGCTCGACCGGCGCCAGTACGCGACCGTCTTCGGCGCGGGCGCCGGCGGACTCGGTCTCACCATGCCTGCCGGCATCAAGTACGACCAGCCGCCTTTAACCGGCGTCGACAACGCCACCACCCCGCCGAGCTACACGATCTGCATGGGCCCCTCGGCGGGTTCCAACCTCGCTGCCCGCGGCGACGGCCGCCTCTGCATCAACAACCTGGGGCAGCGCTGGCGGGAAGCATTGCCGGGCAACGGCGCCTTCGACGCGGGCAGCGACTGTCCCTGGGAAGACCGCTCATGCCGCGTCGCGGGCGAAAGCTGATGTCCCATCAACCGCCCTATCGCGCCAGCGCGGTGCCGGCGGGACCGGGCGATGCCGGCTTCACGCTGATCGAGCTCATGATCACGGTCGCGATCGTGGCGGTGATCATCACCGTCGGCGTCCCTTCCTTGACGGAATTCGTCGCCATGCAACGCGTGCGTACCGCCGTCTCCGACACCATGGCCGATATCGCCTTCGCCCGCGCCGAGGCCATCAAGGAAAGCCGGCCTGCGATCATGGAACGCCTTGCCGGGGCGACGGGCACCTGGAAAGACGGCTGGCGGGTGTGCGTCGACATCGACAACAGCAACACCTGTACCGCCGCCGAGGACCGCAAGCGTACCGAGGCATTCGGCGGGCGGGTGCGGGTCTGCTCGACCGCCACCGACTTCGACAACCGCATCATCTTCCGCCCCGACGGCCGCGTGTCGAGGCCGAACGCACCGGGCGCCAACGACGGCTTGAAGGTGAGCGACGATCTCGGCGACGGGGTGGCGGGCAACGATTTCATCCGCTCGATCGTGATCGGCATTTCGGGCCGGCCGCTGGTCATAAAGCAGGACGCTCACACATCCGGAGGGACGCTATGTCCGTGAGCCCCACGAGGACGAATCCCGGCCGGGCGATCGGTTTCACGATGATCGAAATCCTGGTCACGCTGGTCATTCTCATGATCGGCCTGCTTGGTATCGCCGGCTTGATGGCCCAGGGGCAACGCGCCTCGTTCGAAGCGTATCAGCGCCAGCAGGCGCTGGCGCTCGCGAACGACATGGCCGAGCGCATCAAGGCGAATCGGCCGGGTGTGGACAATACGGCAGTCGCGACGACCTACACGGCGGCGGTGCCGGTAGGGACGCCGGCCGGCAACGGGACGCGATTCACCGCGCTAACCACCGGCGCGATCGCCAATTGCGCGACGGGAAACTGCACCACCACGGACGCCGTGCAATACGACGCGGCGGTCTGGGACGGCTTGTTGTCCGGCGGCGCGGCGGAAACCGATACCGCGACCGGCACGGCAATCGGACCATTGCTGCGGCCTCGAGGCTGTATCGAAACCCTTCCGGGCGCGACCGCGTGTCCCGCTTGCGGCGGCCCGCCCACGAGCCGCCAGGTCAGCTATCGGGTGAGCGTCGCCTGGCAAGGCAACTATTCCACCGCCGCGCCCACGGCTTCGGCGTGCGGCAATGGGGTCTACCAGCCCGACGATACCTTCCGGCGGCTGGTAAGCGTCGACGTCTACACAGTCATCCCCTGCCCATGCTAAGCGCCATGAATCCTGTTCGCACGCATCGACTCGCCATGCGGCAAGCCGGCCTGACACTGGTCGAGCTGATGGTCGCCTTGACGCTGGGGCTGTTTCTCACGCTCGGGCTCATGCTCATGATGAGCGACTCGTCGCGCACCTTCAAAATCCAGGACGACTATGCGCGCATGCAGGAGAACGCCGTCGCGAGCTTGCGCTACGTGTCCGAGTCCCTGCGGCACGCGGGCTTCTACGGCCTGGTTGCAGAGACCATAACGCTCGAACCCTACGGCACCATCGGCGCCATCGGCAACGATTGCGGCAACACCTTGACGAGCGGCGTGCCGGTGTTCGGTTACGACGCGATGACGCCGGCGACCGCCAATGCCGCATTGCCCTGCATCCGAACGCAGAATTTCAAGCCCGGCCCGATCTTGGTCACCCGGCTGGCGACGGGGCTCGCCGTGCCCGACCCGAACAACGACGGCAACTTCACCGACGGCATGGTCGCGCAAGCGGGCTATACCAACACGCTGTACGTCCAGACCGATGCCAACTTCGGCTATGTGTTCCGCGGCGGCGATTTCGGCAACCTGGTGACCTCCAATCTCGTCAAGCGTTTTGTCACGAACAGACAATTCCCCGTGTTCCCCTACCAGGTCCATGTCTACTATGTGCGCCCGTGCAGCCGGCCCACGGGGGCGAATGCAACCTGCCAGGCTTCCGACGATTCGGGACGTCCGGTCCCGACCCTGGTGCGACAAGAGCTGGACGGAACGACGATGGTCGAGCGGCCGCTCGCCGAGGGTGTCGAGCGCGTGAGCTTCCGCTACGGCGTCGATACCTTGCCCGCCCCCGACGGAGACGGCATCGCGGATCGCTTCGTGGCCGATCCGCTCAGCATTTCCGGCGACGGCTGGGCCCGCGTCGTATCGGTGCGTGTCACCTTGCTGGTGCGCTCGCCTACCGTGATTTCCGGGTACGACGATAGCAGCAAGAGCTACGACCTGGACGGCAGCGGCGCGGCCGATTTCACCTGCACCACGGAGCTCGGCACCGAGCCGACCGCGTGCGCCTTCAAGCGCGCCTTGTTCAGCCAGGTCATCCAGGTGCGCAACATCGCTTTTCGTAGGGGAGCCTGACATGCGCCAGCCCTTGCATCGCACCGCGGCCGTCTCGGCCGGGCAGGCCATCGCGGCGCGCCGTGCTCAATATGGCGCCGTGTTGATCGTCGGGCTCGTCATGCTGGCCGTGATGACGCTGCTGGTGGTGTCGATGATCAAGACCTCGGTGGTGGAGCTGAAGATCGGCGGCGCCAACCAGATCGCGCAGCAGAACCTCACCAATGCCGAGCTCATGATCAACAACTTCGTCGACGTGAACAACGGCCGCTTCGCCTCCAACTACCTGCCGCTGCCGCTGGGCTCGGGCGGCCCGGTCGCACCGCCCACGGGGACGCCGAGCTACAGCCCCACCACCGGCACCTATACCGTGACTCCGGTCAACGTCCACGGCGGCACCGCCGGGCTGCAAGTGCGCCAGATCCAGTGCTCGGGTATCCGTAGGGTCGGGATGCAGCTCGGGGGCACGGTCGAGCATGTGTTTTTCGATGTCCGTTCGACCGCCGCGGGCAGCCTGGGCGGCTCGACCACCGTGCACCAGGGCATTCGCTCCATGGTGCCGGCGGGTTCGTGTTGACGCCGCGGAGTCGGCGCCTGACGCATCTCACGAGGTTCGACATGGCTCGTAAACGCTTCGCCAGAAACGCCACGATCTGGGCGTTGATCGCGGCACTCGCCAATCCGGCGCTCATGGTGCCCTGGGCTTACGGGCGCGATACCGACATCTTCATGGGACTGGCGACATCGGTCGCCACGGCCGAGCCCAATATCCTGATCATCATGGATACCTCGGACACCATGAACATCCCCGAGCCGTGGCGGGAATACGCGGGCAATTACGATTCCCACGTGGAATACCTGTGGAACGACCCGTCGTATATCAACCGGATCAGCACCCAGGCGCCCGCGGACAATCTTTTCAGCAATGCCGGCTCGTCGCCCGACGGTTATTTCTACAACTACTCGGGCGCGTGCCCCAATCTGGCGAATCCCGATTGCCCGAAGGACTCCGGTTTCTTCGCCGGTGCGACCGATGCCGATCGCATCGCGTTGCAAACCGCCGCGGTGACCTACGCCAATGGCACCGAGCCCGGCGATCCCGGCGCGCGCAACACCTACCGCAACTACTTCCAGGCCCAGTGGATCTACTGGTTGCCCGCGGGCAGGGACGAAACCGACAGCCGGTTATGGTCCAACGCCTTCAATCGATTCATCGGCGGCATCCGCGTTTCCAACTTCAGCAGCAGCAACGGCGGCGCCAGTCCGGTGGTTCGGGGCGGCTTCAACTACGGCAACATCGCGGATTTCACCCTCGGTTCGACATTGCGCGCTTCCAGCGGTGCGCTCAATCGATGCACGGCCTCGATGGCCGAGCTGCTGCCCTCGACGGTATATGCACCCACCGAGTATCCGCGCAATTCCGGCAAGTGGCTCAATCAGCAATGGCTGCGTTGGGAACGTTGGCTCAATCTGGAGAATTCCCGCGCTGCGTCGTATCCGGGCGATCACGCTACGGTCGCTTATACGAGCGGCACCTACCGCATCGGTTATGTCGGCGCGGGCTACGACCCGACCGTGACGCCCTATCCCGGCCCGATCGATCCCATCGTGAATGCGCCGGCGAGCACGCCTCACGGCGTCGCCGCCCCGCCTGTGCCGAACATCACCGCGTTTCGCGACAACACCGGCACCAACGGCTCGCAGGGCCTGCCGATCCGGGTGCAGGACGATTCCGGCGTAAGCGGCTTTGCCGATGACGCGACCGATTCGCATGGCGGCTGGACGACGCTCAAGTCCGACCTCGGCGGATTCACCCACCAAGCGACAGTGGCCGGGATGAGCCTCGCAACGTTGCAGGCGATGCGCACGCTCTACGGCTACCCCTCGCTCGCCGTGCCGAACGCGACGGCGACCGAGGTCGAACGATTCAGCGCCTGGAAAGGCAATCGCGACAACGCCGCAGTTCCTTTCGGCGAGGTCACCGGCACCCCCGCCTACTACGACATCCGCCCGACGACCGGCGGGCAGGACATCATCGTCAACACCGTCGGGGCGATAAACTATACCTGCACCCGGACCTGTGGACAGCTCCTAGGCGCCGCGAGCGGCCCGCAAGCCGACGGCCGCGACGGCGCCAACCAGCTACGCCAGTTTTTCCAGCCCGATCCCGGCACCGGTCAATACTGCAACCCTACCGGCGTCCTCTCGGGTGACTGCCAAAGTATCACCGGGAACCCGCTGCATCCGTCCGATCCTCCGGCGTGCGCCCCCGCCAATACCACCAACTACTTCGATCGCAATCACACCGGCTGTACTTGGACGGGCCGCAGCTCCAAGTACGTGGAGGGTGTGGGCACGGTGTACTACGGCGGTACCTGCTCGGGCAGTTGCTTCGGCGCGAACTTCGTGCTCGGCGCGGCCAACTGCCCCAGCGGCGGGACCAGCACCAACTACTGCAATCCGGCAACCGCGGCCAACACCGCCGCCAGCGACTGGCTCGGCACCTACACCATCGACGGCACGAGCTACACCAACGTCACCAAGAACGTGATCGGCCAATGCAGCGACATCCCCGACACCTCGCAGTCGTGTGCGGCCCGCAAGCCCTTCGCCTGCGTTTACGGCCCGGCGAGCGTCGCGGCCTTCTGCCCCAATCAAACCCGCTCGACGAGCCCCGGCGGGGCAAGCACGCGCTTTCCTGCGTACAACCGCAACGACAACGAGAACAACCTCGTTCACGATTGTCGCGCCGACGAAGCCGCCAACAACGGCGGCGCGAATGTCTTCATGACCGCGCTCAAGCGCAACTTCAACCAGCCTTACAACACTGCGATCAACGCCCTCAACACGACCGCGGCGTATACGACCAATGCGGGCGATGCCGCCTCCTCGCCGGCGATCGATCTCTACTCGGTCAACTATCTCAACTGGCGCTTCGGGCCGAGGGGACCGAACGGCCATCCGATCGGCCGCAAGACGCGCCTGCAGATCGCCAAGGACGCGCTCGCCGACCTGGTGACGGCCACCGACGGGGTGCGCTTCGGCGTGATGACGTTCAACTCGCTGCCGCACGACACCACCGCGCGCTCCTCGCAGGGCAGCCAGGGCGGGCGTGTCATCTTCCCGGTCAAGCGCATGGGCAGCAACGCGGCTGATCCCGATTACGCCAATCGCGCCGCGCTGATCGCGGCGATCAACAACCAGACCGCGAAAGCCGCATCGCCACTCACCGAAGTGCTGTACGAAGCCTATCTCTATTACAACGGACGCGCGCCCCGCTACGGCACGTCGACCGCGATCACGGCCAATTTCGGCGCCGGCGCCTTGCCGGCGGTGGGCGGTATCGGCAATGTCACCGACGGCGCCGATGCGAGCGCGGTGAGCGGCGCGAACTACGTGTCGCCGATCATGCGCAACCCCACTACCGCCACGCCGTCCTCGTGCCAGAAGAACTTCGTCATCATGATCACCGACGGCGGCCCGGAGCACGACGTCGACGCGAGCGATTTCGTCCCCGGACTGCGCTATACGACGCTGGCCGGGGTGGTATCGGCGGATACGCGCGTCGACAGCTCGCAAAACGACACCGCTTCCGGCCATTTCGAGACCCCCGCGACGCTGCCGTATGGGCAGCAAAGCCGTTTCAACGAAACGCGGCCCGACGGCGGCTATGTCTGGCTCGACGAGCTCGCGTATTTCATGAGCAAGGCGGACATGAGCCCCGGCGCCCGCCACAGCGCGGCGGAGACGACCAACGATCAGCTCCTCGGCACCCAGTCGGTGACGACCTACACCATCGGCTTCGCGGGAGCGAACTCGCCGGTGGTTCAGAACGCCGCGGAGCGCGCCGGCGGCGCCTATTACGTCGCCGAAGACAGCGCGCAGTTGAGCGCCGCGCTCACCGACACGCTGATCAAGATCCGGAACTTCACGCCCACGGTCGCGGCACCCACGGTGCCGCTATCCGCGCTCAATCGCGCCCAAAACGCGCTCGATGTGTATCTCGCGTTTTTCGCGCCTTCGCCGAGCCAGACCTGGAAGGGCACGGTGAAGCGCTTCCGCATCGGCGTCGGCCCGTCGGACTGCGGTCCGACCAAGGACTTGTGCCTGATTGGCAAGACCGTTCTGGCGAGCGGCTTCAAGGACGTGGAAAAGCTCGAAATCGATCCGCTGACCAATTTCGAGCAGGTCGTCGTCGATCCGGAGTCGGTGAGCTACTGGAACCCGGTCACGGTGAAGGACGGCAGCGAGCCCAACATCGGCGGCACGGGCCACCAGCTCATCAGCCAGGGTGGGGCGTACACACCCGCGGGGCGCAATGTGTATACGTTCCTTAGCTCCAATGCGCTCTCGCCGCCCACCACCGCCTTGCTCACCGACGCGTCCAACCTGGTGAGCGAGACGAATACACGGATCACGAAGACCATGCTCGGCAACGCCGGCATGTCGGATGCCGCGCGCAGCACGCTCATCAACTATGTGCGCGGCGGCAACCCGGGCGATGCGGCCTGCAGCGATGCGCACGATCCGCTGAACCCGACCCCGTGCGTCAACTGGCGCACCTGGGCGCACGCCGACGTGCAGCACTCACGCCCCGTGATCGTGACCTACAACAGCACCCCGGTGGCGGATGCGGAAGTGCCGGGCTCCGATCGGTCGACCACGCAATACCTCTTCTTCCTCACCAACGACGGGCTGCTGCATGCCATCGATGCGGCCACCGGCCAGGAGCAATGGGCCTTCCTGGTGGAAGAGGCATTGCCGCAGCTCAACGCCGCATTGACCAATGCCAACGGCCCCTCGCTCGATCTGGCGGACGGAAGCCCCGTCGCCTGGGTCGACCGCGGCGACGGCGACGGCATCGTGGACGGCGCCGAGCGTGTCTGGTTGTATTTCGGTTTGCGTCGCGGCGGCCGCGCCTACTATGCGCTCGATATCACCAACATCAATGCGCCGAGATTCATGTGGCGGATCACGCCGACCGAACGCTGTGTCGGCGCGGCGTGCACCGCCAGCACCGACTACGCGCTGCTCGGCCAGAGCTGGTCGACGCCGGTAGTGGCGCGAGTCGCGGCGACGACGGGGACATCCGGCGCGCGGCCGGCCGGCAACACCGACCCCGTCGTCATATTCGGCGGCGGCTACGATCCGCAGCAGGATACCTACCCGTTGCCGGCGGGCACGACCTCGGACAATATCGGGCGCGCGGTCTTCATCGCCGAAGGCTCCAACGGCGCTCTGGTCAAGCGCTTCAGCAACAACGCGGGCGACTTCCTCAATGCGAGCGCCATCGACTGGAGCATTCCGTCCGATCTGACCGTGATCAACACCGATCTCGACGCGCAGAACCTGATGGATCGCATCGTCGTAGGCGATGTCGGCGGCGATCTATGGCGCTTCGATATCAGCGACACCAATGCGACGCTCTGGCGGGGCAAGCGCCTCGCCATCCTGTCCGACCCCGGCGTGCCGAACCGCAAGATCCTGTTCCCGCCGGTCGTGGTGCCGCAGCTCGCGCCCTTCCCGGTCGAGTGGGACGCCGTCTATGTCGGCACGGGGGATCGCGAGCATCCGCTGGTCACGCCGACCTCGGACAAGATGTTCATGGTGGCCGACTTCGATGTGCACTTGACGGCCACGGCGGGCACGGCCGCAAGCTTCGCCAATGGCGACTTCCTCGCCTTGGCGGCTAGCGACACCGGGGGCGTAGTGCCAAACCTGCTCGTCACCAAGCGCGGCTGGTCTCGCGATCTCGATCCCGGCGAAAAGGTGACCGGGTCGCCGTTCGTGTTCAATCAGAAGCTGCGTTTCAGCACCTACAATCCGAGCGCGGTATCGAGCGAATGTCTGCCGCCCGGCGAAGGCCGCCTGAACGAGATCAATGCGCTCTACGGCAATCTCATGGATCTGAACGGCGACGGCTCGGTCTCCGCGCGCGATCGCTACTACGCCGGGGTGAGCCGCGGCTACTTCTCGCCGCTGCAAACCGTCATCATCGGCAGCACCGTCTACACGATCGCGTTGGCCGGGGGCAATGTCACCACCACCACGACGACGACCGAGCCCCCGGGCGGGTCGCCCTGCCGGGCGGGATCGCAATTCTGGTATTGCCGCGAACAGCGCATCGGCATCGCCCAGCGCACCTACTGGTACATGGAGCCCGAGCAGTAACCGCGGCATTGCATCGGTTCGGACTCGCGCGGTCCGAACCGGTGCGGTAAGGCTCAGCGAACCCCGGCCGACAGCGCCTTGGGCAACTGGAAGGTGACGGTCTCCGCGATCCCGTCGGATTCGACGACGCGCTTGGCACCCAGGGACTTGAGCCGCTCCACCACGGCCTGAACGAGGTTCTCCGGCGCGGAGGCGCCCGCGGTCAGCCCCACGCGCCGGGCGCCGGATACCCACCGGGGATCCAACTCTTCGGCATGATCCACCATGTAAGCGGGTATGCCGTGGTTGCGTGCGACCTCTCGCAACCGATTCGAATTCGAGCTATTGGGCGAGCCCACGACGATCACGACGTCGCATTGTTGCGCGAGCCGCTTGACGGCGTCCTGCCGATTTTGAGTCGCATAGCAGATGTCGTCCTTCTTCGGCGCGACGATCGCCGGAAAGCGTTCGCGCAGCGCGTCGATGATGGTTTTCGCATCGTCCACGGACAAGGTGGTCTGGGTGACATAGGCGAGATTGTCCGGATCGCGCACTTGCAAGCGCGCGACGTCGGCCACGGTTTCCACCAGGTAGATGCCTGCCGCTACCTGGCCCATGGTGCCTTCCACTTCGGGATGGCCGGCATGACCGATCATGACGATCTCGCGGCCCGCATCGGCGGTCTTGCTCACCTCGGCATGCACCTTGGTCACCAGCGGACAGGTCGCATCGAACACGCGCAACCGCCGTGCTTGCGCTTCCCGCCGCACCGATTGCGACACGCCATGCGCGCTGAAAACGACCGTCGCTCCCGCCGGGACTTCGGCCAACTCCTCGACGAACACGGCGCCTTTCGAACGCAGGTCCGCCACGACGAAACGGTTGTGGACCACCTCGTGACGCACGTAGATCGGCGCGCCGTGCAACGCGAGCGCGCGCTCGACGATTTCGATGGCGCGATCGACCCCGGCACAAAAACCCCTGGGGTTGGCGAGTAGCACTTCCACGGCGTCGTCCTTTCGTTTGTGCGTAGGCTCTCGGCTCATTCCAGCGCCGTACGCGTTTCCCCGGGGCCGCGTTTCTTGCCCTGGCGAAACGCGTCGATGATGAGCAGCGCCGCGCCGCAACTGATGGCGCTATCGGCAACGTTGAACGCGGGCCAGTAGTGCGGTCCCCAGTGGAAGTGCAGGAAATCCACCACCGCGCCGAGCCGCAGCCGATCGACCACGTTACCCAGGGCGCCGCCGAGGATGAGGCTCAAGCCCAGGCAGAACAGCGCCTGGTCCCGCCCGGCGCGCCGGATCATCCATACGATCCAGGCCGATGCGGCGAGGCCGATTCCGACGAAAAACTCCCGCTGCCAGCCCGAGGCGCCGGCGAGAAAGCTGAACGCCGCGCCCGTGTTGCGCACGTGCACCAGGTCGAGCACGGGCAAGACGTAGGTGCTCGAGCCGAAGGGCAGCACGCCCTCGACGATCCACTTGGTCAACTGGTCGGCGCCGACGACGGTCGCCGCGATCGCGAACCACAGCCAAGCGCGTGCGCTATCAAGCATAGGGTCGGGGCTCGCCGCTGCCGTAGAGATTGCTGACGCAGCGACCGCACAGCGACGGATGCCGCGTATCGCTGCCCACGTCGTGGCGGTAATGCCAGCATCGGTCGCACTTGACGGCAGCGCTCGGCACCACACGCACGTTCAGGCCCTTTAGCCGGGTCGGCACGGCCTCGGCATGGGTGCCGCGCACGATGCGCGCCGCCGAGGTGATGAAGACGAAGCGCAAGTCCGCGCCGAAGTGCTCCAGCAGACCCGCTTCGTCTTCCGACGCGACGTACAGTTCGACTTCCGCGGCCAGCGCCGAGCCGATCTTGCCCGCGACGCGCAAGCGCTCGAGCTCCTTGCTCACGTCGGCGCGCAATCCCAGCAGCTTCTCCCAGCGCGTTTCGAGTGCTTCCCGTTCCTCCAGTGAAGGCAACGAATGCCGCAGCTGCAAGAACACACTCTGCGCCGGCTTCTCGGGAAGGTGGGACCAGGCTTCTTCGGCCGTGAAGCTCAGTATCGGCGAGAACAAGCGGATGATGGTGTGCGCGATGTGGTAAAGCGCGTTCTGCGCCCCGCGGCGGGCGCGCGAATCGGTGCCGGCGGTGTACAGCCGATCCTTGAGGATGTCGAGGTAGAACGCACCCAGGTGCTCCGAACAGTACTCGTGCAGGCGATGCGCGATGACATGGAAGCGATACTGCTCGTACTCGCGCACCACCTCCTCTTGCAATCGATCGAGGCGCGCGAGCGCATAGCGGTCGATTTCCGCCCAATCGGCGGGTGCCAAGGCGTGACGCGCCGGATCGTAATCGGACAGGTTAGCGAGCAGAAAACGCAAGGTGTTGCGGATGCGCCGGTAGCTCTCGACGACGCGTTTCAGGATCTCGTCGGAGATGGAAAGCTCGCCGGAATAGTCGGTCGAGGCGACCCACAGCCGCAGGGTGTCCGCGCCGAGCGTGCCGACCACTTTCTGCGGCGCGATCACGTTGCCGAGCGATTTGCTCATCTTGCGGCCGTCGCCATCGACGACGAAACCGTGCGTGAGCAGCGCCCGGTACGGCGGCACGCCGTTCAACATGCACGACACCAGCAGCGACGAATGGAACCAGCCGCGATGCTGATCCGAGCCTTCGAGATAAAGATCGGCCGGAAAGCTCAGCGCGTCGGCGTGCGAACCGTTGCGCTGCTCGAGCCCGCCCATGACGGTCTCGTGGGTCGCGCCGGAATCGAACCAGACATCGAGGGTGTCGCGCACTTTTTCGTACTGTGATGCGTCTTCGCGCAGAACGTCGCCGGCGTCGACGCTCTGCCACGCCTCGATACCCGCCTGCTCGACCCGCTGCGCGACGGTTTCGAGGATCTCCAGGGTGCGCGGGTGCAGCGCGCCGCTGTCGCGATGCACGAAGAAAGGCATGGGCACGCCCCATTGGCGCTGGCGCGAAAGCGTCCAATCCGGCCGGCCCGCGATCATGGCGTGCAGCCGCGCCTTGCCCCAATCGGGGAAGAAGCGGGTCGCCTCGACCCCGCGCAGCGCAGTGACGCGTAAGGGCTCCGCGGGGCGCGCACCGTCGTAGCCCGGCACCTCGTCCATGCCGGCGAACCATTGCGTGGTCGCGCGATAGATCACCGGCGTCTTGTGACGCCAGCAATGCATATAGCTGTGGACGTTGTCTTCGGCGGCGAACAGCACGCCGGCTTGCGCGAGCGCCGCGACGATCTCCGGGTTCGCATCCCAGATCAGCATGCCGCCGAACAACGGCAAGGCGTCGGCGTAGCGGCCGTCCGAGCGCACGGGGTTCAGGATCTCGTCGTCCTTCATGCCGTAATGCCGGCACGAGACGAAATCCTCCACACCGTACGCCGGCGCGCTGTGGACGATGCCGGTGCCCTGCTCGGCAGTCACGTAGTCGCCGAGAAAAATGGCGGACGCGCGCTCGTACAACGGGTGGCGAAAAGCGATCCGCTCCAGTGCCGCGCCCTGGCAGCGGGCGACGATTTCGCCGCTCAGACCATAGCGCTTTAGGCACGCTTCGACCAGCTCGTCCGCGAGGACCAACAGTCCTTTCGCAGTGGCGACCAGGCTGTAGACGAATTCCGGATGGGCGTTGAGCGCCTGGTTGGCGGGCAAGGTCCACGGTGTCGTCGTCCAGATGAGCGCGAAACAACGCGACTCGGGCAGGCGCTCGAGCGAGAACGCGCGCGCCAGCCGCTCGGGCTCCGCCACGGGAAAACCGACATCGATCGCGATGTCTTTCCTGTCCGCGTACTCGACCTCGGCTTCGGCCAACGCCGATCCGCAATCGAAGCACCAGTTGACCGGCTTGAGCCCGCGATACAAGTAACCCTTGGCGAGCACTCGGCCCAGCGTGCGAATTTCGTTCGCCTCGTTGGCGAAGTCCATCGTTCGGTAGGGACGTTCCCAATCCCCCAGGACCCCGAGGCGGATGAAATCCGCTTTCTGACGCGCGATTTGCTCCGTGGCATAGGCACGCGCCAAGCGCTGCGTTTCACCCGCCGGCAGGTTCTTGCCGTGGTCCTTCTCGATCTGCACTTCGATCGGCATGCCGTGGCAATCCCAGCCCGGCACGTAAGGCGCGTCGAACCCCATCAGGGTGCGGCTCTTGACGATGATGTCCTTCAAGATCTTGTTGACCGCGTGGCCGATATGTATGTCGCCGTTCGCGTAGGGCGGCCCGTCGTGCAGGATGAAACGCGGGCAGCCGCGGCGCGCTTCCCGGATACGCGCATACAGCCCCTCGCGCTGCCAGCGTTCGAGCGTCGCGGGCTCGCGCCGGGCGAGGTCGCCGCGCATCGGAAACGCCGTGTCCGGCAAGTTGAGTGTCTTCTTGTAGTCGGTCATGGCTGTACCGGCCGGCAGGCCGCGTTCGCGCCGCCGACCACGGCGCGGATCGAGGACGACGATCGGCGGCTGCGTTGAATCAGCCGGCCATCGAATAGATAGCGTGACACGCCGGATCGCGCGCGCAGATGGCGTGGCGAAAGCTCAGCTCGCCGCATTGCCCACCTGCAACGACATCTGTCCGCCGGAAAAGAATCGCCGCGTCTGCTCGACATCGAGCGCGATCTGCTTCGTCAAGCTCTCCAGGTCGGCGTACTTCTGCTCGTCGCGCAGCTTGCATAGGAATTCGACCCGCACGTGCCGGCCGTAGATGTCCCGATCGAAGTCCAGCAAGTGCACTTCGAGCACCGCGATCCCGCGGCTATCGATCGTGGGACGCACGCCGAGGCTCGCCGCGCCGTTGATCGGGCGAGCACCGAGCCCATGCACACGCACCGCGAAAATGCCCTGCAAAGGCGCTCGATTGTGGCGCATGCGCACGTTCGCGGTGGGAAAGCCGAGCTTGCGGCCGATCCGATCGCCGGCGACCACGCGCCCGCTGATGGAATACGGCCGCCCCAGGAGCTGCGCCGCAATATCGAGCTGCCCCGCCGCGAGCGCTTCGCGCACCGCTGTGCTCGACACTCGACGGCCCGCGATCGTCACCGAGGGCATGGCATGCACCTCGTAACCGTAGCGCGGCGCCCACTCGGCGAGCAGGCGGAAATCGCCGGCCCGCCGGGCGCCGAAGCGGAAATCGTCACCGACCAGCAGCCAGCGCACCCCCAGTCCCTGGACCAGCATCCGCGCGACGAATTCATCGGGTGGCGTGCGCGCGAGATCGTAGGTGAACCGACATACATAAGCCCGCTCCACCCCCAAGCTCGCCAACACCTCGATTTTCTCGCGCAACGACGACAAGCGAGTGGGGGCCTGATCCGGCGCGAAGAATTCGCGCGGATGCGGCTCGAATGTCATGACCGCCGCCGGCAAGCCGCGCACGCGCGCCTCGCGCTGCAAGCGCTCTAGCATCGCCCGATGACCGAGATGGACCCCGTCGAAGTTGCCTATGGTGAGCGCAAGAGGGGTGTCGGCGCGCGCCGGGATGGTTCGGAAAACGCGCATGAATCCGCCGGCAAAAGCTTGAATGTTACCGCGCTTTTCCCCTGGGGCGGTAGCCGCGCGCGGGTCTTGCGCGACAGCGGACGGCTACTGCGCGGCGCGCCGGCTGAAGTCTTGCAAGCGAAAGCCGAGCAGCCACAAGGTCGCGAAGTAGCCCGCGGCCCCGAGCGTCACGACGAGCGCGAGCCGCGTGACCCGAGCGGCCGAGCCCGCTTCGAGCCACCAGTGCGTGCCGTCGGCCGCGAGCCACAACAGCAGGCCCATGACCGCGACCGCGAGCGACACCCGCAGGAAGAATCGTCCCCAACCCGGTTCCGGGCGATACACGCCGCGGCGCCGCAGTCCGCGGTAGAGCAAGGCCGCGTTCATGCAAGCGCCCAAGCCGATGGCAAGCGCCAGGCCGCCGTGCCGCAGATGCCATACGAAGGCGAGGTTCATGAGCTGGGTCGCCGCGAGCGTGAACAGCGCGATCTTGACCGGGGTGCGGATATCCTGGCGCGCGTAGAAGCCCGGCGCCAGTATCTTCACCAGGATGATGCCCACCAGGCCGACGCTGTAGGCGACCACGGCTTGGCGGGTCATCAGCACGTCGTGCGACTGGAATTCGCCGTACATGAACAAGGTCGCGATCAGCGGCACCGCCAGCAATGCCAGGGCGATCGCCGCCGGCAGGGCGAGCAGAAAGGTGAGCCGCAACCCCCAGTCGAGCAGGCGAGCGTATTCGACGCTCGCCTCGTCGGCGTGGTGCTTGGCGAGGCTAGGCAGCAGAATCGTGCCGAGCGCCGCACCCAGCATGCCGCTGGGGAACTCCATCAGCCGGTCCGCGTAGTACAGCCACGACACGCTGCCCGAGACCAGGAAGGACGCGAACACGACGTTGATGAGCAAGCTCACCTGAGCGATCGAGACACCGAATGCGGCCGGGGCCATCAGCCGCAAGATCCGCCAGACGCCTTGGTCGCGAAGCTCGAGCCGAAACCGCGGCAGCAACCTCAGGCGCGCGAGGAACGGCAACTGGAACGCGAGCTGTGCCCCCCCGCCGCAGAATACCGCCCAGGCCAGCGCCTCGATCGGCGGTGAAAAGTACGGCGCCAGCGCCAATCCGAAGACGATGAAGCTCACGTTGAGCAGCACCGGCGTGAATGCCGGCACGCTGAAGCGGTTGTAGGTATTGAGGATGCTCCCGGCGAGCGAGGTGAGCGAAATGAACAGGATGTACGGAAAGACGATCCGCAGCAGATCGATCGTGAGCGCGAGCTTGTCGGGGCTGGATCCGAATCCGGGCGCCGTCACGCGGGCGATGAACGGCGCCGCCACCACGCCAGCGATGGTGACGGCGACGAGGCTCAACAACAGGAACGTCGCGACATGATCGATCAGCACCCGCGTGGCGGCGTCGCCGCGCTGGTTCTTGTATTCGGCCAGTACCGGCACGAACGCCTGGGAAAACGCCCCCTCGGCGAACAGCCGCCGCAGCAGATTCGGAATCTTGAAGGCGACGAAAAATGCATCGGTAACGGCGCCGGCGCCGAACACCCGCGCAATCACGGCATCGCGAACGAAGCCGAGAATGCGCGAGAGCAGGGTCATGCCGCTCACGGTGAAAAGCACCCGCAGCAGGTTCACGCGCGCCCCGTCCGGAATCGTTCCGCCGGCGCCCCGGCAAGAAAGAGCTCAGCGCCCCGGCAACGGCCCCACCGTGGCGCGCCGCCGGCCCCGGCGCGCACCCCGCGGCTTGTCAAAGCGGCCCAACAACCGTATGATTTCACCCTTTTTTCCGCGTCCTCCGAGGGGTCAATGGCAAACATCAAGTCAGCCCAGAAGCGTGCACGTCAGAGCGAGATCCGCCGGGAACACAACGCGAGCTTGCGTTCGCGCATGCGCACCGCGGTAAAGCGCGTGCGCAAGGCGATCGCCGACGGCGACAAGAGCGCGGCACAGAACGCCCTGAGGGCCGCTGGCAGCGTGCTCGACTCGACCGCGGGCAAGGGCATCGTGCACAAGAACATGGTGGCGCGAAACAAGAGCCGCCTCGCAGCCGCGATCAAGGCGATGGCCTGACGCTCGCGCGCTTCAGTCAAGACGACGAGTTTTCGGGCAGCGGCTCGGGCGCCCGGCGCTCCTGCGCACCGCTGCTCGTTGCGTCGGACTTGGGATCCCGGCCGGGCCGCATGCATAGCTCGTTGTCATGGGCGAAGCCCAACAAGAACTTGAATGCTGCCGGGTCCAGTTGCTCGAGCCGCCGATCGACGACCACGCACGTGAGACCGCCGGCGACCACGGGCTTGAGGTAAGGCGAGTAGGACAGATGCCGATCCTCGCCGAACACGGACATCATGCCGCACAGCCTTTCGGCCCAGTCGCTGGGGCGGAACTTGCGGCCGGCGCTCGTCATTCCCTGGATGACGATTTCGCCCCGACTATCCAAGCCCTCCGGCGGAGCGCTCGCTCGAGCGTGCGAATCCATGCGCCGATTCTAGCAGACGGGGGCGTAGCGACCCGCCGCGAATGCTGCCCGGGCGCCGGCTCGGCGGCGCACTGAGCCGGCCGCTTCGGGATGCATCCGCCGGTCAGCAAGATACTCGTCATCAACGACGAGCGGCTCGTTCTGCGGGAGCTCATCAAGGGCCTCAATTCGGCCGCCCGCAACCTCGACAACCCGTGCGGCATCGTCTTCAGCGGCGTCACCACCGCCCAGGAGGCGCTGCGCGCCATCGACAATGACGGCGACATCCAGGCGGTCGTGGTCGACGATACGCTCTATACGCTCAACTCCGACCGCAATGGCTCGCGCACGCTGCAGATGAGCGCGCTCAACCTGGTGCAGAACATCACCCGTTTTCGGCCCGAGCTCAACGTCTACATCCTGATCGCCCAAGAGCAGGAAGATCAAGTCGTCGACGCGTTGTTCACCGAAGCCGTCGACGGCTACTTCTACCGGGAAGAGCGCGATTACCGCGGCATGTACCGGATCCTCAACGCCCAGATTCAAGAGAAGGCACGCACCCCGTTCTACGATCAGCTCAAGACTTACGTGCTGATGGCGAAGGACGCATGGCACACGCCCGGTCATTCCTCGGGTGATTCCTTGCGCGGCAGCCCCTGGGTGAGCGACTTTCACGAATTCATCGGCGAGCACGTCTTCGATGCCGATCTGTCGGTTTCCGTCCCGATGCTCGATTCGCTCATGGAGCCCAAGGGAGTCATCGCCGAAGCCCAGACCATCGCGGCCAAGGCTTTCGGTGCGCGCAGAACGTTCTTCGCCACCAACGGCACCTCGACCGCGAACAAGGTCATCTTCCAGACGCTGCTCGCACCGGGCGAAAAGCTCCTGCTCGATCGCAACTGCCACAAGTCGGTGCACCACGGCGTGGTGCTTTCGGGCGCGCACCCGATCTATCTCGATGCCTCGGTCAACCGCAAGTACGGCGTCTACGGACCGGTGTCGAAAGCAACGCTCCTGGCCGCGATCGCCAAGCACCCGGACGCGCAGGCGCTGATTCTCACGTCGTGTACCTACGACGGCTTGCGCTACGACCTGCCGCCCATCATCGCCGCTGCCCATGCCAAGGGCATCAAGGTGATCATCGATGAAGCCTGGTACGGCTTCGCCCGCTTTCACCCTGCGTTCCGGCCGACCGCGCTCGACGCCGGTGCGGACTATGCGACGCAGAGCACGCACAAGGTGCTGTCGGCCTTCTCCCAGGCGTCCATGATTCACGTCAACGATCCGACGTTCAACGAGCACCTGTTCCGCGAAAACTTCAACATGCACACCTCCACCAGCCCGCAGTACACCATGATCGCGAGCCTGGACGTCGCCCGCAAGCAGGCGGTGATGGAGGGCTACAAGCTCTTGGCGCGCACCCTGCAATTGGCGAAGGAAGTGCGCACCCAGATCAACGCGACCGAAGCCTTCCGCGTGCTCGAGCTCGACGACCTGCTGCCCGCCGAAGTGAGCCAGGACAAGATCCAGCTCGACCCGACCAAGGTGACGGTCGACATCTCGCGCTGCGGTTACACCGTCGAAGAGCTGCAACAAGAGCTGTTCGACCGCTACAACATCCAGGTCGAGAAGTCCACCTTCAACACCTTGACCTTGCTGCTCACCGTGGGCACGACGCGAAGCAAGGTGTCGCGGCTCTACGATGCGCTGATGCGTATCGCCCGCGAAGGCCGGGCCCCGCGCCGGCTCTACCAGACCCCCGACCTGCCCGCGTTCTCGCGCCTGCGCTATCTGCCGCGCGACGCCTTCTACTGCGGCGGCGAGCCCTTGCCCCTGGTCGACGAGCGCGATCACGTCAACCGTGCGCTCAACGGCCGCGTCTCGGCCGACCAGATCGTGCCTTACCCCCCGGGGATCCCGGTGCTCGTGCCGGGCCAGGTCATCACGGCCGAGATCATGCAATACCTGCTCGGCTTGCTGCGGGCGCAGCGCCGCACCGAGCTGCACGGCATCGTCTACGACGGCTATTTGCCTTGCGTGCGGGTGCTGAAGGCCGCCGAAGAGCAGGATCTGAACCGATTGCGGCGCTGAGGCGCCTGGCGGATTCGGGTGCGGCCTTGCACACAGCGGTCGATTCGGCTAAATGTAGCGGTTTTCCATCCACCGACCGACGGATAACGCCATGTCCCACGTCATGAGCACCTATGCGCGGCAACCGCTCGCCTTCACGCGCGGCGAAGGCGTCTTCTTGATCGACGCCGCCGGCAAGCGCTATCTCGATGCGCTCGCCGGTGTCGCCGTAGTGAGCGTGGGACACTGTCACCCGAAGCTCTCCAGGGCAATCGCCGACCAGGCCGCGAACCTCATCCATACGTCGAATATCTTCAACATCACCTTGCAGGAGAAGCTCGCCGAACGGCTGTGCGCGATCTCCGGCATGGACAACGTGTTCTTCTGCAACTCCGGTTGCGAAGCCAATGAAGCCGCGATCAAGCTCGCTCGGCTGTACGGCCACAAGAAGGGCATCGAGGTCCCGACCATCATCGTCACTGAAAAGAGCTTTCACGGCCGCACGATGGCGACCTTGACCGCCACCGGCAGCCGCAAGGTGCAGGCGGGATTCGAGCCCCTGCTCGCCGGCTTCGCGCGCGTGCCCTACGACGATGTCGCGGCGATCCGCCAGGTGGCGGCGAACAACCAGAGCGTGGTTGCGATGCTGGTCGAGCCGATCACCGGCGAAGGCGGGATTCATATTCCGGGCGACGACTACCTGCGCGAGTTGCGCGCCATCTGCGACCAGCACGGGTGGCTGTTCATGCTCGACGAAGTGCAGACGGGGATCGGGCGAACCGGCAAGTGGTTCGGCCATCAGCACAGCGGCATACGGCCCGACGTAATGCCGTTGGCGAAGGGTCTCGGCGGCGGTGTACCGATCGGCGCCTGCCTGGCCGCCGGGCCGGCGGCAAGCCTGTTCCAGCCGGGCAAGCACGGCTCGACCTTCGGCGGTAATCCCCTCGCCTGCGCCGCGGCGCTCGCCGTCCTCGACATCATCGAGGAGGAGCGCTTGCTGGACAATGTCGCCAAAGCAGGCGCATATCTGCTCGCTCGGCTGCGCGACGAGCTGGCAGCGGTGGCAGGCGTCAGTCAGATCCGAGGCCGAGGTCTCATGATCGGGATCGAGCTCGACCGCAACTGCGGCGAGCTGGTCGGTCTCGCCTTGGAGCGCGGCCTGATCATCAACGTCACTGCCGACAACGTCGTACGACTGGTGCCCCCGCTCGCGTTCACTACCGAGCACGCCGATCTGCTCGCCTCGACGCTGGTGCCCCTCATCCGCACGTTTCTTGAGACGCCGGCGCGCACGGCGGCATGATCGTGGCCGTTCGGCATTTCCTGCGCTTCAGCGACTTCTCTTGCGCCGAGATCGAATACCTGTTCGAGCGCGCGGCCTGGATCAAGCAACGCTTCAAGCGCTACGAGCCCTACCGGCCGCTCGCCGATCGAACGCTCGCGATGGTGTTCGAGAAGCACTCGACGCGCACGCGCGTGTCGTTCGAGGCCGGCATGATGCAGCTCGGCGGACATGCGATCAACCTGGCGACACGCGACACCCAGCTCGGGCGCGGCGAGCCGATCGAAGACGTGGCCCGCGTCATTACGCGCATGGTCGACATCGTCATGATACGGACCTTCGAGCAGTCGATCATCGAGCGCTTCGCCGCGCACTCGCGCGTGCCGGTGATCAACGGGCTGACCGACGAGTTCCATCCATGCCAGATCCTGGGCGATCTGTTCACGTATCTCGAGCACCGCGGCTCGATCCGCGGGCGCACCGTGGCCTGGGTCGGGGATTCCAACAACGTCTGCAATACCTGGTTGCAGGCGGCGATGCTGCTCGATTTCAAGCTGCATGTCGCCTCGCCCCCCGGCTACGAGATCGAAGACGAGCGCGCGCAGCGCGCGGGCTCGCATCTGGAGCGTTTCGTCGATCCGCACGAGGCCGTGCGCGGCGCGGATCTCGTGACCACGGACGTGTGGACCAGCATGGGTTTCGAGGCCGAAACGGAGGAGCGCAAGCACGACTTCGTCGACTTCCGGGTCGATGCCGACATGATGGCGCTGGCGCAGCCGGATGCCTTGTTCATGCACTGTCTGCCGGCGCACCGCGGCGAGGAAGTGACGGCCGATGTCATCGACGGCCCGAGGAGCGTGGTCTGGGACGAGGCCGAAAACCGTTTGCATACCCAGAAGGCCTTGCTCGAGTACCTGCTGATCGGCCGCGTCGAGGCGCAGTGACGCCAACCGATCGGGACCGCTTGCGCATCGCCGGCATCGATTCGCCCGCACGCGCATGCTTGCAGCCTGGATGATCGCGCGTGGCTTGCCGGCTTCGAACACGATCGCGGTTGCCAGCGCTGGGCTTGCTGCTGGCGCTATGCCTGCTCGGCGGTTGCGCGCCTGCGCCGCCGCTAACGCAGGACGAAGCCGTAAAGCTCGACGATTTGTTGCAGCTCGTGAAGGAGCGCCTGGAGCTGTCCGCGGCGCTCGCGCTGGAGCGCTGGCACGCGCGCCGCGACGCCGACGACGATGGCGGCTACGAAACTGAACTGATTCGAGCCGCGGTGAACCGCGCCGCGGCCTACGCGTTGCCGCCCGAGGTGATCCAGGAGTTCTTGCAGGCGCAATTCGATGCGGCGAGGCTGGTTCACGAGGGGTTGCAGGCACAATGGCACAAGGATCCGAAGAGCGCCGGCAAGCTTGCGCCCGCAAGCGCCGATCCAGCACGGGCGATTGCGGCGCTGACCGAGCCCATGCT
This sequence comes from Burkholderiales bacterium, assembly GCA_020848435.1. Taxonomy (GTDB): domain Bacteria; phylum Pseudomonadota; class Gammaproteobacteria; order Burkholderiales; family WYBJ01; genus WYBJ01. The sequence continues at coordinate 79,367 of JADLAC010000029.1, read as the reverse complement.
GGCCGCGCTGCGCGAGGCCTATCCGATCTTGCGCCGTGCCGGGGGGCGAACGGAACTGGGCCGGCGCGCCGATGTGATTTTCGCCGGCGTGACCGGTGGCAATGCGCCGGCCGCACGCGCCCTCACGCCGCTTTGGCTGCTCGCGCGGTAGCGCTTCTCGACAGGGACAGGATATGAGGCAAAAGAAGGTGAGGAAGGTAGTGCTCGCGTACTCGGGCGGGCTGGACACGTCGGTGATCCTGAAATGGCTGCAGGACGAGTACGGTTGCGAGGTGGTGACCTTCACGGCGGACATCGGCCAGGGCGAAGAGCTGGCGCCGGCGCGGCGCAAGGCCAAGCAGTTCGGGGTGAAGCAGATTTTCATCGAGGATCTGCGCGAAGAGTTCGTGCGCGACTTCGTTTTCCCGATGTTTCGCGCCAACGCGCAATACGAAGGCGAGTACCTGCTCGGCACCTCGATCGCCCGCCCCCTCATCGCCAAACGCCTGGTCGAGATCGCGCGCGCCACCGGCGCCGACGCGATCTCCCATGGCGCGACCGGCAAGGGCAACGACCAGGTACGCTTCGAGCTCGGCGCGTACGCCTTGATGCCGGACGTGCGCATCATCGCGCCCTGGCGCGAGTGGGACCTGCTGTCGCGGGAAAAGCTGCTGGCGTACGCTGACACGCACGGCATCCCGGTGGACTTCAAGAAGCGCAAGGGCGGCGCCCCGTATTCGATGGATGCGAACCTGTTGCACATTTCCTACGAAGGGGGCGTGCTCGAGGATCCCGATTTCGAGCCCGAGGAGAGCATGTGGCGCATCACCGTCTCGCCGGAGAAGGCGCCCAACCGTGCCGAGCATCTCGAGCTGGACTACCGGCACGGCGATATCGTCGCCGTGAACGGCAAGAAGATGAGCGCGGCCAAGGTGCTGGAAACCTTGAACCGCATCGGTGGTAAGCACGGCGTCGGCCGGCTGGACATGGTGGAAAATCGCTATGTCGGCATGAAGTCGCGCGGCTGCTACGAGACCCCCGGCGGAACCATCATGCTGCGCGCCCATCGCGCGATGGAATCCATAACGCTCGACCGCGAGGTACTGGCGCTGAAGGACGACTTGATGCCGCGCTATGCCCGGCTGGTCTATAACGGCTACTGGTTCAGTCCCGAGCGCCGCCTGCTGCAGAGCTTGATCGACGAGTCGCAAAAGCCGGTCAACGGCAGCGTGCGCATCAAGCTGTACAAGGGCACGGTGCTCGTTACCGGACGGCGCTCCGCGACCGATTCGCTATTCGATCCGCGCATCGCGACCTTCGATGACGACAAGGGCGCCTACAACCAGGCGGACGCGGAAGGATTCATCCGCCTCAACGCGCTGCGCATGCGCATCGAGGCCAATCTACACAAGAGGCGCCGGCGCTAGCCCGGCGCCGAGCCAACGCACCCAGGGCGGCCGATCCATGACCACCATCGTCGTCGTCAAGAAGAACGGCTATGCCGCGATCGCGGCGGACACGCTGACCAAGTGGGGCTCGGGCAAGGAGTCTGCAGCCTACGTGGCCAACAACGACAAGATCGTTCAGGTCGGCACGACCTTTCTCGCCGCGTCCGGGTCGGCGACTTTCAAGATCATCATGCGCGATCATTTCGCTCGCCCGCGCGTCGCGGCGCGCTTCGACGATCCCATGGCGATCTTTCGCACCTGGCAGCGCTTCCACGTGGCCCTCAAGCGGGAGTATTTCTTGAACGCGACCACGGACAAGGACGATTCGCTCGAGTCCAGCCGGTTCGACGTCCTGATCGCCAATGCGCGCGGGATCTTCGGCATCGGCGCTCAGCGCAGCGTGCAGGAGTATTCCAAGTTCTACGCGATCGGCAGCGGCACCGACCTGGCATTGGGAGCACTGTATGCCGTATACGGCAATCCGGGCTACGATGCCTTGTCTTGCGCTCGCCTGGCGGTCGAGGCGGCCGCCGAATTCGACGACGCGACCGGGTTGCCCGTCATGGCGCACAAGGTCAAGCTTGTTCGAACCTAGCGCGAAGCGGCGTGTCGTCGATCGGAATCGAGTCATCGCCGGGTCCTCGTCCCGGCTGCTCAGCAGGAGAGAACCATGCCTTCGTTCGATATCGTCTCGGAAGTAAACCAGGTCGAGGTGCGCAACGCGCTCGATCAATGCAACAAGGAAGTCACGAATCGCTTCGACTTCAAGGGCTCGGATGCGCGGGTCGAAATCAACGACAAGACGCTCACCGTGTTCGCCGACGATGAATTCAAGCTCGGCCAGGTGCGCGAAGTATTGACGGGGAAACTGAGCAAGCGCGGCGTCGACGTGCGTTGCCTGGAGCCGGGCGAGCCCGAAAAGATCTCCGGCAACAAGATGAAGCAGCCCGTCACCGTACGGGCCGGCATCGACCAGGAGCTGGCGAAGAAGATCGTACGCATGGTGAAGGACAGCAAGTTGAAGGCTCAAGCCAGCATCCAGGCCGATACCGTGCGCGTATCGGGCGCGAAGAAGGACGTGCTGCAGGAAGTGCTACAACTCGTGCGAAAAGCGGTCACCGATTTCCCGCTGCAGTTCAAGAATTTTCGTGATTGACGAGCCGCCCGCCGGCACGAGGCTGCGCTGCGCAACGCTTCGGCTTGGCCTGAGACAAGCGCACCAGGGGCGGGGTACAGCGGGCGGTGTCGGCGCACTTTACAGGGTGCCGCAGCGGCGTCGATTGCGTCACACTGCGCTTTGATTCTTAATCCCAAACTTCACCGGCATCGTTCCTGCTTGGGCGTTTTGGAGTTGACCACGAAGGGTATTGCGAGCGTGTCGATGCGCTCTATCGCGATCTGCGCGGGCGGGCGGGCTGCCGGCTTGATGCTGGCAACCGGCGTCGCGCTCGCCTCGCCGCTGTCGGTGCAGGACGCCGTGCCCGAAAGCCATGGCCCTGCGCGCTGGCAACGCGCCAGCGAGACCGATCTGCTCAGCGCCGATACGCGCCTCGACATCGCGGCGGAACCCGGCGCGTCGAGCGGTTCCTCGAGCCATGCGCTGCGCTCCCCCGGCCCACACGGCGGCGGCGTTCTTTCGCCCGCGCTCTCCTGGGATGCACGGACGTACGACCTGACCAGCGGCGGCGCCGGCAACGCCTTGTTCGATAGCCTTCGCAACTTGGTCAATGTTCAACCCCTCAGTGGCGATCGAGGCGCAGGGGCGATGCGCGAGGGCGGCGTACCCCCGGTGAACCCGACGGCAGAGTTCGATTTCGGCCCCGAATCGAGAGAATGGATGCAGGAAGCGGTCAAGGGCGTGATGAGCTCGGTCCTGCAGCTCGACGTGGACGCCCGCGGGCGCACCTCGTTTTCCGTGCTCGGCCTCGGCGATTTCAGCGTATCGCTATCCGGCGACCGCTCGCAAATCGCGCTGACCGCGGGCGACAACGTGCTGCTCACGGCGCAGCGCGTGGGCGGCGCAGCCGCGGGCTATGGCGGCGATTACGGCGCGTCCTCGTACAGATGGGGCGGCGCCAGCGCCGCGGCCCCCCAAGGCGGCTCGCCTCTGCAGGAAGCGATCGAGCTCGTCACCGAAGTCGCGAGTCATCCGCTCAGCATGCTCGTGTACTGCATCATCGGCGGCTACATCCTGCTCTGGAGCCTGCTGAGCCGCCAGAGCGGCAACCCGCCGCAGCAGCATCCTGAGGCGCGGCAGCATTTCGCGCCGCCGGCGCCCGGGCGGCGCGTGCGCCGCCACCGGCACGTCTAGCCGGCGCCGGCGAACGACTGATCAAAGCCGCAATCCCTCCACCCAGCGGGCATAGACCCGGTCCGCGATTGCGTGCAAGCGCGCGAGCCGTTCGGCGAGATCGCGTTCGATGACTTCGGCCGGCTGCACGCCGGGACCGGCGCTGTGCGCGATCTCCTGCGCGCCCGACCGGCACCAGGATTCGATCAGCTCGGCCGTCATTTCGACATGGCATTGCAGCGCCAAGTGCTTGCCGATCGCGAACGCCTGGTTGCGGCACAAGGGACTCGACAGCAGCCGTACAGCCCCCGCGGGCAGTGAAAAGGTCTCCCCATGCCAATGGAAAGTCGTGAAACGCCGCAGGCCGGCACCGAACCAACGCAACACTTGTGGGACATCCTCGACCTCGACTTCGCCCCAACCGATCTCCTTGCTCGCATTGGGCGTGATCGTTGCGCCGAGCGCTCGTGCGATGAGTTGGCCGCCGAGGCAATGGCCGATCACGGGCACATCGGCCGCGACACACTGCCGGATCAGCGCGGTCGCTTGCGCAATCCACGGCAGCGGGTCGTTCACGCTCATCGGACCGCCCATGAACGCAACACCGCTGAAGCGCAACGCATCCGGCGGCACCGATTCTCCGGCGTCGATGCGAACGAGTTGCCAGCGCAGGCCGCAGCGCTCGAGGTATGTGGCAAAATACCCCGGCCCCTCGGTACAGTAGTGACGCATGATCGCCACCGGCTTCATCGGTACTCCGCTGCGCGTCGTTTTCAGGCATGTTAGCGCAGCCCTGCTGTTGTGCCCATTGGCTGCCTATGCCGCCCAGGTACAGGTCATCGCGCTGACCAACGGCAAGGCGACGCTGGTGATCGACACCGCCAAGCCGCGCACGCTCGCGGCCGGCGAGGTGTCACCCGAGGGCGTGCGCCTGATCAGCGCCAATTCCGAAGCCGCCGTGGTAGAAATCGACGGCAAGCGGCACACGATGGCGCTGGGCACCAGCTATCGCGAAGCGCCGGCGTCATCGAGCACAAGCGCGATCGGACGCAGCGTCGTGATTGCCGCCGACTCGCAAGGCCACTTTCTGGTGACGGGAATGATCAACGGCGCGGCCGCAGTGCGTTTTCTCGTCGATACGGGCGCCTCCGTGGTGTCGATCAGCGCTGACGATGCCAGGCGCGCCGGGATCAACTACCTGGCCGGCACGCGCGCCATGACCCAGACGGCGAGCGGCGTCGCGCCCGTATACCGCGTCAAGCTCGATACGGTGAAGATCGGCGATATCACGCTCTATAACGTCGATGCGGCCGTCCACACCAGCGGGCACCTCCCCATCGGGCTGCTCGGAATGAGCTTCCTCAACCGCATGGAGATGAAGCGCGACGCCGGAGCGCTCACGCTGACGCGGCGTTTCTAGCGCTTCATCGGGCTCGCTCGACGCAGCGAGCGCCTGCCCGGAGGCGGGCACGTGCGCAGGCAGGTCCTTCGACACCCGCCCAAGCGTCTAGCGCGATTCGCTGCCCTCGCCGGACTGCTTGGTTTCGGCGGCATCGCTGTCGGGAAGCGACAGCAGATGGCCAAACTTCGAGCGCTTGGTCTTGAGGTAGGCGCGATTGGGCGCGCGCGCGGGAACCTCCAGCGCGACGCGTTCGACCACCGTCAAACCGTATTGCTCGAGCGTGCGCACCTTGTCGGGGTTGTTCGTCATGAGACGAACGCGGCGCACGCCGAGATCGAACAGGATATGCGCCCCAGCGCTGTAGTCGCGCAAATCGGCCGCGAAGCCCAGCTCATGATTCGCCTCGACGGTGTCATGACCGCGGTCCTGCAAGGCATAGGCGCGGATCTTGTTGAGCAGGCCGATGCCGCGGCCTTCATCGAAGGTATAGACCACCACGCCGCGGCCGACGCGCTCGATCAGCTCCATGGCCAGCTCGAGCTGCTCGCCGCAATCGCAGCGCTCGGAGCCGAAGACGTCCCCGGTGAGACACTGCGAATGCAAGCGCGCGAGCACGGGCTCACCGCCATCGACGTCGCCCTTGATGAGGGCGACATAGGGGGTGGTCTCGAGCTCGTCGCTGTAGACGACCAACCGGAACTCGCCCGCGCCGCGAGTGGGCAGAATGGTTTCGGACTTGCGCCGGATCTGGCGTTCATTACGCCGGTACGCAACCAGGTCCGCGATGCGCAGGATCTGGATACCGTGACGCTGCGCGAAGCGCTCGAGGTGCGCCATGCGCGCCATCGTGCCGTCGTCGTTCATGATCTCGCAGATGACACCGGCGGGACGCAAGCCCGCGAGGCGCGCCAGGTCCACCGCAGCCTCGGTGTGGCCGTGGCGCGCGAGCACGCCGCCGTCGATCGCGCGCAAGGTCAACAAGCGCCCGGGCCGAATCAGATCCGCCGGCCGGGTTTCATCGGCGATGGCGACAGCGATGGTGCGGGCTCGATCGTGCGCCGACATGCCCGAGGCCACGCCCTGGCGCGCATCGATCGGCGTGGCGAAGGCCGTGCCGAAGCGGGTGGTGTTGCCGCTGTCGTCGGCGAGCAGCTCCAGCCCCAACTCGCGCACGCGCTGCTCGGTGAGCGCCAGCGAGATCAGGCCGCGAGCTTGCCGGGCCATGAAATTGATGGCATCCGGCGTGGCGCGCTCCGCGGCGACGAAAAGATCGCCCTCGTTCTCCCGATCCTCGTCGTCGACGAGGATCACCATGCGACCTTTGCGCACGTCCGGCAGGATGCCTTCGACGATGCGCTCGCTGGTACGCCCGGTCGTGTGTTCGGCTACCACCGCGATACCCTAACCGATCAGACGCATGAACTCCGCGCGCGTCTTTTCGTGCTCGAACTCGCCGGTGAAGGCCGAGGTCGTCGCGATCGAATGCTGCTTCTGCACGCCTCGCATGATCATGCACAAATGCTGCGCCTCGATGACGACCGCAACGCCAAGCGGCTGAAGCGTTTCCTGGATGCAGTCGCGGATCTCGGTGGTCAATCGCTCCTGCACCTGCAAGCGGCGGGCGAACGCATCGACCACGCGCGGAATCTTCGACAAGCCGACGATGTAGCCGTTGGGAATGTACGCGACATGAGCCTTGCCGAAGAACGGCAGGACATGGTGCTCGCACAACGAATAGATCTCGATGTCGCGCACGATCACCATTTGCCGGTAGTCCTCGCGGAACATCGCCGAGCGCAGAATCCCGGCCGGATCGAGGTTATGGCCGTGGGTGAGGAACTGCAAGGCCTTGGCGAAACGTTCCGGCGTCTTGACCAGGCCTTCGCGCTGCGGGTCTTCGCCGATTTCCGCCAGGATGCTCCGAAACGACGAGGCTATGCGCGCGACCAGTTGCGGGTTGTACTGGTCGACCTTCTGGTAGCCGAAGGCATCGTCGTCGATTCGTGCGAAATCATCCATTACCGCTAGCTCCACGGACGGCTCGGCAAGCGCGCGCAGTCGCTCGGAGCTATTCTAACCCGCGAGCAACTCCTGCACCCGCAGCACGATCGCGTCGGTGCTCAAGCCGCATTCAGCCAGCAGGCCCGCGGGGTCACCGTGCTCGACGAAGGCATCGGGCAACCCCAACTGGAGCACGGGTATGGCGATGCGGCTATGCTGCAACGATTCGAGCACGGCACTGCCGGCGCCGCCCATGACGACGTTCTCCTCGATGCTCACGAGGAAATCGTGCGACCCGGCGAGCTCGCGGACCAGCTCAGCGTCGAGCGGCTTCACGAAACGCATGTTCGCTACCGTCGCGTCGATCCGGTCGGCGGCTTGCAGGGCCGGGCGCAGCATCGAGCCGAAAGCGAGCAAAGCAACTCGGCGTCCGGTCGCAACACGCTCGCTGCAGCGGCGCCGGAGCTCTCCCTTGCCGATCGGCACGGCCGTCATCTCCTTGGCGATCGCCGCACCGGGTCCCGTTCCGCGCGGATAGCGCACCGCGACCGGAGCCCCGAGGGTGAACCCCGTATAAAGCATTTGCCGGCACTCGTTCTCGTCGGACGGCGTCATCACCACGACGTTCGGAATCGCCCGCAAGTACGATAGATCGAAGGCGCCATGATGGGTCGGGCCGTCCGCGCCTACCACGCCGCCTCGATCGAGCGCGAACAGCACCGGCAGCTTTTGAATGGCCACGTCGTGGATGAGCTGATCGTAGGCACGCTGCAGGAAGGTGGAGTAGATCGCGACCACGGGTCGCATGCCTTCGCAAGCGAGCCCGGCCGCGAAGGTGACCGCGTGTTGCTCCGCGATGCCGACATCGAAATAGCGATCGGGATAACGCTCCGCGAACTGGACCAGGCCCGAGCCTTCGCGCATTGCAGGCGTAATGCCGACCAGGCGTTCGTCGAGCGCCGCCATGTCGCAGAGCCAGTCGCCAAAGACCTGGGTATAGCTCGGCTTGCCGCCGCCCTTGGCGCCGGTGATGCCGGCGTCGGGCTTGAAGGTCGACACGCCGTGATAGAGCACCGGATCGGCTTCCGCCAGCTTGTAGCCCTGTCCCTTGCGAGTGATGACATGAAGAAACTGCGGCCCGCGCATGGCGCGAATGTTGCGCAGCGTCGGTATCAGCACGTCGAGATCGTGGCCATCGATGGGACCGATGTAGTTGAAACCGAATTCCTCGAACATCGTCCCCGGCGTCATCATGCCCTTGACGTGTTCCTCGGCCCGCTCGGCGAGATCCCCCAGCACTTTCCGGCCCGCGCGCCGCGCCGCGCTGTAGAAGCGGCCCGACATGAGACGGGCGAGATAATTGTTCAGCGCTCCGACAGCGGGCGAGATCGACATCTCGTTGTCGTTCAGGATGACAAGGAGATCCGCGTCCATGGCGCCAGCATTGTTGAGCGCTTCGAATGCCATCCCCGCCGACATGGCGCCATCGCCGATGATCGCAACCACCTTGCGGTCGGCGCCTTGCGCCGCCGCCGCGACGGCCATGCCGAGCGCGGCGCTGATCGATGTGCTCGAATGCGCGGTGCCGAACGTGTCGTACTCGCTCTCGTCGCGGCGCGGAAAGCCCGCGACGCCATGGCGCATGCGCAGCCGCTTCATGCCCTCGCGGCGCCCGGTGATCACCTTGTGGCCGTAGGTCTGGTGACCCACGTCCCACACCAGCCGGTCGTGCGGCGTGTTATAGACGTGGTGCAATGCCAGCGTCAGCTCGACCGTGCCGAGATTGGACGAGAGATGCCCGCCCGTCTGGCTGACGGAGTCGAGCAGGAACTCGCGCAACTCGCGCGCGAGCTGCCGCAGTTGGCGCCGGTCGAGGCCGCGCAACTCGTGCGGCCAGTTGATGGATTCGAGCAGCTCGTGCATGGACTGAAGGCTCGTCCGGCCGCTAGTGCCGCGCGCGAAGACGTGCAGGCGCGACCTGACCGAGGCGCGCAAGCGAACAGGCGATCGATGAGACGGGCTGCACGCTCGCCGCTCAGAACTGGCGCACGACGATGAAATCGGCGAGCTGGCCCAAGCGGGCGCCGCGCCGGCCGAACGCGGCGATCGCCTGCATCGCATCGGCGCGCAACTCGCGCGCCAAATCCTTCGCCCCCGCCGCCCCGAGCGCGCTCACGTAGGTGGGCTTGTCGCTGCGAGCGTCCTTGCCGGCAGTCTTGCCCAGGGTCGCGGTGTTGGATTCCGCGTCGAGCACATCGTCGACGACCTGGAATGCAAGGCCGATACACTTGGCAAAGTGATCGATACGCTGCGATTCGGCTGGGTCAAGGAGCCGCCCGCAACGCACGCCCAATTGCAGCGCCGCTCTGATCACCGCGCCCGTCTTGTGCATGTGCATGAATTCGAGCTCCAGTGCGCCGAGCTGCTTGCCGATCGCATCCAGATCGATCGCCTGGCCGCCCGCCATGCCGCGAGAGCCAGCCGCGGCCGCGAGGATGCGCGTCATTTCAAGCTGGACCGTGGGATCTTCGTTGAGCCGATAGTCCGCCAAGACCTGGAACGCGAGACTTTGCAGCGCATCGCCCACCAGCAGCGCCGTGGCCTCGTCGTACTCGACGTGACAGGTCGGTTTGCCGCGGCGTAATACGTCGTCATCCATGCACGGCAGATCGTCGTGCACGAGCGAATACGCATGCACCAGCTCGACCGCGGCGCCGGCTATCAGGCTGCGTTCCAGCGGCGCGTCCGCGAGCTCGCCGGCGGCGCATGCGAGCAGCGGACGAATGCGCTTGCCGCCGCCCAGTACCGCGTAGCGCATGGCCGCGTGCAATCGGGTGGGCGCGATATCGGCCGGCGGAAGGATCTCTTGCAACCTTGCCTCGACTAGACTTTGCCGCTGGCGTGACCAGTCCTGAAAATCAGTCGGTACCGTCTGCAACGGCGGGCTCTCCATCCACGCTGAAGTCCTTCAGTACGCCGGCTTCCAGAATCTTGACCTGCTGGCTGGCCTCCTTGAGCGCGCCCTGGCAATACTCCAGTAGCTGCGCGCCGCGGCGGTACGCCGCGATGGATTCCTCCAACGGGAGCTGACCGGCCTCCATCGTGGCAACGATCTTCTCCAGCTCCGCAAGGGCGCTCTCGAACGACTTGGGGGGCTGAAGCGGGCTCGTCTTGGACATGCGCGAGGCAACAAGGGAAACAAGGAAAATACCGCACCCCGGTCCCGGCGGTCAAACAAACCCATGGCCAGCATGGCTATTCTGGAACCACGGCGCTGGCGAGAGGCACTACACGAAGCGTCGCCTCGCCTGGGCCGGATCGCTTGTCCCACGCTGGCGTCCTGAGTCGGAGCTTCGCCGCTGAATCAACCGGGGCCACGACCGCATTTCGAATTGCGCGGCTAACCTCGGATTCAGGACAATCGCCATGCGCCGGTGATGGTTGCCGCCGCCGCGCGCAGCAGTCAAACTTGTGCCGCCCCCAGCGTCTTCCGCGAAGCGCGCCCGATGCATTCGACCTTGGCCCTGCTGCGTCGTACCGATTTTCCACCCATCCGGCGCCGCCGGCTCGAGACCTTGCAGGTCAATCTGGGCTATCGCTGTAATCAGGCGTGCCTGCATTGCCATGTCAACGCCGGTCCGACCCGCGACGAGATGATGACCGCGCAGACGGCAGGCAGCGTCATCGCGTTCATGTCCGCCGCGCGCATCGAGACGCTCGACATCACCGGGGGTGCGCCGGAGCTCAATCGCAACTTCCGCGACCTGGTGGGCGCAGCCCGGGCGCTGGGATTGAAAGTCATCGATCGCTGCAATCTCACGGTGCTGGAAGAGCCCGGGCAGGAAGATCTGGCCGGCTTTCTTGCCGCGCAGTGCGTGGAGATCACCGCGTCTCTCCCGTGCTACCTGGAAAAGAACGTCGACCGTCAACGCGGCCGCGGCGTGTTCGCAGCGAGTGTTCGAGCGCTGCGGCGTTTGAACGCACTGGGCTATGGCCAGCCCGGCAGCGCCTTGGCGCTGAATCTCGTCTTCAATCCGCAAGGAGCCGTCCTGCCTCCGGCGCAAGCACAGCTCGAGCAAGCCTACCGCGAGCAGCTCGCGGATCGGTTCGGCATCGTCTTCACCCGCCTCTTCACCCTCACCAACATGCCGATACAACGCTTCGGCAGCACGCTCATCAGCAACAACCAGTTCGTGCCTTACATGAAGCTGCTGCGCGACAGCTTCGAGCGCGACAACCTCGACACGGTGATGTGCCGCACGCTGATCTCGGTCGACTGGCAGGGCTGGGTATACGACTGCGACTTCAACCAGATGCTCGGCCTGCGGCTCTCGCTGCCAGGGCGCGCGCGAGTGCACGTGTCCGAGCTGGCCGCGGCCGAGCTCGAAGGCAATTCGATCGCGGTGCTCGATCATTGCTACGGCTGCACCGCCGGCCAGGGCTCGAGCTGCGGCGGCGCGCTCGGATGATCGGCGGCAGGCCATGAAGAAAGCCGCTATCGCAGTGCTGGCCACCGCTTTGTTCGCCGGCTTCATCGCATTCGATCTCGCCGAGCTATTCACACTCGAGAGCTTGCGTTCGCGCCAGGCGGCCATCCAGAGCTACTACGACTCGGCGCCGCTGCTGACCGCGCTCGTCTATGCGGCGATCTATGTGGTCGTGACCGCGCTCTCACTCCCCGGCGCGGCCACGGTTGCCACGCTCGCCGGCGGCGCGGTATTCGGCCTGTTCTGGGGGACGGTCCTGGTGTCATTCGCCTCCAGCCTCGGTGCGACGCTCGCATTCCTGCTCGCCCGCTTCGTGCTGCGCGAGGCCGTGCAGCGCCGTTTCGGCGAGCGGCTGCGGGCGGTCAACGAAGGCATCGAGCGCGACGGCGCGTTCTACCTGTTCGCGCTGCGCCTGGTGCCGGCGATTCCGTTTTTCGCCATCAATCTGCTCGTGGCGCTCACAGCGCTACGCACATGGACGTTCTACTGGGTGAGCCAACTCGGCATGCTGGCCGGCACGATCGTGTACGTGAATGCCGGCACCCAGCTCGCCCGGATCGAGACGCCGAGCGGCGTCCTGTCGCCGGCGCTGATCGCGTCGTTCGCGCTGCTCGCCGCGTTTCCTTTCATCGCGCGCCGAGCACTCGATGCGCTTAGATCACGCCGTGCGCTGTCGGCTTACGCCAAGCCGGCACGCTTCGATTGCAACCTGGTGGTGATCGGCGCGGGCGCCGCAGGGCTGGTATGCGCGTACATCGCCGCGGCCGTCAAGGCCAAGGTCGTGCTGATCGAAAAACATCGCATGGGCGGCGACTGCCTCAATACCGGCTGCATCCCGTCGAAAGCCCTCATCCGCTCCGCCAAGCTGCTTTCGCATATGCGGCGCGCGGCCGAGCTCGGCATTCGCGGCGCGCAGGCGACGTTCGACTTCGCCGAGATCATGCAGCGCGCGCAGCGCGTGATCGCCCGCGTCGCGCCGCACGACTCGGTCGAGCGATACAGCGGGCTCGGCGTCGAATGCGTAATGGGCGAGGCGACCATCAAGACGCCGTACAGCGTCGAGGTGCGCACCGCCTCCGGTACCAGGACGATCGCGACTCGGGCCATCGTCATCGCCGCCGGCGCCCGGCCTTTCATCCCGCCGATCGCCGGAATCGACCAGGTCGGTTGCCTCACATCGGAGAACCTGTGGGAGCTGCGTGCTCTGCCGAGGCGCCTGGTAGTGCTCGGGGGCGGGCCGATCGGCTGCGAGTTGGCGCAATGCTTCGCCCGCTTCGGCTCGACGGTGACGCAGGTCGAGATGATGCCTCGACTCATGATGAGAGAGGATCCGGACGTGTCCCAGCTCATCGCGGAGCGCTTTCGCGCCGAAGGCATACGCGTGCTCGCCGGCCACGAGGCAAAGCGCTTCGCGCTCGAGCAAGGCAGCAAGGTGCTCTACTGCGAGCACCAGGGGGCGGAGCTGCGGATCGAGTTCGATGAGGTGCTGTGCGCGGTGGGCCGCGTCGCACGCACGCAGGGCTATGGGCTCGAGGCGCTGCGCATAGCCGTGGACCGCTCGGGCACCATCGACGTCGACGATTACCTGCGCACGCGCTTGCCGAACATTTTCGCTTGCGGCGACGTGGCGGGACCCTATCAGTTCACGCACACCGCCGCCCACATGGCGTGGTACGCCACCGTGAACGCTTTGTTCGGCGCGATACGCAAGTTCCGCGTGGACTACCGCGTGATCCCGTGGTGTACGTTCACGGACCCCGAGGTCGCCCGCGTGGGCCTGAACGAAACCGAAGCGGCACAGCGAGGGATCGCGCACGAGACCACGTTGTACCCGCTCGACGATCTCGACCGCGCGATCGCCGACGGTGAAGCCCACGGCTTCGTGAAAGTGCTAACGGCGCCCGGCAAAGACAGCATCCTCGGCGTAACCATCGTCGGCGAGCATGCCGGGGATCTCATCGCCGAGTATGTCGCAGCCATGAAGCAGCGCATCGGGCTCGATCGGATACTGGGCACGATCCACGTCTATCCGACGCTGGCGGAGGCGAACAAGCACGCCGCGGGGCGCTGGAAGCAAGCACATGCGCCGGCGGGTGCGCTGCGATGGGCCGAACGCTTCCATGGCTGGATGCGGGGATGAAACCGAGCGTAGCGCAAGCGCAAGCGCGGCTCGATCCCCGGTCTTCACCCAGCCGCCGCGTATCGATCGTCGTCCCGGCGCTGAACGAAGCCGGCACGATCGCGGCTACTCTGCGCACGCTCGTAGCGGCAAGAATGCGCGGCACCGAGCTGATCGTGGTCGACGGCGGCAGCGAGGACCGCACGGTGCACGCCGCTCGACCCTTCGCCGAGCGCGTCGTCGTCGCGCCGCGCGGGCGTGCCAGCCAGCTCAACGCCGGCGCGGCGGCCGCCACGGGCGAGGTGCTCTTGTTCCTGCACGCCGATTCGCACCCACCGTGCGAGGCCGATCGGGTGGTGCTGGAAGCGATCGGCGCCAAGGCGCTCGCCTGGGGCCGTTTCGACGTGCGCATCGAAAGCGAGCGAAAGTCGTTGCGGCTGGTCTCTGCGATGATGAACGTGCGCTCGCGCGCCAGCGGCATCGCCACCGGCGACCAAGGCATATTCGCCACCCGCGCCTTGTTCGAGCGCATCGGCGGCTTTCCGCCGCAGCCGCTCATGGAGGACATCGCGTTTTGCCGTGCCGCCAAGCGCATCGCGGCGCCGATCTGCCTGCACCAGGTCATGCTCACTTCCGGCCGGCGCTGGGAGCAACAAGGGGTATTGCGCACGGTGCTGTTGATGTGGCGGCTGCGCCTGGCGTACTTCCTCGGCGCCGACCCGCGCGCGCTGTCGGCTCGTTATGATCAGGTGCGCTGAATCACGGCTCGCGATCCTCGTCTTCGCCCGCGCCCCGGAGCCAGGCCGCGCGAAGACGCGCCTGATTCCCCTGATCGGCGCCGAAGCGGCGGCGCGATTACAGGCGCGAATGACCGCCAGCGTACTGGCTGCCGCCCAGGCTAGCGGCGCCGGCGAGGTACAGCTTTGGTGCACGCCCTCGCGCGAGCACGAGGCTTTCCAATGCCATCGCAACGACGCTTCGCTTAGCCTGCACAGCCAGCGCGGCGATAGCCTGGGCGAACGGCTGCGCCAGGCGCACGATGTCGCGTTCCGCGACCATCAGCGCGTCGTGATGATCGGAACGGATTGCCCCGCCCTGGGTGGCCGCGAGCTTCGTGCCGCGGGCGAATCGCTGTTGCATCACGACGCGCACATCGTTCCGGCAGAAGACGGCGGCTACGTGCTGCTCGGATTATCCCGCCCGTGTCCGGCGCTATTCGAGGGAATCGATTGGGGCACCGCTAGCGTGCTGGCCCAGACGCTGGAGCGCATCCGAGGGCTCGCCTTGTCGTGCCGCGTCAGCGAGCCGCTCTGGGATGTCGATCGTCCCGAGGATTACCGGCGCTTGACCCGGCTGCTGCCGCGGTTGGCGGAAGGCTTGCCTGCCGTATGAAGCGGCTTGCGGGCATCGCGCGTGCGCCCGCTTGCACCGAGTGTGCATGAGCGTACTGGGAAGCTGCGGATGGCGATCGCGCCAGGAAGCACCGACCGGGAAACACATCAGGCCGGCCAACCGTTCTCCCAGCTTGCGCGTTAAGGTCCATTTGGCACAATACACGGTCTTCCCACCGGCGAGGATTCTTCTTTATGTCCGACTTGGCCACGCTCCAGGCCTTGCAGGCGTCTGACGCGCAGCTCCCCGTGCAATGGTATTTCGACGAGCGAATCGCCGCCCTGGAGCAGCGCCTGCTGTTCGATGCCGGTGCGGGCTATGTCGGACACAGTCTCATGGTCCCGGAACCAGGCGACTTCCACAGCCTCGACTGGTCGGGCGATTCGCACGTGCTGGTGCGCAACGCCTCTGGCATCCAACTGCTGAGCAACGTCTGCCGCCACCGCCAATCGACCATCCTGAAGGGGCGGGGGAACGCCAAGTCGCTGGTGTGTCCGCTGCATCGCTGGACCTACGGCTTGGATGGGAAGCTCCTCGGCGCCCCGCATTTTCCGGCCCGGCCCTGTCTCGACCTGGCGCGGATCGACATCGAAACGTGGAACGGGCTCTTGTTTCGCGGCCCCCGCAGCCCGAATCGTGACCTGGCCCAGCTCGGTTACCTGGCCGACCTCGACTTCGAGGGTTTTGTTTTCGACCGAGTCGAAGTGACGGAGTACAAGTTCAACTGGAAGACGTTCATCGAGGTCTACCTCGAGGATTATCACGTCGAGCCGTTTCATCCCGGGCTGAGCAATTTCGTCGACTGCGCGCAGCTGCGCTGGGAGATGGGCGATTGGTACAGCGTTCAGAGCGTGCCGGTCAATCGCGCCCTGAAGCGGGCGGGAACGCCAGTCTACGCTCAGTGGCAGGAACAGGTGCTCAAGCACGCTCGGGAGCAGATGTCGCGCCATGGCGCCATCTGGATGGTTTACTACCCGAACGTCATGATCGAGTGGTATCCCCAGGTGCTGGTCGTGAGCACGGTGCTGCCGCGCGGTCCCGAAGCCTGCAGCAACGTCGTCGAGTTCTATTTTCCGGAAGATATCGCGTTGTTCGAGCGCGAGTTCGTCGAGGCAGAACGCCAGGCGTACATCGAAACGGCGGTGGAAGACGAAGTCATCTGCAATCGTATGACCGAGGGCAGGCGCGCGCTTTATCTGCAGGGGCGCGACGATGTCGGACCGTACCAATGTCCGATGGAAGACGGTATGCGCCACTTCCACGAGTTCCTGCACCGGCACCTCGATCCCCACCTCGGCGCCCAGCCCTGACGGCGCGGGCAAAAAAAGGGCGCGATCGTCGCGACCCAAGGAGGGGTCCGATCCCCGCCGGCTAGCTGGGACGTTGCACCGGGAGGCGTTTGGCTGCGGCGTTGCGCATTCGGGCCGCGTTCACGGCGCCCTGCAGCGGGCTGCTCGATCCAGCCGCTGCCTGAAGTCGAGACGGCAGTTCCAGTTGCGCGCCGGCAACGGCGAGCACATCGCTGCACAGCAGAAGCTGCTGCGCGCAACCGGCTCGCGTCACGATTGGCTTCGGTCTTGACTGCATAGCGTATTCCTTCGCGCTCGACACACCGCATCGCATTCTCGCTGCCTCAACCGTCTTTGCGGAATACGCCGAGCGGCCTAGCCCCTGGGCGACAAGTGCCGGTGTCGCCCACGGGCGGCATCGGCCGCTGCGGGCCCCAGCCGCAACGGCGCCCATTTCCGCGGCAAGCGGGTGCGGGAATCAAGTCCGTCAGCCTCCCAGGCCGGCCGCGAGCTCGCTGGCCACTTCCGCCGGCGCCGGCGTCCGAGCCACCCGATGGGCCCGCCGTTTCGTCGGCCATGCATTTGTCCTAGCACCAAGGTCGTATTCCCCCGGCCTTGGAGATCGCTATACTGGCAGCACAATGACAAGTACATCCTCTTAAGCCGCGGCGGCAACTGACTCGGGGAGGGCTCCATGAAGATCCTGGTAGTCGACGACCATCCGTTGATCCTGGAAGCGCTCAAGCAGGTTCTGCGTGATCTGCATCCGCAAATCGAAGTCCTCGAGGCCCGCGACGGGCGCCAGGCTCTGGACCAGGCACTGTCCCATCACGACTTGTCGCTCGTATTGCTCGACCTCACGCTGCCGCAGAAGAACGGTTTCGAGCTGCTCACGGAGCTGCGCCAGAGCTTGCCCGATCTGCCCATCGTGGTGCTGTCGGCCTCCGAGGATCGAGAGACGGTGATGCGTGCCATCAACGGGGGCGCGATGGGCTTCATTCCGAAGACATCCAAGACCGAAGTGCTGATCGCGGCCTTGCGGCTCGTCTTCTCGGGCGGAGTGTACTTGCCGCCCTCGGCATTCGCCGCACCGCCCGACCAGGCGTGCGAGCCTCGTTCCCCGGCGCCCGCGGTGCGTTCGCCGCGAGATGCCGGCCTCACCGATCGCCAGGCCCAGGTCCTGGCCTTGCTCGTGCAAGGGAAGTCCAACAAATTGATCTGCCGCGCACTCGATCTCGCCGAAGGCACGGTGAAGATTCATGTCACGGCCATACTGCGCGCGCTCAATGTGTCGAACCGCACCGAAGCGCTGGTCGCGGTAAGCCGCCTAGGCTTGCGGCTCGACGCGCTGCTTCCGGCCGCGCCGCCGGCGCGCTGAGGCGGGACGCCGGAGAGCGGCCTTTCCCGTCGACCTCAACGGTGCTCTCTCCCCACACCTCCATGCCCGGCGCTGCCCACCGGATGTCCATCCCCGGCCAGCAGGAATCCAGCGCAGCGCTGCGCGAGCGCCAGGTGCGCGCGGACTTGATCGCGTCGATCTACAGTCACATTCCGCGCTCTTCGCTGGGGGTGCTCGCCGGTGCGGTCACCGTGGCGTGGGGAATGTGGGGCCAAGTGGCGCATTCAGCGCTGTTGGGTTGGCTTGGATGTATCGGTGCCGTGCTGATATGCCGTCTGTATTTGCACCGGGCGTTTCACCGCGGGGCGCGCGACCCGGGGCAGGTCGCGTACTGGCAGCGCAGGTGGACCTGGAGCACCGCGGTTCACGGCACGATCTGGGGTAGCACGGCGGTCTTCATGTATGTGCCGGGGTCGCCTGAGTACCAGGCATTGCTGCTGGTGGCGCTGTTCGCGATCAGCACCGCCGCGGTACCCTTGATCGGCCGGCATCTGCCTTCCCTCTATGCGTTCGTGCTGGCCGTGCTGTTGCCCATCATCGTTCGCTTGGCGATCGAGGGCGGCGCGGAGAGGCTGCTGCTGGCGATCATCAGCGCCCTGGTGATGTACGGCATTTTCCTCTTCGGCGCGGAGCTGAATCGCACCATCACCGAATCCGTCCGGCGCCGCTATGAGAACGTCGAGCTGATCGATCAGTTGACCGACCAGAAGGCACAGGCCGAGGCCGCGCGCAGGGAGGCCGATCAGGCGAATCTCTCCAAGACGCGCTTCCTCGCCGCGGCGAGCCACGACCTGCGCCAGCCCATGCACGCCCTGGGTTTGTTCAGCGACTCGCTGCGCCGTCGCATCACCGATCCCGAGCAGCACGCGCTCGCCGATCGAATCTGCCAGTCGGTCGAGGCCATCGAGCAGACTTTCGATACTCTGCTCGACATATCGCGGCTCGACGCAGGCGTCGTGCAGCCCAAGAAGACGGCGTTCCGGCTGCGCGATCTTCTGGACCGGGTGCAGAGCGATTGCGCGGCCGAAGCCGCCGCCAAGGGTCTCGTGCTTCGAGTGGTGACGACGCGTCTGGCGGCCTACAGCGATCCGGTCCTGGTCGAGCAAGTTGTGCGCAACCTGGTCACCAATGCCATCCGCTATACCGATCGCGGCTCGGTGCTGCTCGGATGCCGGCCGCGCGGGCGCTGGGTCAGCGTCGAGGTTTGGGATACCGGCATCGGCATACCGGCCGACAAGAAGGAGCGCATCTTCGACGAGTTCTACCAGGCGGCGGAGCGCGATCGCCGCGAAGGTCTCGGTCTCGGCTTGGCGATCGTGCGGCGCGTTACCCGGCTGCTCGGCGCGCAGACCAGCGTCGAATCCAGTCCGGGCAAGGGCTCGGTGTTCCGCTTTCGTGTCCCGAGGAGCGAGCGCTTGCCGGCGCCCCGGAACCCGACCGGGGCGATGCTGCACGCTTCGGCGCGATCGCTCGCCGATGCCGTCGTGCTCGTGATCGACGACGACCCGTCGGTACTGGACGCCATGAGCGAGCTGCTGCGAGGCTGGGGGGTGCGGGCGGTGGCCGCGCGCTCGCTCGGCTGCGCGCTCGCACGGCTGCCGGAATGCGAGCGCTATCCGGATGCCATCGTATCGGACTTCCGCCTGGGCCAGGAAGAGAACGGGATCGACGCGGTCGCGCGCATCCGCCACGAGCTAGGCCTGGCAGTGCCCGCGATGATCGTCACCGGCGACACGGCGCCGCGGAGCTTGCGCGTGATACAAGCTTCCGGGCTGCGCTGTCTGCCCAAGCCGGTTACAGCAGAGCGCCTGCTCCAGGAATTGTCCGCGCTGCTCGGCCGCGATCCCGTGACGGGCTCCGCCCACGGATGACGCGCAGCGAGAACTTGCCGCGCCCCCGGCAATCTACCGCCCATGCGTGCGCTGCTCGCCGATTTGGTGCTGCTGGTCCATTTTGGGCTGGCCGTCTTTATCGTCGCCGGTTTGCTGCTCACCTGGCTGGGAGCGGCGCGCGCCTGGTCATGGGTGCGTAACTTCTGGTTTCGCGCCGCCCATCTCGCCGCGATCGGCTTCGTCGCGGTCGAAGGCGTGCTCGGCATGACCTGCCCACTGACGCTGTGGGAGGACCGCCTGCGAGGCACTGCCACTGAAGTGAGCTTCGTCGCGCGCTGGGTGCAGCGCCTGCTCTACTACGACCTGCCCGAGTGGGTGTTCGCGCTGGCGTACGCAGCCATGGCGCTCGCCACGGCGATCACTTGGCTGCTGGTGTCGCCCCGGCGCGCCCGCGCGGGGCAGCCCCGGTAGCAGCTAGGAGCCTGTCGGACTTGATTTCGCGCGTCCGACAGGCTCCTAGGTCAGCGCATCGGCGAAGATGCTCGCAACCCAACCCATCGCGTATTCCGCCTCGCGCGTGGTGATGCCGGGAGACAACCCGCCCGAGCCTTTCACGGGCACCAGCGTCTTCTGCGCCTGATCGTAGGCATGGATCGAGGCGACGTGGACGACCTCCTTGTCGCTGATCCAGCTATAGCAGGTATTGGAAATGATGGGCTCGTCGTTGATCGCACGCCCCGTCAACGCGGCGACGATCGCATCGGCGGCGAGCTTGCCATGCTGATTGGCCATGTGTCCTGATTTCGGCATCGCCGGCGCCGATAGGGTAGCGTCGCCCAGGACGTGCACGTTCGGCACCGCGGTCGACTCCATGGTCTGCCAATTGACGTTGCACCAGCGCGCGTTCGTGGTAATGAGCCCAGCCTGGCGCGCGATGTCGCCGGCGCGGTGCGGCGGCACGACGTTGAGCACGTCGGCCTTGACGTCCTCGAACTGGAGCTTGGCGGTCATGTTGCGCACATCGACATCCACCAGCTCGCTCTGCGGCCGATACTCCACCAGGCCCTTGGAGGGCCCGTTCCAGGCCGCCATGAACAGGCCCTTCTTCGATTGGACGTCCTCGTTCGCATCCAGAATCAGCACTTTCGAACGCGGCTTGTGATTCTTGAAGTAGAAGGCGACCTGGCAGGCGCGCTCGTAGGGCCCCGGCGGACAACGATACGGCGACTTGGGCACGCAAAGCGCGTAGACGCCGCCATCGCGCATCGATTCCAACTGGCGGCGCAGGGCGAGTGTTTGCGGGCCGGCCTTCCACGAGTGCAGGATGCGCTCCTGCGCGGCCGCGTCCTTCAGCGACGGCAACTCGTCGTAGATGAAGTCGATGCCCGGGGCGACGACCAGGCGATCGTAGGCCAAGGTCTGGCCGCCGGCGAGCCTCACCGTGCGGGCTTGTGGGTCGACCGCGACCGCGCGGTCGCGCACCAGGGTGACGCCGCGAGCGCTCTGGAGCTTGTCGTAGCTTGCGGTCAGGGCCTCGAGCTTGAGGTTGCCGCCCAGCACTCGATTGCTGAACGGACAGGAGATGAAGTTGGCATTGGGCTCGACCAAGCTTACGTCGAACTGCGGTGCCCACAGCCGGACATACTTGGCGGCCGTAGCGCCGCCGAAACCCCCGCCGATCACGACGACCTTGGCCCGGCCCGAGGTCCCGGTCCCCGCGCATCCCGTCAACGCGCCCGCGCCCACGGCAACGCCGGCGCCGGCAAGCTTCACGAATTCACGCCGAGTAACTCGCATGGATCTCTCCCTGACTCTTGTTTGGCTGGATCAGCGGTAGGACTGCCGCGCGAAATACTCGGCGATGCGCTCGAGCTGGGCGTCGGTATAACCCTTGGCATGCTGGTGCATGATGGTGGCGGTCTTGCGTTTGTCCGCCTTGAATTCCAGCATCATGGCCAGTAGGTCGTCCTTGGAGCGGCCCGCGAGCCGCGGCATGGTGTCGTTGCCCACGCCGCGAGTGCCATGGCAACTGGCACAGCTCGCCGCCCAGGATGCCGCCTTGTAGTCCTGAGCAGCCGCCGGCGCGACTAGCGCCATACCCGCCAGCGTTGCCGCGATGATTCCCCATGCATACTTGGCCCTGGCCATGCCCCCCCTCCTGTCGATAGCCGCCGGTACCGCATGCTACTCCGGCTGTATTTTTCGTTCAATCAAACTTGACGGCGTGCTCATCCGGGGCCATGGGAAGCGGCGTCTCATTCGCACGATAACCTGTGCCGCCCGGTGCCGAGACGGCATCGACATGTGTCGACGAACGCCCAAATGCGTACAGCCGGCGATGCCGGCTGTACGCATCTCGATGAGCTGGGCCGCCTAATTGGCCGGCGCCGGCAACGCCGGCGGCGGCAGCAGCCCGATCGGCTCCTCGGCGAAGATCAGCCGCACGACTTCGTTGTCATCGATGTCCACGCTGACCCGGCCGCCGTTGGCCAGCCGGCCGAAGAGCAATTCATCCGCCAACGCCTTGCGGATCGTGTCCTGGATGAGGCGAGCCATCGGCCGCGCGCCCATCTGCGGATCGAAGCCCTTTTTCGCCAGCCAATCCTTCAGCGCCTGCGTGAACGAGGGCTCGACCTTCTTCTCGTTCAACTGTCCTTCCAGTTGCATCAGGAACTTGTCCACCACTTGCAGGATCACCGCGTGATCGAGCGGCGCGAACGAAATCATCGCATCCAACCGGTTGCGGAATTCAGGGGTGAACATGCGCCGGATCTCGGCCATCTCGTCGCCCGCCTGGGTGGCGCCGGTAAAGCCGATCGACACGCGATTGAGCTCGGCGGCACCCGCGTTCGTCGTCATGATGATGATGACATTGCGGAAGTCGGCCTTGCGCCCGTTGTTGTCGGTGAGCGTGCCGTGGTCCATCACCTGCAGCAGGATGTTGAAGATGTCGGGATGCGCCTTTTCGATTTCGTCCAGCAGCAGCACGGCGTAGGGGTGCTTGGTGATGGCCTCCGTGAGCAGCCCGCCCTGATCGAAGCCGACGTATCCGGGCGGCGCACCAATGAGCCGAGACACCGCGTGCCGTTCCATGTATTCCGACATGTCGAAGCGGATCAGCTCCACCCCCATGGTGTAGGCAAGCTGGCGGGCGACTTCGGTCTTGCCCACGCCGGTGGGGCCCGAGAACAGGAAGCTGCCGATGGGTTTGAGCGGATTGCCCAAGCCGCTGCGCGCCATCTTGATCGCTGCGGCCAGCGCTTCGATCGCCTTGTCCTGGCCGAACACCACGCTCTTCAGGTCGCGATCGAGATTGCGCAACGAGCTGCGGTCGTCCGCGGACACCGACTGCGGCGGGATGCGCGCGATCTTCGCCACGATTTCCTCGATTTCGCTCTTGCCGATGGTTCGCTTCTGCTTCGAACGCGGCAGGATGCGTTGCGCCGCGCCGGCTTCGTCGATCACGTCGATCGCCTTGTCCGGCAAGTGGCGGTCATTGATGTAGCGCGCTGCGAGCTCGGCGGCCGCGCTGAGCGCCGAGGCCGAATACTTTATGCCGTGATGCGCCTCGAAGCGGCTCTTCAGACCGCGCAGGATAGCCACCGTCTCCTCGACCGAAGGCTCGGTCACGTCGATCTTCTGGAAGCGCCGGGAGAGCGCGTGATCCTTCTCGAATACCCCGCGGTATTCGTTGTAGGTGGTGGCGCCGATGCACTTGAGCTGCCCGGTCGATAGCGCGGGCTTCAGCAGGTTGCTCGCGTCGAGGGTGCCGCCCGATGCGGCACCGGCGCCGATCAGGGTATGGATCTCGTCGATGAAGAGAATCGCATTGGGGTTGTCGATGAGCTGCTTCAGCACGGCCTTCAGGCGCTGTTCGAAATCCCCGCGGTACTTGGTCCCCGCGAGCAAAGCACCCATGTCGAGCGCATAGACCTGGGAGCGGCGCAGCAGGTCCGGTACGTTGCCCTCGACGATGCGCCGCGCCAGCCCTTCGGCGATGGCGGTCTTGCCGACACCGGCTTCGCCGACCAGCAAGGGATTGTTCTTACGCCGCCGGCATAGCGTCTGGATGACCCGCTCCAGCTCGCGTTCCCGGCCGATGAGGGGATCGATCTTGCCGGCGAGCGCTTGCGCGTTGAGGTTCTGGGTATACGTCTCGAGCGCACCGCCGGCCTGCTGTTCCTGCTCGGGTTGCTCCTCGGCCTCTTGCTTGGCCGGTGCGCTTTCCTGCGTCTTGCGTATGCCGTGCGAAATGAAGTTGACGACATCCAGCCGGGTCACCCCCTTCTGGTGCAGGAAATAAACCGCATGCGAGTCCTTCTCGCCGAAGATGGCGACCAGGACGTTGGCGCCGGTGACCTCCTTCTTGCCCGAAGACTGCACGTGCAGGATGGCGCGCTGGATCACCCGCTGGAAGCCCAGGGTCGGCTGCGTGTCGACATCGTCGCCGGAGAGCTTGGGCGTGTGCTCGGCGATGAATTCCGTCAACTGCTTGCGCAGATCGTCCACCTCCACCGCGCACGCGCGCATCACTTCCGCCGCCGTTGGGTTGTCCAGCATGGCCAACAGCAGATGCTCCACGGTAATGAATTCATGGCGTTTCTGGCGTGCGTCCATGAACGCCATGTGGAGGCTGACCTCGAGTTCCTGGGCTATCATTCCGCTTCCTCCATGACGCAGCGCAGCGGATGTTGGTGCTGGCGCGCGAACGCGGTTACCTGCTCGACCTTGGTGGCCGCCACATCCCGCGAATACACCCCGCAAACTCCCATGCCCTCGCGATGAACCTTCAGCATGATCTGCGTTGCCCGCTCTCTACTATAGGAAAAAAAAGTCTGAAGGACGGCGACGACAAAATCCATGGGCGTGTAGTCGTCGTTCAACAGCAGCACTTTGAACATCTTCGGCGGCTTGACCTTGGCCTTCGCCGGTTCGAGTATCGTGCCTTCACGCTGCCGTGTTGCCATGACCGTCTGCTATATCGGATTGCGGTCCGTCAGGAGCTATTTTGACCATTAACGAGATTTTTTCAAGGCCGCCTAAAACCGCGTGAGGGCGCTTTGACGGTACTTGACTTCGGCACGCAAATGTCCTAGAACGCGCGAGGGTGTTTGGCTTCAAGGTGGGCTGCCGTACCGGTTCTGCTGCTGCGCGATCTTGAAACTCAAACATGGCAAGGGCTCCCCACCCGATTCTTTCGTGAGGTAGACGCGCATGGCCACGGGTACTGTGAAATGGTTTAACGACGCCAAGGGGTACGGGTTCATTACTCCAGACGACGGCAGCGAGGATTTGTTCGCGCATTTTTCTGCGATCCAGATGGGTGGATTCAAGACCCTCAAAGAGGGTCAGAAAGTGACGTTCGAGGTAACCCAAGGCCCCAAGGGGAAGCAAGCTTCCAATATCCAGGCCCAAGGCTGAAACGCCCCGCTCTGCCTCAGTACCCCGGAAAGCGAAGCAAACCAGATGCCCAGCGAGGTCTCGCCTTGCTGGGCATTGTCGATTTTGGCCGCGGTTTCCCGCCGCGCCCGGGCTCCCTCATGGCAGCGCGCCTTGCGACGCCGCATCGGTGCGGGCATCAAGGTGCGCGAGCTTTTTTCTTGGTCGCGCCTAGCCGCGGCCGAGGCGGCTGCGTGACCGAGCCTGCCCTTGCGACCGCGTTAGCCGTCCCGCGAGAAGCGCAAGCCTTACCGCCGGGATGCGAGCGATCGGGTAATCCCGGTCAACGCCAGACTGCACACGCCGCGCGCGCCCATCGGCTGCACCCGCGCGCGGCGTACACGGTGCCACGATCGGGCGGCCAGACCGGGGACTCAGCGCCATCGCCAGTCGCGCGTCCCGGTCGGCGTGATCGCGTCAACCGATCAGACGGCCCGCACCCGCCCGTCGTGCCAACCCTGTGACCCATTCATCGACCAACCTCGAGGAGCCGGCATGAAGCGGCTGATCGCAGCTTGTCTATTCGCGCTTGGTACCGCCGTTCCCGGTGTCGCGCTCGCCCAAGCCCCAGCCGACGGAAAACCGGAACGCGCCTCGGCCCAGGACAACGTGCGCACTGCCAAGGACAGCAAGCCCGCCAAGTCGGCGAAGGCGACCAAGAAGACCAAGAGCAAAACCAAGAAGGCGAGCACGAAGACCAAGAAAGCGCGTGCCTCCTAGAACGCTAGCCCCGAGCTCGGCGCCGGGTATGTCAACCGCCTGAGCGGCGGGGCGTTATTCCGTTCTGACCGCACCGGTACGGTCGCATCCAATAACGTTATTCAACCCCACTTAGGAACCGACATGACCAAGCTGATCTCTGCGTTGATGGCCGCTGTGTTTGCAACCGCCACGATCTCCCCGGTCGCTTTCGCGGCGGACCAGAAGAAGGAAGAAAAGAAGGAAGCCGCAAAGAAAGACGCCAAGAAGGAAAAGGCGGCCGACAAGAAGTAACAGCATATTTCAGCGTACCAGAGGCAGGGCTTTCGAGACCCTGCCTTTGTTTTTCCGGCAGCATATTTGCATTTCCCGACAGTCTCTTATATAGTCCCGCCGCCGGCTTGCGAAGCCCGCGGCGAGTCAGTCGCAACGCATCGCGGGCCGGGCGCCTTCCCCCCATCACCCTACGTTGAGGAGACGTCATGAAGAAACTGTTGGCTGCCGCCCTTGCGGCCTTCTTCGCCACCGCCACCGTCGGCATCACCCTCGTTCCCACCGTCGCCAAAGCCGCCGAGAAGGCGGACAAGAAGGCGGATAAGAAGGACGAGAAGAAAGACGACAAGAAGGACGACAAGAAGGCCAAGGACAAGAAGTAACATTCGCTCGGGCGAACCAAGAGGCAGGGGGAACCCTGCCTTTTTGTTTTTTGGGCCGGCCGCAATGCTGTCCCTCGTGACGCTGGTCAAGCTCCTTCGCACGAACTCATCTCATGACCTCCAAGCGCATCGTGGTCGGCATGTCGGGCGGTGTCGACTCTTCGGTGGCGGCGCTGCTGCTCAAGCAGCAGGGCCACGAGGTGGTCGGCCTGTTCATGAAGAACTGGGAGGATGACGACACCGACGCGTATTGCTCGTCGCGCTCGGATCTGATTGATGCCGTCGCCGTGGCCGATGCCCTGGGCATCGAGATCGAGGTCGTCAACTTCTCGGCGCAGTACAAGGAACGCGTGTTCAGCGAATTTCTCGCCGAGTACCGCGCCGGACGCACGCCCAACCCCGATGTCTTGTGCAACGCCGAGATCAAGTTCCGCTGCTTTCTCGATCATGCAATCGGCATGGGCGCCGAACATATCGCCACGGGGCATTACGCGAGCACGCGGCGAGACGGCGCGCTCGTGCACCTGCTGCGCGCCCTGGACGAAACCAAGGATCAAAGCTACTTTCTGTATCGCCTGCGGCAGGATCAACTGGTGCGCGCATTGTTTCCGCTCGGCGGCCTGCGCAAGTCCGCCGTGCGCGCGATCGCTCGAGCCCATGGGCTCGGGGTCCACGCCAAGCGCGACAGCACCGGGATCTGCTTCATCGGCGAGCGGCCCTTTCGCAGCTTCCTCAATCGCTACCTGCCGCCGGAGCCGGGCGACATTCGTACGCCGGACGGTCGCCTCGTCGGGCGCCACGCCGGCCTCATGTACTACACCATCGGCCAGCGCCAAGGCCTCGGGATCGGCGGGCGCAAGGCAAGCCCCGCCCTGCCCTGGTACGTCGCTCGCAAGGACATGGCACACAATCGCCTGATCGTAGTCCAAGGCCACGACCATCCTCTGCTGCTCGCGCGCAGGCTACACGCCACGCGGCTCAATTGGATTGCCGGTTCGCCGCCCGATCCGGCCTTGCGCTATAGCGCCAAGACGCGCTATCGACAAACCGATGCCGCATGCCGCATCGCCGCCCTCGACGCGAACCTGTGCGTGATCGACTTCGACACGCCGCAATGGGCGGTCACGCCGGGACAGTCGGTCGTGCTTTATCAAGGTGAAACCTGTCTCGGCGGCGGCATCATCGAAACCGCCCAAGCCGCGGCGGCGTCCTTGACGGCTTTCGCCTGCGCAGAGTAGCCTTGTTTGCAGATTCGGCGCCTACAGGAGAGCACGATGGAACGCGTGCGTCTATTCACCCAGCCGGGATGAAGCAGTTGCCTCAAGACGAAAGAGTTTCTTTCGCAGACGGTGAAGGACTTCGATGTCGTCGACGTGATCAACACGCCGGGCGGCATGGATCAGTTGAAAGCGCTGGGCCTGCGTAACGTGCCGGTGGTGGCGATCGGCGATCGCTACACCTTCGCGCAGAACCTCAAAGACGTCGCCAAGTTCATCGGCGTCGCGCTCGATCGAAGCCAGCTCGCACCCGTGCTGCTGGTGCCGCGCTACGATTCCATACTCGCCACGGCGCAGGGGCTGGTACGCCAGTTGCCGCTCGATCGCATGGGCGAGCAGGTGATTCCGAATCGGCCGCGGCTCATTCGTCCGTTCGTCTATCACATTTTCCGCATCGGCGAGGCGTTCCTGCTCGCTTACGAGGGCCAAGTCTATTCCAATACCCTCGCCAATACCGAGCCGCCCGAAACCATGCGCACGCCTGCCCAGGTGGCGGAATACGGCCAGCAGGTGCGCGACCGCATGAGCACCTGGTGGGCGGCCAATCCTGACCCTGCCCTGGAGAAGAAGCTCGACACGTACTACGGCATCCAGAGCGCCCATGACGTGTTCGAGCGCAGCACGTGGCACTCGGCCCAGCATTGCCGCCAGCTCGCGGTCGTGCTCGAGCGCTTCGATATCAAGCCTGCCCAACCCCTGCGACCCGAGCAGGCGCAGGGTTTGCCGATGCCCGAAGGGCTTTGGGAGTAGCTACGCAACGCACCCCATCGGAGCGCTCGAAGCCGCGCGGCATGCAGCGTGCATATGCGCGGGCGGGCGCGTGGGCGCTTGCACGGGGCAGCCGATGTGCGCGGGCGGCGATCGGTCTGCTTTGGCTCGTCTGTCTCGGGCTCGGCACCTTCGCCGCGATGCCCGCGGGCGCGGACATTCCCTCCGCGCTCAAAGCGCTTGCCGGCGGCGATTTCGCCGGCGCGGCGGACCATTTGCGGCCACTCGCCGAATCAGGCGACGTGGCGGCCCAGGTCGCCCTCGGCCAGATCCTGCGCGCGCCCGCCAATCCCCAGCGCGCACCGGAAGAGGCATTTCGCTGGTTTACGCGCGCCGCCGAGCAGGGCCATGCCGATGCGCGGTTCTGGCTCGGTATCATGCACCGGCTCGGCGAGAGTGTAGCGCGCGATGCCGACCAAGCCGTGCAGCAATGGCGCTCGGCCGCCGAAGCGGGCTCGGTGCGAGCCCAGGGCGCACTGGCGCAAGCCTTGTTCACGGGCGATGGTGTCGCCAAGGATGCCGACGAGGCGGTGCGGTGGGCGCGCAAGGCAGCGGACCGCGGCAACGTTCAGGCCCAAACCGTGCTCGCGCAGGCGCATCTGAAAGGCGAAGGCGGCGCGGCACGCAGTCTCGACGAGTTTCTGCGCTGGACGCGCCGGGCGGCGAGCCAGGGCAACCGGCCCTCGATGGAGGCGCTGGCCGTGAGCTACCACCTGGGAACCGGCGTGCCGCAGGACTTCGTGCAGGCCCATATGTGGGCAAACCTGGCCGCGGCCCGCGGCTCGGCGCGTGCGCACAAGCTGCGCGACGAGTTGGCGGCGAAGATGACACCCGAACAAGTTGCCGAAGCGCAGAAGGCGGCCAGCCGTTGGCGTCCCGTCCGCGTTGCCCAGGCGATCGGCACGCCCGACGCCAGCGGCAAGCGCCGTACCGGCACGGGCAGCGGATTCATCGTTGGGCTGCCGGGTTACGTCCTTACTAACAACCACGTCGTCGAGCAATGCACGGAAGTGCGCGCACCGGCACGCAAAGCGGTGCTCAAAGTACTGGCGCGCGATGCCAAGAACGACCTGGCGCTGCTCGAAGGCGAGCTCGCCGTAGCCGAAACGGCCCGCTTCAGGCTCCAGACCGCGCCTCGGCTGGGCGAGCAGATCATGGTCGCCGGCTTTCCCCTGAGCGACCTGCTGGCGCAATCGCTCAATGTCACCACCGGGACGGTGAGCGCACTGGCGGGACCGAAGAACAACGATACCCTGTTCCAGATCACCGCACCGATACAGCACGGCAACAGCGGCGGTCCGGTGCTCGATGCCCAGGGGGAAGTCATCGGCGTGGTCGTGAGCAAGCTCAATGCCTTGCAGGTGGCCATGGTCACCGGCGATGTGCCGCAGAACGTCAATTTCGCCATCAGCGGCGCGGTGGCTCGCAACTTCATCGAGGCGCATGGCGTCGACCTGCCCGACGACGAGGCGCTTCCTCCGCGAGGCGCGATTCTCGATGCGCCCGAGCGCGCCCGCCGCTTCACCCTGCTGATCGAGTGCTGGCGCTAGGAGCCTGTCGGACTTGATTTCGCGCGCTGCGTTGTGGGCGCGACCCGAAGGGACGGGGCGATTTTCGCGTATGGCGTGATCGTCCGCCCCGGGGTGTGTGCAACCCCAAGCGCGACAGCGGACCACGCTGGTGCATACGGCGTTACGTTCCGCTCGAGGCGGGCTCGCCGGCGCACAGCGATGGCGCGAGCGTGCGACGATGCTAAACTTGTGAGCGCCGCAGTCTCCGCTCGCCGTTCCAGCCGCCCTCGCCTTGCGCATGCCGCCCAACGCATCGGTCCCCCGCTCCATCCCGTCCGTCGACAGGTTGCTCGCCGTGTGCTCACCGGAGATCGAGCGCTTCGGCCGCAGCATGGTCACCGAGCTGATCCGCGGGCTGCTGGCCGAGGTTCGTGCGGGCGAGCAGCCGCAACTCGTTGCGGGCGACGATTTCGACGAGCCCGCTTTCACCGCGATCTTGCGAACGAAGCTTGACGGCGCGTGTGCGCCGTCCCAGCGCAAGGTGCTCAATCTGACGGGCACGGTCCTGCACACCAATCTGGGACGCGCGGTATTGCCCCCGGAAGCCGCGGCCACCGTGGCCGATGCAATGACCGCGGCCACCAATCTCGAGTACGACCTCGCCAAGGGAAGCCGTGGCGAACGCGACGACCATGTCGCAGCCTGGTTGACGCGACTGACCGGTGCCGAGGCCGCGACCGTCGTGAACAATAACGCCGCCGCGGTGCTGATCGTTCTCGCCACCCTAGCCCCCCGCAAGGAGGTGATCGTGTCGCGCGGGGAGCTGGTCGAAATCGGCGGCGCCTTCCGTATTCCCGATATCATGAGCCGCGCCGGGTGCCGGCTGGTCGAAGTCGGCACCACCAACCGGACGCACCCGCGCGACTACGCCGACGCCATCGGCCCGCGCACGGCGGCGATCATGAAGGTGCACACCAGCAACTACGCGATCCAGGGCTTCACCGCGCACGTCGCCGAAGACAAGCTCGCCGATCTGGCGCACGCCCGGGATCTGCCCTTCCTGGTCGATCTGGGCAGCGGCACCTTGGTCGATCTGGAACGCTGGGGCCTGCCGCACGAGCCGACCGCGCGCGAGACCCTGGGCCACGGCGCCGATCTGGTCACGTTCAGCGGCGACAAGCTGCTCGGCGGTCCCCAGGCCGGGCTGATCGCCGGCCGGCGCGAGCTGGTCGCACGCATCAATCGCAATCCGCTGAAGCGCGCGTTGCGCGTCGACAAGATGCGGCTGGCCGCACTGGAAGCGATTCTCAAGCTCTACGCCGATCCGGACCGATTGTGCGCCCGCCTGCCGACGCTTGCCTGGCTCACGCGCTCGCGCGCCGAAATCGAGCGAGTCGCCGATGCCGTTACACCGGCGCTTCGGGCTGCGCTGGACGGCCATGCCGAAGTGCGCCAGGTCGAATGCCGCAGCCAGATCGGCAGCGGCTCCCTGCCGGTCGACTTGCTCGCTAGCGTGGGCGTGGCGCTGCGTCCGCTCGAGGGAAAGCGCAAGAGCGGCCGTCAGGTCGAGCGGCTGGCCGCCGCCTTTCGCAAACTGCCGCTGCCGGTGATCGGGCGAATCCAGGACGGCACGTTGGTCTTCGACCTGCGCACGCTGGACGACCCGCGCCTGCTCACGCGCCAGCTCGCTGCGCTCGATCTTGGCGCTGGCGCAGGCGCCGGGCGCATGCAAGCGCAATCGAGCGCGACGGCGATTGCGTCATGATCGTCGCGACCGCCGGCCACATCGATCACGGCAAGACGCTGCTCGTCAAGGCGCTTTCCGGGGTCGACACCGATCGCCTGCCGGAAGAGAAAAGCCGCGGCATCTCGATCGACATCGGCTTCGCTTATGTGCCCACGCCCGAGGGCGGCCTACTCGGCTTCGTCGATGTGCCCGGTCACGAGCGATTCGTCCGCAACATGCTGGCGGGAGTGTGCGGCATCGACCTGGCGCTGCTGGTCGTCGCCGCCGATGATGGCGTCATGCCGCAAACCGTGGAACACCTGCAGATTCTCGACCTGCTGAACATCTCGCGTGGCATCGCGGTCGTCAACAAGGTCGATCGCGTGGGCGAGGCACGGGTGCGCGAGGTCACGGAGTCGGTGCAGCGCCTGCTGGCCGGCACCACGCTGCATGCCGCCAGCGTGCTGCCCGTTTCGGCACTGAGCGGCAGCGGCATCGATGAGCTGCGCGCCCGATTGTTCGAAGAAGCGCGCAACATCCAGGCGCGCGAAACGCAGGGGCGGCGTTTCCGTTACGCCATCGATCGGGTATTCAGCATCTCCGGCAGCGGTACGGTGGTCACGGGTACCGTCTTCAATGGCCAGGTCAAGATCGGCGACCGGTTGATGATCTCGCCGGCGGGCATTCCGGTGCGGGTCCGCGGCATACAGGTCCACGGCAAGGCGGCCGGCGAGGTCAGCGCCGGCCGCCGTTGCGCGCTCAATCTGACGGGCGAGAAGCTCGACAAGGAGCAGGTTCGGCGCGGCGATTGGGTGCTGGATGAGACCATCCATCGGCCCACCCGTCGCATCGATGCCCAGGTGAAGGTCCTGGCGGCGGAAAAGGAGCCGCTCGCGCATTGGACACCGGTGCATTTTCACCTCGGAACGGAAGCCGTTACCGCGCGCGTCGCTGTTCGCCGCGGCGAATCGATCGCACCCGGGGCCAGCCGCGTGGCGCAGATCATCCTGGAGCGTCCCATCGCCTGTCTGCACGGCGATCGCTTCATCCTGCGCGACCAGTCGGCGACGCGCACCATCGGCGGGGGCACGGTGGTCGATCCGTTCGCACCCGCGGTGCGTCGCAATTCCAGCGCGCGGCTGGAGGTGGTCGCGGCGTTGTCGGCCGATTCCGCGGAAGATGCATTGCGCGCGCTGAGCGCCGCCAGCGCTGACGGTATCGATCTGGGCAAATTCGAGGCCGCGTTCAATCTCGACCAGTCGAGCGCGGCGGCGTTGTACCTGAAATGCGAGCTGGCGGTGCTCGGACGGGGCGAGCGCATCGGCCTCGCCGCGGCCCGGAAGAACCAGCTCGCGGATTCGATCGTGGCGGCGGTCACGCGCTTGCATCGCGACGATCCCAAGTCGCTCGGTCTCGAGCTGGCGGGCCTGCCGCAGCACATCCAAACGCGCGTCCCGGATTGGGCGCTGAGCCAGATCGTGCGCGAGCTGGCCCAGGCGGGCAAAGTGGAATTGGCCGGCACGCGCATCCGCCGGCCTGGGCACGATGCGACCTCGAATCCAGAGGACGAAAAGTTGTGGCAGCGCGTCCTGCCGTGCTTGCAGAAGGACACGCCCCTGCCCCCCACGGTGAAGGAAATCGCCGAGCAGTTGCGTTTGTCCGAAAAGGCGGTAAGCGACTTCCTGCACCGCAAAAGCCGCGGCGGAGAACCGATCAAGGTCATGGTCGATCGGTTCATGCTTCGCAACACCATCGAGCGGCTGGCGCAGATTGCCGCGAATACCGCCGGCGCCAAGCCCAACGGCCAGTTCACGGCGGCCGATTACCGCGATCGCTGCGGCGCCAGCCGCAAGCTTTCGATCGAAGTCCTGGAATACTTCGACCGCATCGGTTACACCCAAAGGCTCGGCGACGCGCGCAGGATACGCCGCCCGCTCGACCAGGCGCTGGCTGCCGCGGCGGCCGGCGCGGGCCGCGCCAAGCCGTAGTGTCCTGAGTCCGAGGTTCGTCGCTGACATGGCCAACGCTGCAGATTCCCAGCTCAGGGCACTGAATCACAGGAGAACGACGTGAGCACATACGATCTGATCGTGGTGGGCGAAGGCATCACCGGCCTCGCATGCGCGCGCCATGCGGCATCGCTGGGCCTGAAGACCGCGACCACGGAAGGAAACCTGTTCGGCGGGCTGGTCATCAATATCGCCGAGCTGGAGGGCTACGACGAGCAAGCCTCGGGGGTCGATATCGCGGCGGCATTGATGGAGTCCAATGCCGCGGCCGGGGTCGAAAACCTCGGCGGCACGGTGAGCGCGATCGAAGCCGGCGCCACCGAGGTCAAGGTAGTGGCCGATTCCGGCGAGTACCGGGCACGCGCGGTCGTGATCGCAACGGGTGCCAGGATGAAGAAGCTCGGCGTCCGGGGCGAAGAGGAGTTCGACCACCGCGGCGTTTCGCAGTGCGCCGATTGCGACGGTCCGATGTTCCAGGGAGAGCACGTGGTGGTAGTCGGCGGCGGCGATGCCGCATTCCAGGAAGCCGCGGCGCTGGCGCATTACGCCGGCAGCGTCACGGTGTTGCTGCGCGGTGCAGTGCCGCGGGCGAGCGGTGTTCTCGCGGAGCGGGTGCGTGCCCTGCCGAACGTGTCGATCCGAGCCGGCGTTCAGGTCGAGGAGATACTCGGCGGCACTACCGTCGAAGGCGTGACGATTCGCGCCGCCGACGGCGCCAAGAGCCGGATCGATTGCGCCGGCGTGTTCGTGTTCGTTGGCCTCACGCCCAACTCCGAAATCGCGCCCGCGGATATCAAGCGCGACGCCGCAGGTGCGATCGAGACCGACGCAAGCTTTCAAACCGCGATACCGCGGATATTCGCCGCCGGGGCGGTGCGCGCCGGCTATAGCGGCAAGCTGGTCGACGCAGTGCGCGAGGCGCGCTCGGCAGCCGAGAATGCGGCCCGAACGCTGGCCGGCTGATCGCGACTACGAAACGCGCCGCACGCGCCGGAGGCCGGTTACAATACGATGGTCGCTTCGCGCGTGCCCTCGGGACCGGGGTCTCGCGCTGGGCAACGACACGGAAGAGAAGCGTCCCCGGTGGGGTGGCCGGACTTCAAACCCGGTGGGGGCCGTTGACGGTCCTTTGTGGGTTCGACTCCCACTCTCTTCCGCCAATTTTCCCGGTGCGCGCCGGCGGCCCACGGTCCTGCCGCGCGAGCCGCACTCTGTTCCCACGACCCGTCAGTTCTCTCGAGGACATCAATGGCGCACGATAGCGGCAGCGACAATCGCTATACCCGCGGCTTGGCCGAGTTCATTTCCGGACTGCGCTATGACGCGATTCCGGAGCAGGTGCTCGCGCGTATCAAGCTGCTGATCCTGGATTCGCTCGGCTGCGCCGTCTACGGCGCCGATTTGCCGTGGAGCCGGATCCTGATCGACACGCTGAAAGGGGTCGATACCTCGCCCGGCGCGGCGGTATGGGGCACAGCGGTGCGGCTGTCCGCGCCGCATGCGGCGCTCGCCAACGGCTCGCTGGTGCAGGGCTTCGAGTTGGACGACGTTCATCGGGTCGGCGTGCTGCACGTCGGCGCCGTGACGCTGCCGGCGCTGATCGCGATCGCCGAAATGAAGCCCGGGATGAGCGGCAAGGAGTTCCTGACCGCCGCGGTGGCGGGCTACGAGACGGGCCCTCGGGTCGGCATGTGCATGGGCCAGGAGCACATCGGCCAAGGCTGGCACTCCGGCGCCACCGTCGGCGTGTTCTCCGCGGCTGCCGGGGCAGCCCGAGCGCTGCGTCTGGATGCCGACCGCACGGTCCATGCCCTCGGCATTACGGGCACGCAATCGGCCGGGCTCATGGCGGCGCAATACGGCGCGATGGTCAAGCGCATGCACGCGGGCCGCTCCTCGCAAAGCGGCCTCTACGGCGCGCTGCTCGCGGCCGGCGGATTCACCGGGATCGTGAACGTGTTCGAGTCCGAGTACGGCGGCTTCTGTACGACCTTCTCGCGCTCCACGGACCGATTCGATCGGGCCAAGCTGGTGGCCGGGCTCGGCCAGCGCTGGGAGACGATGGGGGTGGCGCTGAAGTTCTACTCCTGCGTGGGCAGCAACCATACGACGCTCGACGCGCTGCGCGACATGCAGACCGAGCAGCGCTACGGGCCGGATGATATCGAGCGCATCGTCGTGCATGGCTCGCAAGTCACGATGGATCATGTCGGCTGGAAATACCAGCCGCAGGGTTTGACCTCGGCTCAGCTCAATCTGCCGTTCTGCGTGGCGACGCTGCTGCTCGAGGGCGATGTGTTCGTCGACCAGTTCCCGGAATCCTGCGTGGCCGATCCCGCCCGCATGGCGCTCGCCGAGAAGATCGAGGTCCGGCACGATCCTGAGATCACCGCACGGGGCTCCACGTATCGCCACATGGTCCGCGTCGAGGTCCACTTGAAGAACGGCAAGCGCATGTCGCGCACGGTGGAAGCGCCACGCGGCTCCGAGCACAAGTTCGCCAGCGAAGCCGACGTGGTGGAGAAGTTCGAGAAGCTCGCGCGCCATGTCTTTCCGAATCAACAGGTGGAGGCGTTGCGCGACGCCGTTCTCGGTCTGGACAAGCTCGACGATGCCGCGGGCATCGCGCGCCTCCTTGTCCGTTGATAGCCCGGTAGCGATCAGTAACGACGTAATGGATTGTCCGCGGCTTCGCCCTTACGAGCGCTCGGGCGTGCCGGAGGGGCGTATCGGCGCTGAGCAGGGCTCGGTGGCGTTGGCGACAGATCGGCGCCTGCTTGCCGCGATCGCACCCGAGCGCATGAGCACGACTTGA
The DNA here is from genome assembly GCA_020848435.1 of Burkholderiales bacterium. Lineage (GTDB taxonomy): Bacteria > Pseudomonadota > Gammaproteobacteria > Burkholderiales > WYBJ01 > WYBJ01. The sequence continues at coordinate 42,829 of JADLAC010000029.1, read as the reverse complement.
CCGGCAGCGCGTGCGGGGCGCCGAGATGCAGCTCGACGACGAACGATCGGCGCAGATCGCCGGGATTCAGCGCTGGCGGCGCAGCGTCGTCCGGTTGTGGATCGTGACCATGCTCGCCGCACTGGGTGTCCTGGCACTGCTCGCCGGCGTGGCGCTGCCGGCAGCGGTCGAGGCATTGTTGGGTACGGCGCTTGCGGCCATCACCGGGCTGGCGCTGTGCAACATGCGCCGCGGTGCCTGTCCGAGCTGTGGTGAGCGGATACGATTCCAGCCCCGAATCGAGCTACCGCCGGCCTGTACGAATTGCGGCGCGTCCTTCTTCGCGCCGGCCGAGCCCTCGGATCGCGCGCCGTAAACGTACGCGCTGGTCTTACGATGCCGGGTGCTGCTCTGTCACGGGGAGCGGCATGTGCCGTTACAAGTTCAGATTAACCAGGTGCACGAGATGGACGTCGAAGCGCCAACGTATCTGCCGCCGGTTCGACTACAGGTTGACCACGTTACGCCGCACCGGGCGCTCCGCGACTCGGGAAGAATTGGCGCGGGCGAAGAATCCGGCGCGAAACCCCTTGGCATAGTCGTCGATGCCGACCCGCAGATACGCTGTCAAGGCGTCATTGTTGGCACGGGCCGTTTGCCCGTCGGCAAAACCGTTCATGAAGGCCGCCGGCATATTGCTTTCGTTCGAGCTGCCGCGGAAAACTTCGATTGTTCGCACTGATTCACTCCCACGATGCTTGCTCCGAAGTATCGAGCAAGCGATGTGCCAATCGCTTCGCGTGATAAAATTCACACCTCAACCGACTGACACTCATGTCTTTTTCTGCTCTTACCGCGCTCGCGCCGGTCGACGGACGCTATCAGGATAAGGCCGGCCCATTAAGGGACTATTTCACTGAACTGGCCCTTATCCGGCTGCGTGTGCTAGTAGAGATTCGCTGGCTTGAACGACTCGCTGCCGACTCCCGGATTGCGGAGATCGCGCCCTTCAGCGCGGCGGCCGTGACCGCGCTGAACGCCGTGGCCACAGGCTTCACCGAGGCTGACGCTGCGCGGGTGAAGGCGATCGAGAGCGAAACCAATCACGACGTCAAGGCGATCGAGTACTTCCTGCGCGAAAGACTCGCCGCCTTTCCCGATGTGCAAGCCGCCGCGGGCTTCATTCACTTCGCATGCACCTCGGAGGACATCAACAATGCCTGCCATGCGCTGATGCTCTCGGGTGCTCGCGAACGGGTCATGCTGCCGGCGCTCGATGCGGTGGTGATGCGCTTGCGCCGCCTCGCCCACGCCTTGGCCGATGCCCCCATGCTGGCCCGCACGCACGGACAGCCGGCCACGCCCACCACGCTCGGCAAGGAAATCGCCAACGTGGTGCGGCGGCTGGAACGCGCCAAGCTGCGGCTGCAGCGGGTGGAGCTCACGGCCAAGTTCAATGGCGCCGTGGGCAATTACAACGCGCACCGGGTCGCCTATCCCGACATCGATTGGGAGGTGTTCGCCCGCGATTTCATCGTCTCGCTCGGGCTCGTGTTCAACCCCTACACCACCCAGATCGAGCCCCATGACGCGATCGGCGAGTTGTTCGACGCGTACGCCTCCATCAACACGATCCTGCTCGATCTCGACCGCGACTTGTGGGGCTACATTTCGCTCGGTTACTTCCGGCAGAAGGTGAAGGCGGGCGAAGTCGGTTCGTCCACCATGCCGCACAAGGTCAATCCCATCGACTTCGAGAACTCCGAAGGCAATCTCGGCATCGCCAACGCACTGCTGCGTCACATGGCGGACAAGTTGCCCGTGTCGCGCTGGCAGCGCGATCTGACAGACTCCACCGTGCTGCGCAACATGGGCGTGGCACTCGGACATGCCTTGCTCGCATGGCAGTCGTGCTTGCGCGGTCTAGACAAGCTGGAAGCGGATCGCAGCCGCATCGACGCGGATCTCGATGCCGCCTGGGAGGTGCTCGCCGAGCCCATTCAAACGGTGATGCGCCGTTACGGCGTCGCGGATCCCTACGAGCAGCTCAAGACGCTCACCCGCGGGCGCAGCGGGATCGACCGGGCGAGCTTGCACGAGTTCATTCGTGCACTGGACATCCCTGACGACGCGAAACAACGCCTGCTCGCGCTTACGCCAAGAACCTACCTCGGCGCCGCGGTCGAGCTCGCTCGGCGTATCTGATCCCCCAAGGCGCTCCTTCATCGGCGCGCCCGGCAGCCTGTAGACTCGAAGATCGCGAGGACAGTGGCATGGCCGCTCATTCCATAGACGTAGGGTCCGACAATTTCCGCGATGTCGTGCTCGAGGGCTCGCAGCGGGCACCCGTGGTCGTGGACTTCTGGGCGCCGTGGTGCGCACCTTGCCGGGCGCTCACGCCCATCCTGGAAAAGCTGGCGGATGAGTATGCGGGCCGTTTCACGCTGGCGAAGATCAACTCGGATGAGAACCAGGACCTCGCGGCCAGCTTCGGCGTGCGGGGCATACCGGCCGTCAAGGCGGTGGTCGGCGGCAAGCTGGTCGACGAGTTCGTGGGGGCGTTGCCCGAGTCCCAGGTGCGCTCGTTCATCGAGCGCATCCTGCCTTCTCCTTCGGAAATCACCCGCGCCGAGGCGGCCGCATTGCTGGCGGCCGGACAGACGGACAAGGCTATCGAGGCACTCGACGCGGCGCTTGCGCTCGACCCGCGCAACGAGGCCGCGAAGATCGATCGCATCGACGTCCTGGCGCGCCTCGGCCGGATCGAGGGCGCACAAGCCGCCTTGGAGGACTTGAGCCCGCTCAGCCTGGATGAGCCGCGCGTCGCGGCGCTGAAGGCCCAGTTGGCCTTCGCCCAAGGCACCGCTCAGGACCCTGCCGCGCTCGCCCGGCGCATCGACGCCAACCCCAACGATCTGGACGCTCGCCTCGAGCTGGCTCGCCACTATGTCCAAGGCCAGGCGTACGAGCCCGCGCTGGAGCAGCTCATGGCAATCGTGCGCGCCGACCGCAAGTTCCGCGACGACATCGGCCGCAAGACTCTGATCGAGGTGTTCAACCTGCTCGGCGGCCAGGGCGACCTGGTGTCCAGGTATCGGCGCCTGTTGTCAGCGGCCCTGTACTGATCGGGATCGGGCAGGCGTCGCCCCTTAGCGCGTTGCCAAGCGCGCGCGCATCCAGGCGATCGCACCGGGCATGACGCTGATCAGCACGATCGCGATGATGAACCAGCTCAGGTTCTGCTTGATGACGGGCAGGTTGCCGAACAGGTAACCGCCGTAGACGAAAAAGCTGATCCAGAACACGCTTCCGGCCGCGCTGTAGGCCAGGAAATGGCCGTAGCTCATGCGCCCGATTCCGGCCACAAAGGGCGCGAAGGTGCGCACGATCGGCATGAAACGCGCGATCACGATCGTCTTGCCGCCATGACGCTCGTAGAACGCGTGCGTCCTCGCCAAGTGCGCTCGATTGAGCAAGCGCGAGTTGCTACTGCGAAACACCCGCGGCCCGACGAAACGTCCAACCCAATAATTGGTGTTGTCGCCCAGGAAGGAGGCCAGGCAAAGCGCGGCGAACAGCCCATGGACATCCATGTGGCCGGTCGCGGCGAGCGTGCCGGCGACGAACAGCAGCGAATCGCCCGGCAAGAACGGCGTGATCACCAATCCGGTTTCGCAGAAGATGATGGCGAACAGCAGGACATAGACATAGGCGCCGTAGTTCTGCACCACCCAGACGAGGTGCTTGTCGAGGTGCAGGACGATATCGATGAACTGGGCGATGAGGTCCACGTCGAGTGCTTGCTATGACTGTCCGGGTTGATTCATCGGGATTCATCGGGCGGCGGCATGATGCTCGGGCCGGCCTGACGAAACGTCCGGGCGCGCAAGGCCGCGGACGCGAAACCGCCCATCGCGCTACACGACCGCATCGGCTTGCGGTTTCTTTTCCGGCTTGACCAGGTCCTCGCGCCGGATGCCGAGCCACATCACGATGGGGCTTGCGACCAGAACCGACGAGTAGATACCGAAAAGAATGCCGATGGTGAGCGCGAGGGCGAAGTAGAACAAGGTCTCGCCGCCGAAGAAGAGCATGGAGGTGACCATCATCTGCGTGCTGCCGTGGGTGATGATGGTCCGCGACATGGTGCGCGTGATCGCGTTGTCGATGATCTCCGGCACCGACGCGCGGCGCATCTTGCGGAAATTCTCGCGTATCCGGTCGAACACCACGACCGATTCGTTCACCGAATAGCCAAGCACGGCGAGCACCGCCGCCAACACCGGCAACGAAAACTCCCATTGGAAGAACGAGAAGAATCCCAGGATGATGATGACATCGTGCAAGTTGGCAATGATGGCGGCAAGGCCGAACTTCCACTCGAAACGGAACCAGAGATAGAGCACGATGCCGATCGACACGAACAGCAATGCGAGCGCGCCGTTTTCGACCAGCTCCTTGCCGACCTGTGGCCCGACGAACTCGACCCGGCGCAGCTCCACGGATGCATCGAGCTTGCGCAGCGACTCCATCACGGTCTCCGAGAGCTTCGCGCCGGAGACGTCCTGCCTCACCGGCAAGCGAATCAGCACGTCGCGAGCGCTGCCGAAGTTCTGCACCGCCACGTCGGTGAGGCCGAGCTTCGCCACGGCATCGCGGATGCTGCCGAGATCGGCGGGGGCCTGGTAGCTCACCTCCATCACCGTGCCGCCGGTGAAGTCCACGCCGAAGTGCAATCCCTTGGTCGCAAGCGAGATCACCGCCAGCAAGAACGTGACCAAGGAGATCACGTTGAACACCAACGCGTGGCGCATGAACGGGATGTCGCGGCGAATGCGAAAGAACTCCATGCCTAGCTCCGCGGCGAATGCGAACGGCAACGCTCGGCGACGGCCTCGGCCATCGACTTGCGGCTCATGCCTTGCGCGCCGGCGCTTGCGCCTCCGGCCTCCATACCTGACCGATCGATACGCCCTCGAGCCTGCGCTTGCGGCCGTAGTAGAGATTGACTATGGAGCGCGACACCACCACCGCGCTGAACATCGACGTGAGAATGCCGAGGCAGTGCACCACGGCGAAGCCGCGCACGGGGCCGGAGCCGAACGCGAACAGCGCGATGCCGGCGATCAGGGTGGTGATATTGGAGTCGAGAATCGTAGCCCAGGCGCGTTCGTAGCCGGCATGAATCGCGGCCTGCGGGCTGTTGCCGTTGCGCAATTCCTCGCGCACGCGTTCGTTGATCAGCACGTTGGCATCGATCGCCATGCCGAGCGTGAGCGCGATCGCCGCGATGCCGGGCAGGGTCAACGTCGCTTGCAGCATCGACAGCAGGCTCACCAGGAACAGCAGGTTGGTGGCGAGGGCGATCACCGATATGACCCCGAACAGGACGTAGTAGGCGATCATGAAAATCGCGATGGCGCTGAACCCGATCCAGGTCGAATGGAATCCCTTGGAGATGTTCTCCGCCCCCAGGCTGGGGCCGACGGTGCGTTCTTCGATGATCTCCATCGGCGCGGCCAAGGCCCCTGCGCGCAACAGCAGCGCGATGTCGTTCGCCTCGCGCGTGTTCATCCGCCCGGAGATCTGCACCCGCCCGCCGCCGATCTCGGCGCGAATCACGGGCGCGGTCACGATTTCCCCCTTGCCCTTCTCGAACAGCAGGATCGCCATGCGCTTGCCGACGTTTTCGCGCGTCGCCTGCTGGAAGATGCGCGCCCCGGTGCCGTCCAGGCTGATGTGCACGGCGGGTTCGCCGGACTGATTGTCGAATCCGGGTTGGGCGTCGTTGATGCGATCGCCGGTCAGCACGACCTGCTTGCGCACCAGCAGCGGAACCGCGCCGCGCTCGGCGCGTTCGTAGTAAAGCTCGCTGTTGAACGGCACCTGGCCGCGCACCGCGGCTTCCAGGACAGCCGGATTAGTCGAGCTCTCCTCATCCACCATGCGTATTTCGAGCGTGGCGGTGCGGCCGAGAATGTCCTTGGCCTTGGCGGTATCCTGCACGCCCGGCAACTGCACCACGACGCGATCGGCGCCTTGCTGCTGGATGATGGGCTCGGCCACGCCGAGCTCGTTCACGCGATTACGCAGGGTCGTGATGTTCTGCTGTAGCGCGAAGTCCTGCGTGCGCTTCTGCGCTTCGGGCTTGAGCGTGGCGAACAGCTTGTACTCGTTGGCCTCGTCCGCCGTGCGCAAGTTGAGATCCGAGGTGATGCGCTCGATCTCGGCGACGGCCTGGTCGCGATTGGCCTGGTCGCGGAACCGCACCTGGACGACCTGCCCTTCGCGCGTGACGCCGGCGTAAGGGATACGCTTGTCGCGCAAGGCGCTGCGGATATCGCCGGCGACTCCCTCGGCCTTGCGGATCAGCGCCGCTTTCATGTCGACCTGCATCAGGAAATGCACGCCGCCGCGCAGATCGAGACCCAGGTACATCGGCAGCGCACCGATAGCCGTCAGCCAGCGCGGGCTGTTCGACACCAGGTTGAGCGCGACGACATAGTCCTCGCCCAGCTTGGATTGCAGAATGTCTTTCGCCTTGATCTGGGTTTCGGTATCGGCGAAGCGTGCTTTCACGCCGTTCGCATCCAGAGTCATGCCTTGCTGCGCGAGGCCGGCGTCCTTGAGGATGGCCTCGACTCGGCCGAGCAGCGCGCTATCGGCCTTGAGCGTCGCCTTGACCGGCGACGCCTGGACCGCCGGCGCTTCGCCGAAGAAATTCGGCAACGTGTAGAGCGAGCCGACGACCAGCGCCAGCGCCACGATCGCATAGATCCAGACAGGATATCGATTCATCGCGCGGATTCGTCCTGCGCCGCGGGCGGGCTCGATGCGCCCATCCAGCCCGCCGAAGGCAACGCCGACGATCTGACCAAGCGTCTCACAGCGCTTTGAGGGTGCCTTTGGGCAGCACCACTTGTACCGCGGGGCGCTGCACCATGATCTCGACGTTCTCGGCCACCTGCAGGGAGACGTAGTTCTCGTTGATCTTCGAGACGCGTCCGACGACCCCGCCCGAGGTCACCACCTCGTCTCCCTTCTGCAGCGCCTCGATCATTACCTTGTGCTCCTTGGCGCGCTTCATCTGCGGGCGGATCATGAGAAAGTAGAGCACGACGAACATCAGCACAATCGGCAGCAATCCCAGCATGTCGCTGCCCGCGCCGCCGCCCGCGCCCTGCGCCCAAGCCTGACCGATCAGCATGTATGTCCCCTTGCGAGCGCGAGCCCCGGTAGGTGCGGTGAGGCCGCGTTGCACATCGAAAAATGGTCGATTCTAGCATGGCTCATTCGCCCGCCCGCGGTCGCGGCAACACCAGATCGCGCAGTCGACCAAGCGCGATCGCGGCGCGAATCCGTGCCATGAGGTTCTGGTAGTAATGCAGGTTGTGCAACGTATTGAGCATGGCACCGAGCATTTCGTTGACGCGCTGCAGATGGTGCAGGTAGGCGCGGGTGAAATTCGCGCAGGTGTGGCAGCCGCAGGCCGGATCGAGCGGCCCCATGTCGTCGCGGTAGCGTGCGTTCCTGAGCTTCACCACCCCTTCGCTGGTGTACAGCCAGCCGTTACGCGCGTTGCGCGTGGGCAACACGCAGTCGAACAGATCGATCCCGCAACGCACGGCATCGACAATGTCCTGCGGTGTTCCCACCCCCATCAGATAGCGCGGCTTGTCCTGCGGCAATCGGGGTGGCGTGTGCGCGAGGATGCGCTGCATGTCGGCCTTGGGCTCGCCGACCGAAAGGCCGCCGATAGCGTAGCCGTCGAAGCCAAGGGCTTGCAGGCCGGCAGCCGACTCGTCGCGCAAGTGCTCGTACATGCCGCCTTGCACGATGCCGAAGAGCGCGTTCGGGTTGCCCTCGTGAGAGCGCGCGCAGCGCAGCGCCCAGCGCAGCGACAGCCGCATCGAGGCGGCCGCGCCGGCTTCATCGATGGGATAGGGCGTGCACTCGTCGAAGATCATGACGATGTCGGAGTTGAATACGCGTTGAATGCGCATCGACTCCTCGGGCGTGAGCAGCAACCTGTCGCCGTTCACCGGCGACTGGAAGCGCACGCCCTCTTCGGCGATGCTTCTGAGGGCGCCGAGGCTGAATACCTGGAATCCGCCCGAATCGGTCAGGATCGGGCCGCTCCAGCCCATGAAGCGATGCAGTCCGCCGTGACGCTCCAGCACATCGAGCCCGGGACGCAGCCAGAGATGGAAGGTATTGCCGAGCACGATCTGCGCACCCACTTGGCGCAATACCGCGGGATCCGTGCCTTTGACGGCGCCGTAGGTGCCGACGGGCATGAACGCGGGCGTATCGACGCAACCGTGCGGCAATTGCAGTCGCCCCGTGCGGGCAGCACCGTCGAGCGCGCGCAGGGTGAACTTCATTGGCAGCCCTGCGGCGCGAACACGAGTCAGGCGAGCAGCGAGCGCAAGCGCTCGAGCACGCCGCGCAAGCGCGCGGGCATGGGCACCGGTTGCAGCGTGCGGCGCTCGCAGCACACGTGCACGAGGTGCCCGCGGGCGGCGGCGAGCGGCTCGTCGTTGCGGAAGATGCCGATCTCGTAGCGCACGCTGCTCGTGCCCAGATGCACGACACGCAAGCCGCAATGGACGATGTCCGGGAAGCTGAGCGGCGAAAAAAAGCTGCAAGCCGTGTCGACCACCAACGAAACCGTCGGGCTCGACTCCAGGTCGAGCACGCCTTGTTCGAGCATGTACTGATTGACCGCCGTATCGAAGAACGAGTAGTAGACCACGTTGTTCACGTGCCGGTACGCGTCGTTGTCCATCCAGCGCGTCGTAAGCGCGACGAAATGCGCATAGCGCTCTCTCGCATCCGGCTGAAGGGGTGGCGCCGCGCCATGTCCCGATTGGCTCATGAGCATCGCGCCTGTGCGAGACCGCTCAGGCCTGCGCTCGGCGCTCGATCAGCATGGCGTCGCCATAGCTGAAGAAGCGATAGCGCTGCTCGACGGCATGCCTGTAGGCCGCACGCATGAGGTCCATGCCGCCGAAGGCGCAGACGAGCATGAAGAGCGTCGACTTCGGCAGATGGAAATTGGTCAGCAGCCGCTCGACCACCTGGAACCGATACCCGGGCAGGATGAAGAGCTTGGTTTCGCCGTACCCTGCGCGCAGCTCCCCGCCCGCGGCGGCCGATTCGAGCGCGCGCAGCGTCGTGGTGCCGACCGCGAGCACCTGGGCGCCGCGGCGCTTTGCCGTTCGTATCGCCGCCACCGTTTCCTCTGGGACGTTGAACCATTCGCTATGCATCGCGTGCTCCTTGACGTCGTCTGCGCGCACGGGTTGGAAGGTCCCGGCGCCGACGTGCAAGGTCAAGTACACGATCGCTACGCCACGTTGCCGCAGCCGCGTCAACAGGACCTGGTCGAAATGCAGCCCCGCCGTGGGCGCGGCGACGGCACCGGGATGGCGCGCATACACCGTCTGGTAGCGCGCCGCGTCGGTCTGGTCCGGTACATGCTCGATATACGGGGGCAGAGGCACCGAGCCGTGCCGCGCCAGGTACTCGGATAGATCAGCGCCGGCTTCGAAGCGAAGACGATGAAAATCCCCCTCGCGTCCCACCACCCGAGCAGTGATCCCCCCGACCAGGCGCAACGCACTCCCCGCGCGCGGCGGCTTGCTCGCCCGCACTTGCGCGAGCACGCTGTGCGCATCGAGCAGACGCTCGATCAGCACCTCGACCTGGCCACCGGTGCTCTTGACGCCGAACAAGCGCGCATTGATCACTCGCGTGTCGTTCAATACGATCACGTCGCCGGGGCCGACGAGCTCGGCCAGATCGCGAAACTGCCTGTCGGCGAGTCGACTGGCAGGGGCATCGACAGACAGCAGCCGGCTCGCCGAACGCTCGGCGGCAGGATGCTGAGCGATCAGCTCCCGAGGCAGGTCGAAATCGAAATCAGCGAGCCGCACGACACGGCAAATTATACGGGAGGCTCGGAAGCCTGCCGGCGGCCGCGGCGCAGCGCGTGCCGTCCCGGCCGCAGGCGCATGGCACGCGGCGCTAGCGCGTTCGAATACGCGCGCCGCGCCGCGGTGTCGGGACCACGCGGCTCGGATCACGCATAATCCCCGCACTTACCGGCTACGACCTGACCTCGTGCTGTTCAATTCCTACCCTTTCCTGCTGCTGTTCCTACCGATGGTTCTCGGCGGCGCCTTCCTCGCGGCGAGCCGCCGCGCCCGGCTGGTCGTGCCGTGGCTCGTCGTCGCCTCGCTCTTCTTCTACGGCTGGTGGGATCCGCGCTATGTCCCTCTGCTGATCGGTTCGATCCTGTTCAACTATCTCGCCGGTGAGTCGATTGCGCAGCGGGGCGGCGCGCGCGGCGGGCGCAGCCGTTGGGTACTGTACGCCGCGGTCGGCGCCAACATCACGCTGCTCGCTCACTTCAAGTACGCGGGATTCCTGGCGGCCAACGCCAGCGCATTGCTCGGGCTCGACGTACAAGCCGGGTCGATCACCTTGCCGTTGGGCATCTCCTTCTTCACTTTCACCCAGATCGCATACCTCGTCGATGTCTACCGCGAGCCCGTGCGCTACCGTTTCCTGCACTATGCGTTGTTCGTCACCTGGTTTCCGCACCTGATCGCTGGTCCCATTCTGCATCATCGCGAGATGATGCCCCAGTTCGAAGACGAGCGGCGCTATAAGCTCGATTTCGACAATCTGGCGGCCGGCGTGACGCTGCTGGCGATAGGTTTGTTCAAGAAAGCGGTACTTGCCGATGGCATAGCAGCCTACGCCGCGCCCGTATTCGAGAGCGCACCGCACGGCCACGCGCCAAGCACGCTGGAAGCTTGGGGCGCGGCGCTTGCCTTCGGTCTTCAGCTCTACTTCGATTTCTCCGCCTATTCGGACATGGCCGCGGGCCTGTCCAAGATGTTCGGCATCGCGATGCCGCTCAATTTCGATTCGCCTTACAAGGCGGTGAGCATCATCGATTTCTGGCGCCGCTGGCACATCACGTTGTCGCGCTTTCTGCGCGAGTATCTGTATTTTTCGCTCGGAGGCAATCGGCGCGGCAAGACGCGGCGCTACATCAACCTGTTGCTCACGATGGTGCTCGGCGGCCTATGGCACGGAGCCTCGTGGACGTTCGTCATATGGGGAGCGCTACATGGTGTGTTGCTTGCGTTCAACCACGCTTGGCGCGAAGCGCGCGCGCATTTCGCCGCAGGCCCACGATGGCTGCGAAGGGTGGAACGCGGCGCGGGCGCCGTGGCGACCTTCGTCGCCGTGTTCGCCGCTTGGGTGGTGTTCCGCGCGGAGGACCTGCCCTCGGCGCTGTCCATCCTGCGGGGCATGGCGGGGTTGAACGGAACCGTGCTGCCGCCGCCGTGGCTGGTGGCGATTGCCGATGCCGGACGATGGCTCGCCACGCAAGCGTGGGCATTGCCCGCGCCCTTCGTGCGCTGGGTCGCAACGCACGTCGCGACGATCGATGCCAGCATGCCGAGAGGTCTCGCGGAAGGCCGCGGCGCCGGAGTGTTGATCAGCCAGGCGCAGCTCGCCTGGATCGGCGCGCTGCTGTCAGTCGCCTGGTTCGCGCCCAATACGCGCCAGATCATGGCGCATAGCGACGCGTTCATCGGGGTCACGGGTACCAGCGCGACCCTCGCGGGGCTGGTCTGGCGCAAGGACCGTGGCTGGGCCATCGCCACCGCTTTGCTGTTGGTGGTTGCGCTCATGAGCATGAGCACAACCAGCGAGTTTCTCTACTTCCAGTTCTGAACCCGATGAGCGGGCGCCGCTACGTATTCCTGGTCGCCGCCGCGGCGCTGCTGCTCGCCGCGGCTATCACCACGCTCAATGCCTCCATCGATCCGTATGGCTTGCGGGCGATGGACGCGGGCGAGGCACGCTTGCAAGCGCTCGGGCACGAGCGCTCGGGTGAGTTCTCGCGCAAGGCGTTCTCGGTTCCGCGGGTCATGCCGCGCACCATCATCCTGGGCACCTCGCGAGCGAATTCGGGGCTCGATCACCGCCATGGCGCCTTTGCCGCCGCGGATGCGCCGGTGATGAACCTGGCATTGGGCGCTGTGCAGATCGAGCACATGCGCTTGCTGCTCATTCATGCCCATACCCTATCCGGCGTGCGCAAGGCAGTCATCGGTCTCGACATGGAAGCGTTTCTCGGCGGCGGGCGATCGGATTTCGATCCCGCGGCGCTAGCGGGCAACCCGGATTCACAGCCGCTTTGGCTCGCTCGGCTCAAAGTCGATTTTTCGCGCGCCGCGCTCGGCGCCTCGGTCGGTCAGGTCCTAGACTCCGACACGGCGATGCCGCAAGCAAGCTTCGAGGCGCGGGTGAACGCGCTGCAAGGTCAGCGCGGCGTCATTTGGGTCACGGAAATCAACAACTTCTACTCGCGGCTCGCGGAGCTCTTTCCCCGTGGCGGCGCGGCCGGTCGATGGCAGGCCGATCCGCGGCGGCGAGCGGCAATGGCATCGTTCCGGGCGCTGCTAGACTACGCGCGGCAAAACGATATCGAGCTGCGCATGTTCGTCTCGCCCGTGCACGCGCGCTACCTCGAGTGGTATCGGCATGTCGGCTGGTGGCCCTTGTTTCAGGACTGGAAGCGCGAGCTCGTGCAAGCCGTCGCCGCGGCGCGCGAATCGCGTGCGCCGCAGCCCGTCTTCCTGTTATGGGACTTCAGCGGCTTTCATCCGATTGCGGCCGAGCCCGTACCGCGCCTCGGCGACTTGGCCGCGAGGATGAAATGGTACGCGGAGTCTTCTCATTACTCGCCCGCCCTGGGCTCTCTCGTGCTCGACCGTATCGCCGGCAATCGACCGGTCGATGCCGATGCACTGCCCGATGGGCGCATCGACCGCGCCAACATCGAGCGCCACTTGTCGGCTCTCGCGCTCGACGCGGAGCGCTATCGCGCGACCCAAGCGGGCGAAGTCGCCAACGTGCGCGAAATGGTCGCCTACCTGCGGCGCATCGGCAGGAAATAGCCATGGGCGCGGCCTTCCAGCGCGCAGCGCCGGCACGCATCGCATGGACCGCCGCAGTGGCCGCGGCGGGCGAACGGTGAAGCCGCGCGCGCTCATGATCGCGCTGCTCGCCGCGGCCGGCGGGGCAGCCGGCGGCATCCTCTTCGAGCGCTACGTCGGTACCGGCCAGCTCATCGACTGGTCCGGGATGCGCCACGTCGTGATCGCACTCATGCCTCGGGACCTCGCCGATCGCGCGGAAGTACCCAAGCCCGCCGTAGTACCAGAGCGAACGATGGTCGCGCTCGCATTCGGCCAGTCGAATGCCGCCAACAGCGGCGAGACGCTCGCCCCCGAGCACCCTGGTGTCTACGAATTCCATCGCGGGCGCTTCTACAGCGCGCGCGATCCCTTGCTCGGCGCGGACGGCAACCGCGGCAGCGTGTGGCTGCCGCTCGCCGCCGCCGCGATCCGCAGCGGCGGCTTCGACAGCGTCATTCTCGTACCTTTCGCGATCGGCGCCACCGAGATCCGCCGCTGGGCGCCGGGCGGAAACCTGCACGCTCGGCTGCTTGCGCTCATCGCCGACGCCCGCGCCGCGGGGCTCGAGTTCACGCACTTGCTGTGGCATCACGGCGAAGGCGACGCCATCGCGGGCACCGCGGGTGAAGCTTACGCAGCCGACTTGCGCGCGATGATACGTTCACTGCGCAGCCAAGGCGTCGGCGCGCCGATCTACGTGTCGCTCGCGACGCGTTGCGCCCGGGTGCGCGTGGATGAAGCCATTCGCGCGGCGCAACGCTCGGTAATCGATCCGGCCGAGCGAATTCTTCCCGGACCCGATACCGACGTCCTCGGATTCGGCGAGCGCTACGACGGTTGTCATTTCTCGACCGAGGGTATCGAGCGGGCGGCCGAGCTTTGGCTGCAAGCCATTCGCGGCAGCGCGAGGCCGGATGGCGCGCGCTGATCGAGAGGCAATGGGCCCAGCGGGCCGCGCTGGTCCGGTCAGAAGGCGAACTCCGGCCCCTCCACGTACTTGAAACGCTCCATCGCCGCGGGGCGCAAGCTGAAGCCCAGGCCGGGCCTGTCCGGCGCGTGCACGTAGCCGTCGCGAACGTCGAACGGCTCGTTGAAGAGCTCGTTCATCATCGGCATGTAGCCCTGGCTCACTTCGAGGATGTGACAACTGGCGGCGGCCATGGCCGCATGAATGCTCGCCGCGAACAACACGCCCGAGCCCCATGCGTGCGGGGCGAGCCGTATGTCGTACGCCTGGGTGAGCGCGGCGATCCGGCGGATTTCCGTCAGTCCTCCGGCGCGAGCGACGTCGGGCTGGGCGATGTCGATCGCCTTGTGCTCGAGCATGCTCTTGAAGCCGTAACGCGAAAACTCGCGTTCGCCAGATGCGATCGGGATGCAGGTCGATGCGCGCACTTGCGCCATGCCGGCGTGATTGTCGGGCGATACCGGCTCCTCGAACCAGGCGATGTCGTACGGCTCCAAGGCCTTCGCGAGGCGTATCGCGACCGGGGTCTCGAGCGAGGCATGGGCATCGACCATGAGCTCGACGCCGGAGCCGATGCCGCGGCGCGCGGCTGCCACGCGCCGCACGCAGTTTTCGATCGAGAAACCGTCGCGCCCCACCACGCGCATCTTCACCGCGGTAAAACCCTTGGCCGCGTAGCTGCCGAGCTCCGCCTCGGCTTCATTGCCGGGCGCCCAGCCGCCGCTGCCGTACGCGCGCACCGAGTTTCGCACCGCGCCCAACGCCTGGTAGACGGGAATGCCGAGCGCCTTCGCCTTGACATCCCAGATCGCGATGTCGATGCCGGAGATCGCTTCCATCACCATGCCCGCGCGCCGGCTCGTCTCGGCCTGGGGCACGCCGCCCTCCAAGGCCGGCTTCGCGCGCGAGCCGTTGTACATCTTCTCGAAGATGCGCTCGGAGAACATGGGATCTTCGCCGACGACTTCGGCCGCGAGCTCGTGCTCGACGATCGCGGCGACGATCGGCGGCGTGCCCAACGCGGCGCCCATGCCGGTTAAACCCCGGTCGGTTTCGACCAGGATCAAGGTCGCATCGCTCTTCATCTTGGTGCCCAGGTCGGTGCGATGCCGCCGCTCGGGCGGCACGGGATCCGACATCGGAATGGCGCGTACCCGGGTGATCTTCATCCAAGCCTCCTTGCGAAAGGACGACGCATTTCTACCACGAACAGCGAAGCGCGGGCGGCGGCAGACGCCACCATCACCACGCCAGATTTCGTGCTCGTGCAGCGAAAAAGCGCCGCTCTGCTTTCGTGGGACCGATGCCAACGCTACGGCAATGTCCACGTCTCAGCGCGCGTCCCGCGCGCTGCCCAACGCTACGTGAGCCGTCGCGCTCGGATGATTCGGTCGGCTCGCTGAAGCCGTTGGTGCCGGGAGAGGGAGTCGAACCCTCACGCCTTTGGGGGCGCGGGATTTTGAGTCCCGTGCGTCTACCAATTCCGCCATCCCGGCAGGGTGAGGCGGGATTATGCGTTATGCGTCGGCTGGCCAGCAACTCGAAAGGCGCAGCGCGAGCGCCACGACCGACGGCGGGGATCGACGCCACACGTGGCGTGGATCCTCGCCAGGTGTTCAACGGGGTCGCGTGCGCTTCGCCCCCAGCGCCCACCAGCTTGTCCCCGCCTAGCTAGGACGATGGCGTCCCAAATGCGATAATCGGCCGCACGGACCCATGCGCGAAGGTCGGCGGCAGCTTGTAACTTCAGCGCCCCCTTCCATGCACCCCGATCCCCGCGCCCGGCTGCTGAGCTGTCGGGTCAAACACGTTCCCACGGAGACGAATCGACTATGAGCCAACCCCTAGACTTGCTGAAGATCGCCCAAGAAGAACAAAGCGGCGACCTGTTCAAACTGCTCGACAGCATCTACCGGCGCTCCAGCGTGAAACCGCGCGGCATTGCCGATGCGACCATCTGGGAGGGCGGCAATGCGGCCGGCAACGTCAAGCCGGTAGCACATGCGTTCACCGACATGTTCGCGCTCAACGGCACCTTGATGGCGTTGGACGTTCTGGGGCTGCCCTTCCTGGGGGTGCCGATGATGGCGCAATTCCGCCACGACACCAAGCTCGCCTCGCTGGAATGGTTCGGCAAGCTGGAGGCGACCGCGATCAAGTGGTCGACCGCCGGCGACGCGCTGGTCAACGAAAACGGTAAGAAGGTCGTGGTGATGGGCAAGTCGGCGAACGCGCCGCTTCGCACCGCAGCCGGCGTGTATTGCAATGTGCGCCCTTACGGCTCGGTCACGAGCGTGCGCTTCATGCCCGGCTTGCCGTACTCGCAGGACAGCAAGAAGTTTCGCGTCGACCGTGACAGCGGCATCATCCATTCCGAAATGAACACGCCCGGCGTGCGCATGGCGTACGCGGTGCGCTTGTTCCTGAAGATGGTGCACGAAACCGGATACGTCGGCCGCATCGCCACCAAGCCCACCCAGGCGCAGGAAGACGCGGTGAACGCGGGCATCGTCCGCTGGCTTCTTCAGGGCACGAAGTTCGAGCTCAAGCGCCGTTATGCGGTCGACGCCTATGCCGAGCACAAGGCGAACGTGGACGCCATCGTGGCGCTGTTGCCGAAGGACTTCAAGGCCGGAATGGAAAGCTGGGGCGGCGAGATCAACGAGCATATTTCGGATACGAACTTCGGCATCCTGCTGCACGATCTCATCCGCCAGCGTAATGCCATCGTCTACGCCACCGACCTCGACGGCGACCGGCTCACCGACCTCATGGCGGACGCGCCCGACGTCCTGCGCGACTGGGGCCAGATCGTGCTCGACCACGTCAAGGCGGGCGCCGACATGCGCAAGGTGTGGAAGGAAATGGGCTTCACCATGACCAACGGCAAGGACATGACGAGCGTCATGTACCGCATGCAGGGCGAGCCCATCTTCGAGCAGACGCTGGGGTCCGCGGACGCGATGCTGCTGCGCTTGCTGGCGGGCGACGAGACCGTCGGCGGCGAAAAGCAACCCTACGACCCGCGCATCCATTTCGTGCTCATCAACGAAGCCTACAAGGCGGCGAACCCGGGCAACGCCGAGCTGGCGCGCTGGCTCGACACCCAGTTGGAGACCTTCGACCGGATCTACGGCGCCAAGCGGCCGCGCTACATCGAGGGCTACTTGAAGCTCAAGGAGGCCATCAAGCCCTGGGGGACGAAGTAACCGCGGCCTTTGGCACGGCGTCGATTGCTTCGTCCATCCGCTCGACTGCCTTGCGTGTGCTTGGCGGCTCACGCTCGGAAGTCTCGCGCATGGACTCCCGTATCGGTATACCCCTCGGCGTCTCCCCGGCAAAGCCGAGGAGCTGCGGACAAGTCCGGACTAGCCGCGCCCGGCGTCCAGCAGCAGATCCGCCCCCTTCTCGCCGATCGCGATCGACGCAATATTGGTATTCGACGCCGGGATGGTGGGGCAGATCGAGGAGTCGATCACACGCAGGCAGTCGATTCCGCGCACGCGTAGCTGCGGGTCCACCACGGCCTGGCCGTCGACCCCCATCTTGCACGTTCCCACCATGTGCCAGCTCGTCTGGATCGTCTCGCGCATGTAGTCGATCAGCCCTGCGTCGTCCTGGATGCCGGGGCCGGGGCGCGTCTCGCGCACGACCAGCGGCTGGAGCGCGGGCATCTGCGCGATGCGGCGGCCGACGCGCATGCCGTCGAGAAAAAGCTCGGTGTCCGCTTCGTGCGAGAGATACTTGGGATCCATTGCAGCCTGTTGCAACGGGTCCAGCGAGCGGATGTGCACGGCGCCGACCGAGCGCGGCTGCAACACCGATATGCCGAAGGTGAAGCCGGGGAAGGGATCGAGCCCGCGATCGGGTGTGCGCGCGTAGCGGTCCTTGCCCGAGAGCGGCAGCAGGCGCAGGACGAGATCCGGCTGGCCCGCCTCGGAGCGGCTGCGGTGGTTCATCTGCGCGGTGGCGGAACAGATGGTGAGCAATCCTTGGCGCTTCAGGATGAAGCGCAAGCCTTCCTTGAGCTTGCGCAGCGGGCTGCGCAGCACGTCGTTGATGGTGAGCGGCTGCGAGCATTCGAACGTAAGTCGCACATTCGGGTGGTCGCGCAGGTTCTCGCCCACGCCGGGCAGGTGATGCACGACCTCTACGCCGAGCTTGCGCAGGACATCGCTGTTGCCTATGCCGGACAACTCCAGGAGCTGCGGAGAGGCGAGCGGCCCGGCCGACAGCACGACTTCGCGGTGCGCACGCACGCTGTGTACCGAGCCGTCGTCGAGACGGTACTCGACCCCGGTCGCACGTGTGCCCTCGAGCAGCACGCGCGTTGCAACCGCACGCGGCAGCACGCTCAGATTCGGCCGCTTGATATTAGGCCGCAGGTAACCGGCCGCGGCGCTGTTGCGCAGTCCCTTGCGGGTCGAATACTGGAGGTAGAACGCGCCCTCGTAGCTGCCGTCGTTGTAATCGCTCAACTGGCGGTAGCCGGCCTGCCCGCAGGCCGCCAGGAACGCATCCGAAAGCGGATCGAAGCGGTCGAGCCGCGTGCAGTGTATGGGGCCGCCGCGCCCGCGCACCGCGGGATCGCCGTCCGGAAAATCCTCCAGGCGCTTGAAGATCGGCAACAGGTCGGCGTAGCCCCAGCCAGCGCACTGCTGCTCATCGCGCCACTTGTCGTATTCTCTTGGATCACCGCGCACGAACAGATTGCCGTTGACCGAGCTCGAGCCGCCGATCACGCGCCCGCGCACCCATTTTTGCGCCTTGCCGTTCAAGTGGGTCTGCGGCTCGGTCATGTAGGGCCAGGTCCAGCGCGTGTCGTTCAAGACGTTGGCCACCATCAACGGGATCTGGATGTTGTGGTTGTTGTCGCGCCCGCCCGCTTCCAGCAGCAACACGCGCTGCCCGGCAGCCGCGAGGCGCCCGGCCACGGCGCACCCGGCCGAACCGGAACCGACGATCACGTAGTCGAACTCGGCCTCGTGCGGCAACGTGCTCACGTACATGCTGGACTTCTCCCTGATGATCCGGTCCCGGCGCGCTGCGCCGCCAGTGCGGCCGCAAGCGCGGCGGCGTTCACTCGGCCCTGGCGCCGGTGTCCTTGACCACCTTGCCCCAGCGCGCCGACTCGCGCTTGATGCGCGCCGTAAACGCTTCCGGCGCGCCGCCCAAGGGCACCATCGCCTGCTTGGCGAGATACTCCTTCACCTCCGCCTGCGCCAGCACGCGATTGATCGCCTCGTTCACGCGCAGCACCAGTGGCCGCGGTGTCGCCGCCGGCATGAGCACGCCATACCAGGACGTAAACTCGAAGCCGGCGAGCGTATCGGCGACCGTGGGCAGATCGGGCAACATCGCGGCACGCTGGGCCGAGGTCACAGCAAGCGCGCGCACGCGCCCGGAGGTCACATGCTGGATGATGGTCGCCACCGGCTCGATATAGACCTGCGTTTCGCCGCCGATCAACGCCGGGATTCCGGCACCGGAGCCCTTGTAAGGAACGTGGTGCATCTTGATGCCGGCCATGGTGCTCATCAGCTCGGTAGCGAGGTGCCCGGGCGTACCGATGCCCGGGGATCCGAAATTGATCTCGCCGGGGCGCGTCTTGGCCAGTGCGATCAGCTGCTTGACCGATCTCACCGGCAACGACGGATGTACCAGCAACAGGTTCACGCTCTCGGCCAGCTCGATCACGTGGGCGAAATCGCGCAGGCTGTCGTAGGGCAGCTTTGCGTAGAGCGAGGGATTGATGGTCATCATGCTCAAGTTCGCCATGGTGATAGTGTAGCCATCCGGGGCGGCGCGCATCCCGGCCTCGGCACCGATGATCCCGGCCGCGCCGCCGCGGTTGTCCACGAACACCTGCTGGCCGAGCGTCTCGGTCAGGCGCTGCGCGAAAAAGCGCGCGAGCAGATCGTTGAGCCCGCCCGGCGGAAAGGGGCAGATGAAGCGAACTGGCTTGGTCGGGTAGCCGCCCGCTGCCGGCTGCGCCGCGGCGGGCAGCGCAGCCAATGCGAGCACGAATGCGTTGACTGCCATGCCGATGCGCATCGTCTTCTCCCCTTCAGCCTCGTCGGTCGTGGGTGCGATATCCGGCGTCCGACGCAGCGTGCAGGATAACACCCTCGCGGCCCGGGTCATTGCCGCGATGCATTGCGCGGGGATCCGAACGGGGCAGTGGCGAACGGGGTGGTTGACCTCCCATTACCCTGCATGCAAGATCCTCAGCCATCCAAGGAAAGCGCCATGAGCAGCATCAAGGACGTTGTAAAGGAAAAATACGCGCAAGCAGCTACTCGCGCGCGCAGCGCTGACGCCTCTTGCTGCGGCGCGCAGGCCGCGTGCCGCGGGCCGATCACTTCCGATCTCTACGACCGGACGCAATCCGAGGGCATACCGGAGCTCGCGCTGCAAGCCTCCCTCGGCTGCGGCAATCCGACGGCGCTCGCAGCGCTCGCTCAGGGCGAGACCGTGCTGGATCTCGGCTCCGGCGGCGGCATCGATGTGCTCTTGTCCGCCCAGCGCGTAGCTCCCGGCGGCAAGGCGTACGGTTTGGACATGACTGACGAGATGCTCGCCGTGGCGCGCGAAAACCAGGCCAAGGCCGGGCTGACCAACGTCGAGTTTCTCAAGGGCGAGATGGAGCACATCCCCTTGCCCGACGCAAGCGTCGACGTCGTGATCTCGAACTGCGTCATCAATCTATCGGCGGACAAGGATCAAGTGTTGCGCGAGGCATTTCGCGTGCTCAAGCCCGGCGGGCGCATCGCGGTATCGGATGTCGTCGTCCGGGGCGAAGTCCCTGCCGAGGTGCGCAAGAGCGTGGAGCTGTGGATCGGTTGCATCGCCGGCGCGCTGCGTGACGACGAATACCGCGCCAAGCTGACCGCGGCCGGCTTCGACGACATTTCCATCGAACCGACCCGCGTCTACGACATCGACGACGCGCGCCAGTTTCTCGCCGGTCAAGGGATCGATGTCGCTGCGATCGCGCCCCAGGTCGCGGGGAAATTCATGAGCGCCTTCGTGCGCGCGGTGAAGCCCGCGCCGGCGGGCTGCTGCGCGCCGGGCTGCTGCGCTGGATAGGCCGTTGCGAGCCCCTGCGCGGATTGCGAACTGCACGTATCAGTCGAGCTTGATCCCCGCCACGCGCACGACCTCCGACCACTTCCTGGCTTCGGTTTCTATGTAGGGCATCACCTCGGCGGCGCTGCCACCGAGGAGGCTGCCGCCCATTTCCACCACGCGCTTGCGAAACGCCGGATTGGCCAGCTCGCGATTCACGGCCTGGTTGAGGTTCGCCGCAACGCCAGCGGGTGTGCCGGCCGGCGTCATGATGACGTACCACGTTCCGCTTTCCAAGCCGGGCAGCCCGGCTTCCGCGGTGGTCGGCACCGCGGGCAGCACCCCGGAACGCGACTTGTCGAGCACCGCGAGTGCACGCAGGTTACCCGCTTGGACCTGCGGGTAGACCGCGGCCACCAGGTGGAAGATGAGCTGGGTCCGATTCGCCATCGTATCCTGCGTCGCCTGCCCAGGCGATACGAACGGGATATGCAGCATCTTCGTGCCGCTCATCTTCTGATAGAGCTCGGCGGCGAGGTGCATGCTGCTGCCATTGCCTGCCGAAGCGTAATTGAGCGCGCCCGGCCGCGCCTTGACGTATTCGGTGAACTCGGTGAGGCTGCGCGCCGGCAGCGAGGGATTGAGCACGAGCACGTTCGGCACCGCCGCGAAGCGGATCACCGGCGTGAAGTCCTTCTTCGGATCGAAACCCTGGCTGCGGTAGACGTAGGGATTGATGGTGAACGTGGTGCCGGAGCCGAACAGCACGGTGTAGCCGTCGGGGTTCGCCTTGGCCACCAGCGCGGTGCCGATGTTGCCGTTGCCGCCGCCGCGATTGTCGACCACGAACTGTTGCCCGAGCGCGCGCGTCAGCGCATCGGCGAGCAGGCGGCACATGGGATCGCTGCTGCCTCCCGGCGGAAACGGATTGACCATGCGTACCGGACGCTGCGGATACGTGCTCGCGCCATCCGATGCGAAGCACTGCGGACCGAGACAAAGACTGCCAAGCACGACCCAGGCGTATTTCAATGCGGCAGCTCCCGTGCGCGTGATGTGCTCGATTATCGAGGGCGCGAAGGCGCGGGGTCAACGCGAATCGCCCCGGTACCAGCGCACGCTCGGCGCGCCCGTATAATCGCTGCGACCGCGACAACAAGCCCGTTTCATCACAACCGGTTGGCACGACAGCGAGGTTCCGCATGACCAGCAACGCGCGCGCAGCAGTCGAACCCGTCCTTCCCGTCACGATCGAACCCGGCGCCATCCGCTACGCACCCGGCGTGAAAGCGGGGCCATGGCTGTTCGCGACCGCGCACAAGGGCGTGGCGCGCTTCGATGGTCCGATGGCCGACGAGGTATTGCGCAGCGCGCTGCCGCATCACGACAAGCCCAAGCTCCAGCGCGAAGCCGAGCGCGTCTTCGGCAACCTGAAGACGGTATTCGACGCCGCCGGTAGCTCGCTCGCGCACGTCGTGCGCGTGGACCAGAATTACACGACGTCGAAGGCCGTGGAGCCGTATCACGACGCGCGCCGGGCGCTGCTCGCGGATCACATCCCGCCCAGCACCTCGACGCTCACGCAAGGCCTGTTGCTGGCCGGTCAGGAGATCGAGGTTCACATGATGGGGATCCTGCCGGGTCACGGGCTACGTGCCGAGCACATCCGCCGCAACGACCCGCAGGTCCACCCCACGTCGGGCTACAGCCTCGGGCTCGCCGCCGGCGACCTGATCTTCGTTGCCGGCCGCATGGCGGATTCGTTCACTTTCGGCGAGGGCCTCGCCCCGGAAGCGCGCCGCCCGCAACATCACCTGTGGAAGGGCGAGCCGGTCAAGCTCGAGGCCGAGTTCATCATCGAGCGCAAGATCGTGCCGGTCCTGGAAACGGCCGGCTCAGCGCTCGATCACGTGCTCAAGTGGCAAGTGTACTTGCGCGATCTCGACGATTTCGCGCCCTTCAATGAAGTCTGGAAGAAGTACTTCCCCTCGGGCGGCCCCGCCACGACGCTCATTCCGACCGCGAACCCGGGCTTCTTTCTCGACGACGCCCGCATCGAGATCAACACCATCGCTTTGCGTAAACATGCCGCGACGCGCCGCGAAGTCATCTGCGCCGGCGTGCTGCCGGCCTTCGCGCCCTTCCCGCAGGCGATCCGGGCCGGCAACCTGCTTTTCTTGTCGGGCATGCTGCCGATCGACGAGCATGGCGTGGTGGACAGCGCTCGGGCGCATCCGGGATTTCCGTACTTCGGCTCGAGCGTGCAGGCGCAGATGAAGGCGCTGCTCGCGAATGCGCAGAAGTTATGCGCAGCCGCGGGCACTTCGCTCGCCAATGTCGTGCGCATACAGCAATATCATCTAAGCCTCGACGAGTTCTATCCGGCGTATCAAGTCTGGGAGCAGTCGTTGCCGGATCAGTACTTCCCGCTCTGCGCCGTGGAGGTGCCGTTCCTGCCCGCCCCCGGTTGCAGCGTCATGCTCGATCTGTGGGTCTACGTGCCCTGAGCGGCGGGCATACCATCGCACCCGCGGCCGGGGTGCGTACCGTTCTCGACGCGCGGCGCGACCGGAGCAAGCGGCGGCGCACGCACGCTCGACGACTGCCGAGATCTCGGGTTCGGCCTTGCCCTGGTCCGTGCCGATGGCCGTGATCTCTCCCCGGCGCCTGGTGGCGTTGATGTGCATCTCGCAAGTGCTGGTGCAGATCGGCGCCTACGCCTGGCCCGCCCTGCTGCCGACGTTCATGCCGTTGTGGGGGCTCGACAATAGCGAGGCGGGCTGGATCACGGGCATCTTCTACGCCGCCTACACCCTGGCGGTTCCCTTCCTGGTGACGCTCACCGATCGCATCGACCCGAAGCGGATCTATCTCTTCGGCGTGCTCACCACCGCGCTCGGTCATCTCGCGTTCGTATACCTGGTGGACGGCTTCTGGAGCGCGCTCGCAGCGCGCGCGCTGGCCGGCGTGGGCTGGGCGGGGAGCTACATGACGGGATTGAAGCTACTCGCCGATCGGGTGCAGGGCGATCTCATGAGCCGCGCCGTATCCGGCCATGCTGCCGGCGTAGGTGTCGCCGGTGCCGTGTCGTTCCTGTTCGCCGACCGGATCGCAGCCCTGTGGGGTTGGCCGGCCGCCTTCCTTGCCGCCGGGATCTGCGCCGGCACGGCCTTCGTCACGATCCTGGCGCTGGCGCCCTGGCAGACCAAACGCGCGCGGCCGGCGCAGCAGGCGCCGCTGCTCGACTTCGGCCCGGTCATCCGCAATCGCGCGGCGATGGCCTATGCGCTCGCCTACTGCGTGCACACCTGGGAGATGAACGCGTTGCGCGGCTGGGCCGTGGCGTTCCTCGCGTTCGTCGCCGCTGCTTCCGCCCCGCAGGATGTCTGGATCTCTCCCGCCGCGATCACGACCGTGATGGCCTTGCTTGGCACCGCGGCGAGCGTGCTCGGCAACGAGGCGGCACTGAAATGGGGACGCGCGCGCATGGTCCGCACGACCATGCTGCTGTCCATGTGTTGCGGGTTGGTGATCGGATTCGCCGGCGTCGCGAGCTACTCCATTGCCGCCGTCCTGGTCACGGTTTACGGCATCCTCATCTGGCTGGATTCGTCGTCGTTGACCGCCGGCACCGCCATGCATGCCGATCCGGCTCGGCGCGGTGCGACGCTCGCGGTCCATTCCATGCTGGGGTACGGCGGCGGCTTCGTCGGTCCGCTTGCGCTCGGCTGGACGCTGGATGCACTCGGCGGGATGTCGCAGCACGCATGGGGCGCGGCATTCGCCGCGGCGGCGCTCGCCGTGTTGGCCGGACGAATCGCGTTCGGCCGCTTGGTGCTCGAACGCGCCGGGCGGCGCGGCTGAGCCGCCGTGCATCGACGGTAGTGGCTCGAGTCCGAGGTTCGTCGCGGAGCGACCCGACGCCAAGGATCCACTGCTCGCGGGACTGAGCGCGGCGTGCCGTGCAGCGCATCGGTGGCCGCCAGCTCAGGGCAAGGCGATGTCGTGCGCCGGGCGCACCGCGAAGCCTGCCCGTCGCAACGTTCGCACGATCGCGCGCACATGCGCCGAGCCGCGCGTCTGCACGGTGAATTCCACTTCCGGCGTTTTCAGCGGCGCCGAGCTGAACGTGCGCTGATGCTCGATCGCCTCGATGTTCGCATCCAGCTCGCCGAGCACCGCGCTGACTCGGGCGAGCGCGCCGGGCCGGTCGGGCAATCGTATCGCGAAGCGCACCAGCCGCCGGCCGCGGGCGAGCACGCGACGCAGGATCTGCGTCAGGAGCAGCGTATCGATATTGCCGCCCGAGAGCACGACGCCGACGCGCTTGCCGGCGAAGCGCCGCGGATGACAGGCGATCGCCGCGAGCCCCGCGGCTCCCGCGCCCTCGGCGACGGTTTTTTCGATCTCCAGCAGCGCGACGATCGCCTGCTCGATCGCGCTTTCCGCAACGAGCACCACGTCGTCGACGTGGCGGCGGATCAGGGGCAGGGTCAGGGCTCCGAGCTGGCGAACCGCGATGCCGTCGGCAACGGTCGAATGGCGAAAGCGCGGCTTGCGCTTCGACAACGCCGCCCAGGCGGCAGGATAGGATGTCGTCTCCACGCCCACGACTTCGATCCGCGGCTTGAGCGCCTTGGCCGCGATCGCGACGCCGGAAATCAGGCCACCGCCGCCGATCGGCACCAGCAGCAGATCGAGCTGCGGCGCGGCGCGCAACATCTCGATGCCGATCGTGCCTTGTCCGGCAATCACGGCCGGGTCGTCGTAGGGATGGATGAAGGTCATGGCGCGCTCGGCCGCGAGCCGAACCCCGTGCTCGCGCGCCGCATCGAACGATTCCCCGTGCAGGATGACCTCGGCGCCGAAATCGCGCGTGCGCTCTACCTTGACGTGCGCCGTGGCGAGCGGCATGACGATGCATGCCCGCGCGCCGAGCCGCTGCGCGTGATAGGCGACGCCTTGCGCATGGTTGCCGGCCGAAACCGCGAGCACGCCGCGCGCGAGCTGCGCGGGCTGCAACTGCAACAGCTTGTTCAAGGCCCCGCGCTCCTTGAACGAGGCGGTGAACTGGAGATTCTCGAACTTGAGCCAGATCTCGCAGCCGTGGATCTGCGACAGCGTGCGCGACAACAGCAGCGGCGTATCCAAGACGTGCCGCTTGATGCGCCGCGCGGCCGAGCGCACGGCGCGAAAATCGACGCTTGCAGGCATGCTCGCTGGTTCGCTTGACAGGACGAGGGTTGAATATACTATGCGTGCCCACGCTTGGCGCTCGCCGTCACCCGCAAGAATCGATGTGCAATCCAATGGAGTCGTCATGAAGCTCACGTTGCTCGGAACCGGTACGCCGACGCCCTCGCTCAAGCGCGCGAGCTCGGGCTACCTGGTCGAAATCGACGCTGATGTCATGGTCTGGGATCACGGTCCCGGATCGCACCATCGCTTGCTGGAGGCGGGCAAGCGCGCAACCGACGTGACGCACGTGTTCTTCAGTCATCTCCATTACGACCATTGCGCCGACTTCGTACGCCTGTTCCTTAGCCGCTGGGACATGGGCGCCGATCGCATACCGGAGCTAGAGATCCACGGACCGCCCGGAACGCGCAGCTTCGTCGAGCGGCTGTTCGGCGAGCAGGGCGCGTTCGCGCCCGATCTCACTGCGCGCATCCGCCACCAGGGATCGATCGATATTTTCGAGGCGCGGGGGGGCAAGCTGCCGCGCCGCTGGCCGCAGCCCAAGGTGACCGAAGTGCGCCCCGGCGACGTCGTCAAGGGCGCGGGTTGGGAGGTGCGTTTCGGTGCCGCCTCGCACGTGCAGCCCTATCTCGACTGCCACGGCATGCGCATCGATGCCGCTGTCGGTTCGATCTGCTATTCGGGCGACAGCGGCGGCGTGGCGCCGGGGATCGTCGAGCTCGCCCGCGGGGCCGACGTGCTCGTGCACATGAATCACTACATGAGCGGGACCGAGCCGACCGAGATCTATCGGCTGGTCTGCGGCAATCCCATCGATACCGCGCACGTGGCGCGGCAGGCGCAAGCGAAGCTCCTCGTTCTGACCCACATGCTGGAGCAGATCGACCAGCCGGGCGTGCGTGAAGACATCCTGAAGCAGATGGCCCGCATCTACGACGGCCCGATCATCTGGGGCGAGGACCTCATGCAGATCCCCATCGCGGGGCCCAAGCTCGCGCGCATGGAATAGCGAGCCGCAGCGATGCGCTATTCGGCCGCGGCATTGCTGCGCAACGCCATCGGCGGCCAACGCCATTGGCGGCCCGCCTGGCGCTTTCCGCGGCCCAGGACGCGCTACGACGTCGTGATCGTCGGCGGCGGCGGGCATGGCCTGGCCACCGCCTACTACCTCGCCAAGCGCCACGGGATCCGCGACGTCGCGGTCATCGACAAGGGCCCGATCGGCCTCGGCAATACCGGGCGCAATACCACGGTGGTGCGATCGAACTACCTGCTCGACCCGAGCGCGGCGCTCTACGAGCATGCGCTCAAGCTGTGGGAAGGCTTGAGCCAGGAGCTCAATTTCAACCTCATGTTCAGCCAGCGCGGCGTGGTGGCGCTCGCCTTCACGCGCCACGAGCTGACCGAAATGGAACGGCGCGTCGGCGCGCTCAAGTTGAACGGCATCGATTCCGAGATGCTGACGCTGGACGAGCTGCGTCGCCGCGTGCCGCTGCTGAACCTGTCGCGCGAGCTGCGCTATCCGGTGCTGGGCGCGATGGTTCAGCCGCGCGGCGGCAACGCCCGCCACGACGCGCTCGCTTGGGGCTATGCGCGCGCGGCCGACGCGTTGGGCGTGGATATCATCCAGAGCTGCCCGGTGAGCGCGATCCGGGTCGAGCGGGGGCGCGCGGTCGGTGTCGAGACCGCGCAAGGCTGCATCGAAGCCGGCCGGGTCGCGGTGGTCGCGGCCGGGCATGTCACCACGTTGATGGAAACCGCCGGTGTGCACCTGCCCATTCAAAGCTATCCATTGCAGGCGATGGTGTCCGAGCCGCTCAAGCCGATGCTCGATACCGTCATAATGTCGGGCCTCGTGCATTGCTACGTGAGTCAATCGGACAAGGGCGAGCTCGTGCTCGGCGCCGCCCGCGACAGCTATGTCTCCTACGCCCAGCGCGGCAGCGCGCATATCAACGCAGCGACCATCGCCGCGCTGCTCGAGCTCTTTCCCGTGCTGAGCCGCGTGCGCCTGCTGCGGCAATGGGCCGGCATCGTGGACGTGACGCCCGACCTGTCGCCGATCATCGGTCCGACCGAGGTGCGCGAGCTGTACGTGAACTGCGGCTGGGGCACCGGCGGATTCAAGGCCACGCCCGGCTCCGGCTGGGTCTTCGCCCACACCATCGCGACCGGCGCGGCGCACGCTTTGAACGCGCCCTTCGGACTGGAGCGCTTCGCCCGCGGCGCCCTCATCGACGAAAGCGCCGCCGCCGGCGTGAGCCATTGATGTCGCGATTTGCGCGAATGACGCCGCAATGCTGTTGATCCCTTGTCCCCATTGCGGCGAGCGTAACGAAATCGAGTTCGCCTGCGGCGGCCAAGCGCACCTCGAGCGGCCCGGCCCGCAAGCCGACGCGACGCGCTGGGCGCGGTATCTGTACTATCGCGCCAACCCGAACGGCACGCAGCGAGAGCGCTGGTTTCACGCGGCAGGGTGCCGGCGCTGGTTCAACGTCGAGCGCGACACCGCGAGCCACGAGATCCGCACGGCGTACCCCATGGGCGAGGCGCCGGCGCCGTGAGCACGGCACAATCCCGGCGACTGCCGCAAGGCGGGCGCATCGACCGCACGCGCTCGCTGCGGTTCAGCTTCGACGGCGCCGCGATGACGGGGCATCCGGGCGATACGCTGGCCTCGGCTTTGCTCGCCAATGGCGTGGACATCGTCGGGCGCAGCTTCAAGCGCCATCGCCCTCGCGGCATCTTCTCGGCCGGTGCCGAAGAACCCAATGCCTGGGTGAGCCTGGAGCACGGGGCGCACGCGATACCGTGCGCGGCAGCCACCCAGGTCGAGCTCTACGACGGGCTCATCGCGCGCAGCCTCAATTGCTGGCCGAACGCAAGCTTCGATTTGGGCGGGGTGCTCGATCGCTTCGCGGCTTTAATGCCGGCAGGTTTCTACTACAAGACCTTCATGTGGCCCGCACGCGCCTGGGGTCGTTACGAGCACATCATCCGGCACGCCGCCGGGCTTGCACGCGCGCCCCTCGCCCCCGATCTTGAGCGCTACGAACGGCGTTTCGACCATTGCGATGTCCTGGTGATCGGCGCCGGACCGGCCGGATTGGCGGCCGCCGCGGCCGCTACACGCGCCGGCGCGCGCATCCTGCTGGTCGAG
Organism: Burkholderiales bacterium; assembly: GCA_020848435.1. Taxonomy (GTDB): domain Bacteria; phylum Pseudomonadota; class Gammaproteobacteria; order Burkholderiales; family WYBJ01; genus WYBJ01. The sequence goes on along the minus strand of JADLAC010000029.1, from coordinate 13,449 downwards.
GAGCGCGCGGCGCTCGGTGGCTCGCTGCTCGACCTCGATGCCGCGATCGACGCGCGCAGCGGGCTCGACTGGACGGCCGAGCGAACCGCCGTGCTTGAATCGTGTGCACGCGCGCGCATCCTCACGCGCGCCAGCGCGGTCGGTTATCACGATCACAACCTGGTCAGCATCCTCGAACGCGTCCAGGATCACGTTGCCCCGGGCAGCCGTATGCGCACGCTCCCGCGGCAACGCCTATGGCATGTGCGCGCGCGCCGCGTGGTGCTCGCGACCGGCAGTTTCGAGCGCCCGCTGCTGTTCGCCAACAACGATACCCCCGGCGTCATGCTCGCCCACGCGGCCGCGACCTACGCCGAGCGCTACGCGGTGCGAGCGGGGCGTCGGGCCGTGCTGTTCACCGATAACGACAGCGGCTACCGGGCCGCCGCGGCCTTGCAGGCCGCGGGCATCGAGATCGTCGCGGCCGTCGATCGGCGCCCCGCGACCAGCGACGGCATCAACGCGGCACTGGAGGCGCGTGTGCCCATTTTGCGCGCTTCGGCCGTGGTCGCCGTGCGCGGCGGACGCAAGGTGCGCGCGGCTTTGGTCGCGCCGCTCGATGCCTCGGGAGAGCGCCTCGCCGGTGCAGCCCGATCGTTCGATTGCGACCTGGTGTGCGTCGCCGGCGGCTGGAATCCTGCCGTCCATCTTTTCTCCCAGTCGGGCGGCAAGCTGCGCTTCGAGCCGGCCATCCAGGCGTATGTTCCGGCGCAATCGGCGCAGCAGGAGCGCTCCGCCGGGGCATGCGCCGGAACTTTCTCCCTGCTCGACGGCATCGCGCAAGGCGAGGCTGCCGGCAGCCAGGCCGCGTTCGAATGCGGCCACGGCAGCGGCCCCGTTTCGCCGCCGCCTGCCGCGCCGAGACGTTCCAGCAACCCGGCGCCGGTGCGCGAGCTGCCCTCGCTCGCGCGTTCAGCCCGCAAGAACATCTTCGTCGACATCCTGAACGACGTGTCGGCGGCGGATCTTGCTCTCGCAAGTCACGAGGGCTACGGCGCACCCGAGCTTGCCAAGCGCTATACGACGGCCGGCATGGGCGTCGATCAAGGCCGCACGGGCAACATCAACGCGCTGGCGGTGTTGGCGACGGCGCAGGGGCTGGTGCTCGAGCAACTCCCCACGACGACCTTTCGTCCGCCCTATGTGCCGATTGCATTCGGCGCCATGGCCGGGCGCGATATCGGCGCGCTCTACGAGCCCTTGCGGCGCACGCCGATCAGCGATTGGCACGAAGCGCATGCGGCGCTGATGGAACCGGTGGGCGCCTGGCGGCGTCCGGCCTGTTACCCGCGCGCGGCTGAATCGTTCGCCGCCGCCGTGCGGCGCGAGTGCATCGCCGCCCGCAACGCCGTGACGCTGTGCGACGTCTCGACGCTGGGCAAGCTCGACATCCACGGTCCCGATGCCGTGCGCCTGCTCGATATGCTCTATACCAACGACTTTTCCACGCTCAAGCCGGGCCGTGCGCGCTATGGGCTCATGCTCAAAGACGACGGCATGGTGTTCGACGACGGCACCACGTCGCGGCTCGGCGCGGATCGCTACTTCATGACCACGACCTCCGGTCACGCGGACGCCGTGGCGGACTGGATCGAAGAGTGGCTCCAGTGCGAGTGGCCGCGGTGGCGGGTATTCGCCGTACCGGTGACCACGCAATGGGCCGGGATTCTCGTGAGCGGGCCGCGCGCTCGCGTGCTGCTGGAGCGCCTGGAGACGAGCTTCGACCTGGCGCGCGAGCGCTGCCCTTTCATGAGCATCCACCAGGGCAGCATCGAGGGGGCGCCGGCGCGGCTGTTGCGCGTCAGCTTCACCGGCGAGCTCGCCTACGAGCTCTATGTTCCGGCCCGCTACGGCCTCGGGCTGTGGCAGCGGTTGATGGATCGCGGGAGCGACCTTGGCATCGAGCCGATCGGAACCGAAGCCTTGCACGTGCTGCGGGCGGAAAAAGGGTTTTTCGTGGTGGGACACGATGCCGACGCCACCGTATCGGCGCGCGACCTGGGCGCCGAATGGCTCATCAGCCGCACCAAGTCCGACTTCATCGGCAAACACTCGCTGTCGCGCCCGGAGCTCAAGCGATCCGGCCGGCTGCAATTCGTCGGCCTCGAGAGCGATGATCCCGGCATCGTGGTCGCCGAAGGCAGCCCCATCGTCGCGGCCTCGGGAGCAACCTCGCGGCAGCACGGGCCTGCCGCCGCCATCGGCCGCGTCACCTCGAGCTATTCGAGTCCCACGCTCGGCCGATCCATTGCCTTGGCGATGGTCAGCGACGGGCTCGCTCGCCTGGGCGAGGCGGTGAGCGTCATCGATCGAGGTACGCCGCGGGCAGCGCGCCTGTGCTCGCCGCGGTTCTACGATCCCGAAGGCAGCAGGCTGCATGGCTGAGGCACTGGCAATCCGCGGGGCGCTTGCCCACCTGCGCGCGCCGAGCCTCGCGGCCGCCGAGGCGAGCGTGCGTATGGCGGTCGCGCCTTCTGCGCACTATTACGAGCTGCGCGTGCGTGCGGACGAGCGCGCCGCGATCGAGGCCGTGGAGCATGCCCTCGGGGTCGCGTTGCCGGTGTGCAATACCACGCGCAGATTCGGCGCCGGGACGCTTGCATGGCTCGCGCCCGACCAATGGCTCATCGATCTCGGCCACGGCGCCGGCGACACGGGGCTCGCGGCGCTGCGCGACCTGGCAGACGAGCACTTCATCGTGCTCACCGACGTGAGCGACAGCTACTGCGGCCTCGACTTGCACGGCGCGCGCGCGGAAGACGTCCTGCGCAAGGGTTGCCCGCTGGACCTGCATCCGGCTCTATTCGCCCCCGGCCAGTGCGCCCGCACGCTGCTCGCCAAGGCGCGCGTCCTGCTCTGGCCCTACGTGGAGGGCCGAGAACGCGCATTCCGCGTCATGGTGGACCGAAGCTACGCGGACTATCTTTGGCGCTGGCTCTGCGATGCCATGCTCGAATACATGCCCGGCATATCAACGCCGGCCGCGCCGCCAAGCATCTATGATGGTACCGCTGACCTTTCGAGGAGACCCGCATGATCCGCACGCTGCTCGCCTTCGCCCTCGCCGCCGTGCTGGGGCTGCCAGTATTCGCGCAAACCTATCCGAGCAAGCCGGTGCGCCTGATCGTGCCGTATTCGACCGGCAGCGCGACCGACGCGCTCGCGCGCCTGATCGCGCAGCGCTTGAGCGAGAGCCTGCGCCAGCAGGTGGTGGTCGACAATCAGCCCGGCGCCAATGGCATACCCGCGTCAGCGGCCGTTGCCAAAGCCCCGCCCGACGGTCACATGCTGATCATGATCGCGGCCAATCACGTGGTCAATGCGAGCCTCTACTCGAAGCTTCCGTTCGATACGCTGAAGGATTTCACGCCGGTGGTGCGGGTCGCGTTCGCGCCGTTCATACTCACCGTCCATCCTTCGCTGCCGGTGAAGAACCTGAAGGAGCTCATCGCGTTCGCCAAGTCCCGGCCGGGACAGCTCAACTACGGCTCGCCCAGCAACGGCAGCCCGGCGCACCTCGCCACGGAGCTGCTCAAGACCATGACGGGCATCGACCTGGTGCACGTGCCCTACAAGGCTGCCGCGCAAGCGCAAGCCGACCTGCTCGGCGGGCAGATTCCCGTCATGTTCGTCGTCGCCTCGGCCGCCATTCCGCAAGTGGCGGCAGGGCGGCTGCGGGCCTTGGGGATCACGACGGCCAAGCGAATCCAAGCCGCGGCCGATATTCCAACCGTGGACGAAGCCGGCGTGAAAGGCTTCGAGCTCATTTCCTGGATCGGCCTCGCGGGACCGGCCGGCATGCCGGCCGATATCGTCAACCGGCTCGGCGCCGAGGTGACGAAGATCGTGCAAGCGCCCGAGAACCGCGAGCGCATCCAGCGCCTCGGCCTCGAAATATCGCTCATGCCCGGGGCCGAGTTCGCCGCCTACATGGGCAAGGAACAGGCCCGGCTCGGCGAAGTCGTGCGCAAGGCGGGGGCGCGGCTGGATTGAGATCTGACCCGGCCCGAGGAACGGATCCGGGTTCGATCGACCGAGGAATCTGATCCGGCCGGATGAACGGATCCGAGTCAATCGACTGCGCGCACCGGCCCGGCCGGATGAGAAGACCGGGTCAGTCCTTGGCGCGCAGCACGACTTGGATGCCCTTCTCGAGCACTTCGAAACCGAGCACGCGGTACTCGCGGCCATAGGCGGTCAGATCGCGCGGCTGCAAGGTGAGCAGCGGGTACTTGCCGAGCAATTCGGCGCCGAGCGCGGCGCCCAGGCGGCCGAGCGGATCGCGCACTGCCGGCGGTGTACCCTCGATTTCGAATCGCTCGACCTTCGGCTCCAGCAGCATGACGCTGCGCGAGGCCGCGTCGTAGCCCAATGCGCCCGAGATCCCGGCGCGCCCGCTCATGGGCCGGGTGGAAAAGGGATGGCCGAGGCTCAGATCGAAGTCCACGCGTAGCCGCTGCGACCCAGGCTCCAGCGTCACTTTCGGCTGCGCGATGCGAACGGTGAATACATCGAGCAGCTTTCTTTCGATGCTCAATCGCTTGGCGAGCGCCTCGCTCAGCTTGTCGGCGGAGACGAACACCTCGCGCTGCTGCAAGCCCAGGTGCGTGCACGCTGTCGCCAGCGCAATGGCGATCAGCAGCAGGCCGGCGAAAGCAGGCTGGGCGTTGTGGCATCGCATCCGTGCTTCCTCGCTCCTTGCATGCGTGCGATCGATGAACGGCCGGCGAGCGGCTCGCGGCTTGGCGTCACCCCGGCCAGACGATAATATCTCCGTTTTGCAGTGTCCCGACCGGTTCGCTGCTGAACATCCCCCCGCTCATGGACGGCAGCCAGCGCACGCTCTCCCGCCACCAAGCCTTCAATTCGTCACCGATCGCGAAGCGGCTGACGCGCCTTGCGACCAAGGCTTCGGCCGACTACGGCATGATCGGCGACGGCGACAAGGTCATGGTATGTCTGTCCGGGGGCAAGGACAGCTACACCCTGCTCGACGTGCTGCTCACGTTGCAGCAGCACGCGCCGTTTCGCTTCGAGCTGGTCGCGGTCAACCTCGATCAGAAGCAGCCCGACTTTCCCGAGGACGTGCTGCCGCGCTACTTGCGCTCGATCGGCGTGCATTACCGGATCGAAGTGCAAGATACCTACAGCGTCGTCAAGCGGCTGATCCCCGAAGGCAAGACCATGTGCTCGCTCTGCTCGCGGCTGCGGCGCGGTGTGCTCTATCGGGTCGCGCGCGAGCTCGGCGCGACCCGCATCGCGCTCGGCCATCATCGCGACGATGTCCTGACCACGCTGCTGCTCAACATGTTCTTCTGCTCGAAGATGAAGGCCATGCCGCCCAAGCTGGTGAGCGACGACGGCTCCAACGTCGTCATCCGGCCGTTGTACTATTGCCGCGAGAAGGATATTGCCGCGTACGCGCGCATCCGCGAGTTTCCGCTCATCCCTTGCACGCTCTGCGGATCGCAGGAGAACATGCAGCGCAAGCTGGTGAAGGACATGCTCCAGGGCTGGGAGCGCAAGCATCCGGGCCGGCTGGACAACATGCTGCGCGCATTGCAGAACGTGGCGCCGTCGCACCTGGCGGATCGCGCCTGGTACGATTTCGCGCGCCTGGAAGCGAGCGGCGCACCGCAAGCCGAGGGCGACACCGCTTTCGACACCGAACCGCTACCGAGGACATTGTTCGAACCTGCCGTCGTTGGCGCCGCAGCCGAGGACGATTCGGTCCCGGGCTGACGGGCCGAGACGCGGCAATGGGCGCGGCACGCGGGTTCGCGGGAGCTTACGCATGAGCGTCCTGATCGCCGGCCTGCTCGTCTTCCTGGGCGCGCATTCGCTGCGCATCGTCGCCGAGCCGTGGCGTGCACGCCAGATCGCCCGGCTGGGCGAGCAGCGCTGGAAGGGGCTGTATTCGATCGTCTCGCTGCTCGGATTCGCGCTCATCGTCTGGGGCTACGGCATGACGCGGGCCGAGCCCGTAACGCTGTGGGAGCCTCCGCTGTGGACGCGGCACGCGGCGGCGCTGCTCACCGCTCCGATATTCGTGCTGATTGCCGCGGCCTACATCCCCGGCACGCGCATCAAGGCCGCGCTCGGCCACCCGATGCTCGTTGGCGTGAAGCTGTGGGCGCTAGCGCATCTGATCTCCAACGGCCGGCTCGGCGATGTGCTGCTGTTCGGCGCCTTCCTCGTCTGGGCGGTATTCGATTTCAAGGCGGCGCGAGCGCGCGACCGTGCCGCCGGCACCCGCTATCCGAGCGCGTCCTTGGCGCGAGATGCCGTCGCGGTCGCGATCGGGCTCGCACTCTGGGCGGCGTTCGCCTTCCACCTGCACGCATGGCTGATCGGCGTCGGCCCGTTCGGGTGAGCAGCTTCACCGCGGGCCGATGAGCGCGCCGCCGACCGCGGCGCCGATGCGCCGCGGCGAGTTCCTCACGCTGGTCGGCGTTCTCACCCTCGCGCACACCCTCGGTACGATCTCGGCGCTGACCTTGCCCGCCATCGCCCCGTTCGCGGCCAAGGCTTACGGCGTGCCCGTGTACGCGATCGGCTACCAGGCGAGCCTGATGGCCTTCGGCATCATCGTCGCGCTGGTCTTCGGCGGCAACCTTTCCTTGCGCTGGGGCGCCACCCGCGTCAACCAGGCCGGGCTGGTGCTGGTCGCAGCCGGCGCCGCTGCGCTGAGCATCCCGAGTCTCGCCTGCGCCGTCCCGGCCTCGCTCAGCGTCGGTATCGGCTACGGCATGTTGACGCCGTCGGCCTCGCACATCCTCATTCGATTCACCCCCGCGCATCGGCGCAATGTCGTGTTCTCGCTGAAACAAAGCGGCGTGCCCCTGGGCGGAGTGTTGACCGCCACCATCATGCCGGTGGTCACGATCACGGCCGGCTGGCAATGGGCCCTATGGCTGGATGCGCTCGCCGCCCTCGGCATGGCTCTCGTGATGGAGCGCTGGCGCCGGCGCTGGGATGACGATCGCATCCCCGCCACGCCGCTTGCCGCCAATCCGCTGGGGGCGGTGCGCATCATCTGGCACCGGCCGCGTCTGCGGCTCATGGCCTTGGCCGGCGCCGGCATTTGCGCGAGCCAGATCTGCATGCAGAGCTACACCGTCGCGATGTTCTACGAGCAGTTCTCGCTACCGCTGGTGGAGGCGGGCTGGATCCTTACCGTGGCGCAAGTCGGCGGGGTGTGCGGGCGTGTGTTCTGGGGCTGGTACGCCGACCGGCGCCGCGACGCGCTGCTCGCGCTCGCGCTGCTCGCCGCCACGCTCGTCGCCGCGACCTTGGGCACCGGAACGCTGGCGCTGGGCTGGCCCCGGCCGCTGGTCTACGTGCTGTTCTTCGTCTTGGGCTTCAGCGCGAGCGGCTGGAACGGCGCCTTCCTGGGCGAAGTCGCGCGCCTCGCACCGGCCGGCCAGGTGAGCAACGCGACCGGCGGCGCGCTGTTCTTCGTCAACGTCAGCAGCGTCGCGGCGCCGCTCCTGTTCGCGACCGCGTTCACGATCTTCGACAGCTACAGCACGAGCTTCGGCTTGCTGGTGATCCCCTCGGCCATCGCGCTGCTATGCCTGCATCATGCGCGCCGCTCGAGCGTCCCGCCCGCCGGCAGCGCGCGGGACGAAAAAAAACCGCAGTCGTGACGACTGCGGTCCGGGCTCGCAGAGAGCGTCGTTGGTGGTGTTATACCGGCTTGATCTGCGCGGCCTGTTTCCCTTTGGGGCCGGTCTTCACTTCGAAGCTGACCTTCTGCTTCTCTTGCAGGGTCTTGAACCCTTTCGCCTGGATTTCGGAGAAATGCGCGAACAGGTCCTGCCCGCCATCGTCCGGGGTGATGAATCCATAGCCTTTTGCTTCATTGAACCACTTCACGGTTCCAGTTGCCATGCGACTTCCCAAGAAAATTTAGACGTCCGGATGTCCATCGCATATCGCGACCCATCCCCCGCAATGCGAGTCAAGCCAGCGTCATGACCCCGAACAGGCTACGCCCGGGCGTTTCACCCGTGCGCGTCATGCCGGGCGTCGAATCGATTGCCCGGCCAAGATACGGGAAATGCGCGCACGTGGCAACGCATTTGAGGCGCATTTTCGCCTGGCGTGGACCGCCTCGTCTTCGCGCCAGCCACGGGCGTCATAATGATGTTTTCCACCTCGCGAGGCAGCCATGTCGATGGATATCCTTCGGGCAGCGCAAATCCTGGCCGATGCACGCGCGCAAGGCCGGCGCATCGTCCTCCCCGCCGAGCTGCGACCGCGCACGGCTGCGCAAGCCTATGCCGTGCAAGATGAAGTCGCCCGCCTGTTGGGTAAGACGGCGCGGGCCGGATGGAAAGTCGGTGCCCCCGATGGCCGCACCGAGCCCACCGCCGCACCGATCTTCGATGTGCTGGCGAGCCCGGCCCGGATCAATGCGCGGGGGCTGCACATGATCGGGGTCGAGGCGGAGATCGCCGTGGTGTTCAAAGCCGCCTTGCCGCCGCGAGCGAGCGCGTACACCGAATCCGAGGTGATGGCCGCCTTGGACGAGCTATGCGTTGCCATCGAAGTGTGCGACTCCCGGCTGGCCGACTGGGAAAGCGCCGAGGGCGCCACCAAGCTCGCGGACCATCAGCTCAATTTCGCGTTGGTGCGCGGCAGCGGTCGGCGCGACTACGCGCCCATCGATTGCGCCACGCTGGAGGTGCGGACGTGGGTGAACGGCGCGCTCCTGAAGCAGGGCACGGGCACCCATGCGGTGGGCAATCCCCTGGGGCTGCTGCCATGGCTTGCCAACCACGCCCGTGAGCGCGGCGGGCTCGCCGCCAATACGGTGGTGACCACGGGCGCCTGGCTGGGCATGCACATGGTCGAGCCCGCGGCCGAGGTCGTGGTGGAATTCCCTGCCGTGGGGCGCGCCCAGGTGTCGTTCCCGGCCTGATCCGGGGCGCAGCGCGACCTGGGCCGAGGGCTGCCTACGGCCCGGGCAGCTCGATTTCGATGTTGTCGATCAGACGCGTCGGCCCCAGCCGAGCGGCGGCGACGATGACCAGGTGCGTATCCTCCGGCGTCCCGGCCTGCAAGTCGGCTTGCCGCCGGATCGCGATGTAGTCGGGACGCCAGCCGTTGCGCGCCAATCCAGCCATGCCCTCGAGCTCCAGGCGTTGCATATCGCGAGCGCCTTGCAGCAGCTCGTCACGCATCTGGCATAGCGTCTGGTAAAGCCGCGGGGCTTCGCGCCGGTGCGGCGGCGACAAGTATTGGTTGCGCGAGGAAAGGGCGAGCCCGTCGTCGGCGCGCACGGTCTCGGCCGGGATGATCTCGATCGGCAGCGCGAACTGCCGGATCATGTCTCGCAGCACGATGTACTGCTGATAGTCCTTCTTGCCGAAAATGGCCGAATGCGGCCGCACCATGTTGAACAGCTTGAGCACGACGGTGGCCACGCCGCGGAAGTGCTTGGGTCGTGCGGCCCCTTCGAGGATGTGCTGCAGATCCGAGGGCTCGACCACGAAGGTCTGAGGCTCCGGATAGATTTCGCGCTCATCGGGTACGAACACGACATCGACACCGGTCGAGCGGCATTGCTCGAAATCGTTTTCCAGCGTCCGCGGATAGCGGTCGAAGTCCTCCTGGGGGCCGAATTGCAGGCGGTTGACGAATATGCTGACGACCGTGCACGCGGCCCGCGGCTTGGCGATGTCGATGAGCTGGATGTGGCCCTGGTGCAGATTGCCCATGGTCGGCACGAACACGTTGTTCGGCACCCGTTCCAGGCGTTCGCGCAAGGCAGCAACCGAGTGAATGACGTCCATAACTTCGAATCGAAGAATCGTGAGCGCGGCGCGCTGCCGCTCACGGCGGGTTGGCGGTTTGCTAGAAGGCGTGCTCCGGCCCGGGGAATTCCTTGGCCTTGACCTGCTTCACGTACGCTTCGACGGCGGCTTGTATGCTCGCGGCCCCGGCCATGAAGTTCTTGACGAACTTCGCCTTGCGCCCCGGATAGACGTCGAGCATGTCGTGCAACACGAGGACTTGCCCATCGCAATCGACGCCGGCGCCGATGCCGATCGTCAATGCCGAGGCCACCCGCGTGGTCTCGGCCGCGAGCTTGGCGGGGACGGCTTCCAGCACGATGAACGCTGCGCCCGCCTCGGACAAGGCCACGGCGTCCGCGACCAGTTGCCGCGCGCCGCCTTCCTCGCGGCCTTGCACGCGATAGCCGCCGAGCTGGTGCACCGACTGCGGCGTCAAGCCCAGGTGGCCGCATACCGGCACACCGCGGCGCACGAGGAAGTCGACGCTATCGACCATCACCGCCCCGCCTTCGAGCTTCACCATCTGGGCGCCCGCGGCCATCAGCCGGGCGGCATTCTCGAACGCCTGCGCCGGTCCGAGCTGAAAGCTGCCGAAGGGCATGTCGGCGACGATGAAGGCCCGCTTCGCGCCGCGGGCCACGCAGCGGGTGTGGTAGACCATGTCGTCCATGCTCACCGGCAAGGTCGACTCCTGGCCCTGGATGACGTTGCCGAGCGAATCGCCGATGAGCAGTACATCGACGCCTGCGTGCTCGAGCAGGCTGGCGAAGCTCGCGTCGTAGCACGTCAGCATCGCGATCTTGCCGCCGTCCAGCGCCATCTTTTGCAATGCAGCCAGCGTCACGCGCACGTCGCTCGTCCTTATCCCAGGCTGAAATACTCCCGCGGCCCCTTGAGGCCGCGCATGCGCTGCAACAATAATTCAAAATCGGCGTCGCGATCAACAAAGTTGAGATGGTCGGAATTGACGATGAGCACCGGCGCGGCGCTGTAAGCATGAAAGAAGCTTGCATACGCCGCCGACAGCCGGTGTAGGTAGTCGAGCGTAAGACCGCGTTCGTACTCCGCGCGCCGCCGCCGCACCCGCTCCAGCAGGGTCGCCGGCGAGGCTTGCAGGTAGATCACCAGGTCCGGCGCCGGCGCCTGCGGCCGGATATGCCGGTACAGCCCTTCGTACAAGGCGAGCTCGTCCGGGTCCAGGTTGATGGCCGCGAACAAGCGATCCTTGTCCAGCATGAAGTCGGCGACGATCGCGTGTGCGTCGATGCCGCCCTGCGCGAGCGAGCGCAGCTGGTTCACCCGTTGCAGCAGAAAATGCAGCTGGGTCGAGAGCGCGTAACGTGCGGGCTCCTGATAGAAGCCGGGGAGGAAAGGATTGTGTTGCGGCTCTTCCAGCATCTCGCTGCCCCCGAGATGCGCGGCGAGCCTGCGCGCAAGCGAGGTCTTGCCGGCGCCTATGGGACCCTCGACCGCGATGTAGCGGCCCTTGGCGGACGCGTCAAGCATCGCCGATCCGTACCACCTCGTGGGTGCCCAGGGCTTCCAGCAGCGTTGCGGCCGCACCCCGGCCGGGGATTTCCACCCCAGGTGCGATCTCGACCAGCGGCACCAGGACGAACGCCCTTGCATGCATGCGTGGATGCGGCACGGCGAGCGGCGGCGTAGCGATGTGCGCGCCATCATAGAGCAGAAGATCGAGATCCAATGTGCGCGGACCGTTGGCCAGGCTGCGAGTGCGCCCGGCCGCTTGCTCGATGGCCTGCAACTGCTGCAAGAGCACATGCGCCGGTAACCGGGTCGCGAGCCGGGCTACGGCATTCACGAAATCAGGCTGCTGCGCATAGCCGACGGGCTTGGTGCGATACAACGACGAGGCGCGCACGAGCTGCGTGGCGTCGAGGGATCCGAGCGCGCCTATCGCAGCCCGGACCCGGGCCACCGGATCGTCCAGGTTGCTGCCCAGGCCGATGAAGACGTCGTGCATCGCCTGCCAAGGGCCTACACGGGGGCGTCCGGTTGCGCCTGCGCCGTGGACGGCTTGCGCCGGCGCCGGCGGCGGCGCTTAGCATCGCCCTCGCGCAGCAGCATGCCTTCGCGTTCGTGCGCGCTCGCCTGCTGGAATCGCCGCCACCAATCCCCGACCTCGGCCTCGAGCTCGCCGCAATCGCAGCGCAACTGGAGAAAGTCGTAAGCGGCGCGGAAGCGCGGGTGCTCCAGCACGCGAAACGGCCGCCGTCCGGTGCGGTTCTCCAGCCGCTGTTGCAGGGCCCACAGATCCTTCATGTCGGTGGTATAACGGCGCGGAATGGCGAGCTTGGCGGTCTGGGTATCGAGCACCTGGTCCATGGCGAGGAACAGCGCGGGCATCGGCGCCATGCCGCCTTCGCGGATCTTCTTGCTGGTCGCGAGCACTTCGTGCCAGAGCAAGGCTGCGAACAGAAAACCCGGCGAAACCGGCTTGCCCTCGAGGATCCGCACGTCGGTCGTGTTGAGCGCGAGCATGACGAAACGCTCACCCAGTGGCTGCTCCAGGATCACATCGAGCAGCGGCAGCAACCCATGGTGCAGGCCTTCGCGCCGCAGTCGGGTCACGCATTGGGTCGCGTGACCGGACAGCAGCAGCTTCAGCATCTCGTCGAACAGCCGCGCCGGCGGCACGTTTTGCAGCAACGGCGCCAGCGGGCGGATGGGCGCCAACGTCTTCTTCTCGATCTCCAGCCCGTAGGCGGCGGCGAAGCGCACCGCCCGCAACATGCGCACCGGGTCTTCGCGATAGCGGATATCGGGGTCGCCGATCATGCGTAGCTGCTTCTTCTTCAGGTCGGCCCAGCCGTTGTGGTAGTCGACGATCTCCTGCGTGGCCGGATCGTAGAACAGCGCATTGATGGTGAAATCGCGCCGCGCGGCGTCGTCCGGCTGGCTGCCGTAGACGTTGTCGCGCAGCAGCCGCCCGTGCTCGTCGGTGTGCCCGGCCGCGTCTTCCTCCTGGTCGTGGCCGCGCCGGAAGGTGGCCACCTCGACCGTCTCGTTGCCGCACATGCAATGCACCAGCCGAAAGCGCCGGCCGATGATGCGCGAGCGCCGGAATACGCCCTTTACCTGCTCGGGATGGGCATCGGTCGCAAGGTCGAAATCCTTGGGATGCTTGGCGAGCAACAGGTCGCGGACCGCGCCGCCGACGACGAAGGCTTTGAAACCGTGGCCCTGCAGCGCCTCGACCACGCGGCGCGCGCACTGGCTGATGCTGGCGGCCGCGATGCCGTGCGAGGCGAAGGCGATGACCTTGGGCTTGGTCGAACCACGTGAGAACACTCGCCGCAACAGGCTTCGGATCATCGTTTTGCCAGGCAGGCATGGCGCCCGGATTCGGCGCTGCCGCAAGCCTTGGATTATACCGCCGCGGGTTCTTCGTCCGGGGCTTTAGGAGCTTGTCGGACTTGATTTCGCGCGATGCGTTGTGGGCGCAACCCCAAGGGACGAGGCGATTTTCGCGCATGGCGGTGTCGAACGACTTGCCGATAGTCTCGCTATCGGCTGCGTCGTCCTCCTAGCCCTGCGCGAAAATCGCCTCCGTCGCACACGTGAAATCAACTCCGACAGGCTCCTA